>DASQWQ010000322.1:0-16821 GCA_035640175.1 Rubrobacter sp. | reverse complement strand
TGAACACGTACGTCTACATCCTGCCCAAGCACATCTGGGAGGACGTGCCCCCGGAAGAGACCAAGAGCTTCAAGAACGAACCGGTAATGGGCTCCGGGCCTTTCCAGGCCGTGGAGTGGAAGGAAGGCCAGTTCGCGCGTCTGGAGACCAACCCCGACTACTTCCGGGGCGCTCCCAAGTTAGACGAGATCATCTTCCAGTTCTACGACAACGACGACACTATGGTGCAGGCGCTCAAGAACGGCGACGTGGACTACATCTCGGGGATACCCATCAACCTCTTCAGGTCGCTCGAGAACCAGGATGGCATCGAGACCAACTCGGCCCCCGACCCCGGGTTCACCGAGCTCGGCTTCAACCTCTACGAGCCCACACCGGAGGCTATAGAGGAGTTCGACGCGCCCAAGACGACCACAGGTAACCCGGCGCTCCTGGACCCCCTGGTGCGGGAGGCGATCAACTGGTCAATCGACGAGAAGGAGCTGACCGGGAAGATCCTGCAGGGCGAGGGAATACCCGGCTCTACCCTCGTCCCCCCGGCCCTTGCCAAGTACCACCTGAAGCTTGACGAGTCCGAGATCCAGGGCTTCGACACCGCACGCTCTAAGGAGCTTCTGAAGGAGGCCGGATGGGAGGATACGAACGGCGACGGGACCGTGGACAAGGGCGGCGAGGAGCTGGAGCTGCGCCTGTTCGTGCGCTCCGAGGACAAGGACTCCGTGACTGCCGGGCAGTTCATCGAGGACTGGTTCGAGGAGGCTGGGATCGGCCTGGAGACCAAGGCCATAAGCGACACGGCCCTAACCGACGCCATCTACGCCGCAGACTACGACATGTTCATCTGGGGCTGGGGCTCGGAAGCGGATCCCGATTTCATCCTCTCGGTGCTGACCTGCGACCAGATCATGGGCTGGTCGGATACGTTCTGGTGCAACGACGCCTACTCCAGGATGTACCAGGAGCAGAAACAGCAGCTCGACATCGACGAGCGGGCCGCCACCATAAAGGAGATGCAGCGGATCGCCTACAAGGATAATCCGTACGTGATCTTCTACTACGACAACCAGACTGAAGCCTGGCGGATCGACAGGCTTGAGGGCTGGACCAAGACCCCGACGATCGCAGACCCGGGCCAAGTGGCCTTCACTTTCACCACCGAGACCTACATGAACCTGCGGCCGCTCAGCTCCAGCGAAGAGACGGGCGGCGGAGGCGGCGGTACGTCTCCGCTCGTGTATGTCGGGCTGGCGCTCGTCGGGGCGGCCATCATCGTGGTGGTCGTAGTGCTCCTGCGGAGAAGGAGCGCGGAGGACAGGGCCTGAGCCGCGCGCGCTATGTCGCATGGAAATTGGTCGGGGCGGTAGGGACCCTGCTCTTCGTGCTGGTTCTGAACTTCTTCCTGTTCCGCATCCTGCCAGGGGACCCGGAGCGCACGCTCACCAGATTGCAGCGCGTGTCGCCCTCCACCATCGACGAGGTCAAGAGGGAGCTGGGGTTGGACCGGCCGCTCGCGGTACAGTTCTTCGATTACCTCGGCGACACAGCACGGGGGGAGCTCGGCATCTCCTACGTCTTCTCCCGTCCGGTCTCCGAGGTGATCGGCAACGCCCTGTGGCCGACGATCCTGCTAGTGGGCGTGGCGACCGTGGGCGCGACGATCATCGGGACGCTCATCGGCATCTGGGGCGCGTGGCGCCGGGGGAGTGTTGTGGACACAGCCTCTCTCGGCTTCGGCCTCGTCACCTACGCGATGCCCGAGTTCTGGCTCGGGATGCTCCTGATCCTTGGCTTCGCCGTCGCCCTCGACTGGTTCCCGACCTCGTTCATGACCACCCCAAGTCTGGCGGACGCGTCCGCGGGTGTGCAACTCGTCGATACCCTGGAGCATCTCTTCCTGCCCGCGCTCACCTTGGTCCTGGCGCTGCTCGGCGAGTACGCCCTCATCATGCGCTCCAGCGTTATCGAGGCGATGAACGAGGACTACGTAACAACCGCCAGGGCCAAAGGCATGCGCGAAGCGCTGGTGCTCAGAAAACACGTCGTCCCGAACGCCCTGCTGCCTGTCGTCACGCTCGCCACCCTGCACCTGGGTTTCATCGTCTCAGGGGCGATCACGGTCGAGACCGTGTTCTCCTGGCCCGGCCTCGGGCAGCTCACGTTCCGGGCTATCAATGGGGGACCGGATTATCCGCTTTTGCAGGGTTTATTTTTGCTGTTCTCGGTGGCGGTGATCTTCGCCAACCTGGCGGCGGATCTGCTGCTGGGGTTGCTCGACCCCAGAATCGGTCGCGCGTGAGCGCCCAGGCCACCCGAAGCGCCAGGGCCGTGCGCCGCACGCGACGCATCCAGGCGTTCAAGTCGGCGGCCCGGCTCTTCGCCAGCAACAAGATGGGCGTTGCAGGCCTGGCGATCCTGACTGTATTTGTGATCCTGGCCATGTCCGCGGACGTACTGGTCCCGGAGGCGCGGCTCTCGGTGATCGACGCGCCCGGCACGCCATTGGAACCGCCCTCGGCGCAATTCTGGCTGGGTACCGACGAGCTGGGGCGTTCGGTGCTCGACCTGGTCATCCAGGGGTCCCAGATCTCCTTGCTCGTCGGGTTCCTGGCCACCGCTATATCTATGTTGATCGGGGCCCTGGTCGGGATAACGGCCGGGTACTTCGGCGGCTGGACCGACATGATCCTCATGCGCTTGACCGATTGGTTTCTCGTCATCCCTTTCCTGCCTCTGGCCATAGTGCTCGTCGCCCTCCTGGGCCGCGGACTGTTCGTGATCGCGTTCGTCATCGGGATCGTCACCTGGCCGGGGACCGCACGGGTGGTGCGCGCCCAGGTCTTGACCCTCAGGGAACGCCCCTACGTGGAGCGTGCCAGGGCCCTCGGCGCCAGCGACCGACAGATCATCGGCCGCCACATCCTCCCTAACGTGTTCCCCCTGATCTTCGCCAACACCATCCTGGTCGTGGCCGTAGCGATCCTCACCGAGGCCACCCTGTCTTTCCTGGGACTGGGCGACCCCTTCAGCGTGTCCTGGGGCAGCATCCTGGAATCAGCTTTCGCCGAGGGCGCTATCTCTCTTGGCGCCTGGTGGTACCTTGTCCCGCCGGGCCTGTGCATCGTGCTGGTGGTGCTCGGGTTTACCATGTGCGGCTACGCCTTCGATGAGATCCTCGATCCTAGGCTGCGAAAGAGATGAACGAAGCTAACGGAACCCTACTCGAGATAGAAAACCTGCGCGTCTTGTACGAGGTGCGGGGCGTGAACGCTCCGGCGGTGGAGGGCGTGAACCTGTCTCTGGGTGCAGGGGATGCTCTGGGGCTCGCGGGAGAGTCGGGGTGCGGCAAGAGCACGCTCGCGCTGGCCTGCCTAGGCCTATTGCCCCGCAACGCGACGGTCGAGGGATCTATCCGCTTTTTGGACACGGAGGTGGTCGGCGCGAAACCGGGGCGCCTGCGGGCGCTGCGGTGGGCCGGAATATCCATGGTCTTCCAGGGGGCCATGAACGCGTTTAACCCGGTGAAGCGGGTCGGGGACCAGGTTGTCGAGGCAATCCTGCTTCATGAAGACGTCTCCAGAAGCGAAGCCCGCGACCGGATGCGAGAGCTCTTCGACGACGTGGGCATCGCGCCGCGCAGGGCTGGTGACTACCCGCACGAGTTCTCCGGCGGCATGCGTCAACGGGTCATGATCGCCATGGCCCTGGCGTGCGACCCGCCGCTGGTGATTGCCGACGAGCCCATGACGGCGCTTGACGTCATGATACAGGCCCAGATCCTGAACCTCCTGGCGCAGATCCGCGAGGAGAGGAACATCGCCCTGCTCGTCATCACCCACGACCTCTCGGTACTCGCCCAGGTCGCCGACCGGGTGGCCATCATGTACGCCGGCCGTATCGTCGAGGAAGGCTCCGCCTCTGACCTCCTCACGACACCCCGCCACCCCTACACTAAATGCCTGGTCGGCGCCTTCCCCGTCGTAGGTGACCCCGCCTCCCGCGGCGTTCCTGCTGGTCTCCCAGGCGACCCGCCCGACCCGGCGGCAAGACCTCCGGGTTGCGCCTTCCATCCCCGCTGTCCCGCCGCCTTCGAGCCCTGCGACCGGATAGACCCCGCTCTGGAACGGCACGGCTCGCGCCTGGCCGCCTGCCACCTCGTCGCCAGGGAGGAGGCGTGATGATGGAAGGAACGCGGGGCCACGCGGCGGCGCTGGAAGTGCTGGACCTGGAGGTTCGCTTCGCCTCACGGCGTCTCTTCGGCTCCGGAGGTGAGGTGCGGGCGGTGGACGGTGTCTCCTTCCACGTCGATCCCGGCGAGGTCTTCTGCATCGCCGGGGAATCCGGCTGCGGAAAGACCACCCTCGGCCGCGCGCTGCTCGGCCTGGTCAAGCCGCACTCGGGGAAGGTCTCGATCTCCGGTCTGGACCCGGCGCGTCTGAGGGGCGAGGAGCTGAGGAAGTTCCGGCGCCAGGTCCAGGTGATCTTCCAGGACCCGATGGGCTCTCTCAACCCTCGCCAGAGCGTCTACGAGGCCGTCGCTGAGGGCGTACGCATCCACGGTCTGCAGGGGGACGAGAAGGAGATCGTGGCGCGCGCCCTGGCGCGCGCTGGCCTGAGACCACCAGAGCGCTTCTTCCTCAATTACCCGCACGAGCTATCGGGTGGACAGCGCCAGCGGGTGGTCATCGCGGCCGCCATAGCGCTCGAGCCCCAGGTACTCGTCGGGGATGAGCCGGTCTCCATGCTGGACGCTTCGGTGCGGGGTGAGATCCTCAAACTGTTGGTCGAGCTCAAGGACGAGATCGGCATGACATTGGTACTGATAACGCACGACCTCGCCTTCGCCTGGGCGCTCGCCGACCGGGTCGCAATCATGTATCTGGGCAAGATCGTCGAGCTCGGACCGGCGCAGACGGTGCTCACCGAGCCCTTGCACCCTTACACGAAATCCTTGCTCGCCGTGGCCCCGGAGGTCGGTCGCCGCCGGACCCATGAGGTCCTGACCGGCGAGCCTCCGGATCCGGCCCACATCCCCCCTGGCTGCCGCTTCCACCCCCGCTGTCCGGTGCTGCGCTCGGGAGAGGCAGGCTCCCAAGAACCCCGCTGCCTGGGAGAGGTCCCGGCTCTCGAAGAGCTGGTGCCCGGACATCAAGCAGCCTGCCATGTGGCAGCGGCCGGAATCGTCCGAACTCGAGGTCCTCAGACGCCCTGTTTACGTCCTGCGGCGCCTGACGACGGTAGGGAACAGAACCCGGGACGGACCTGAAAATCATGGCATCCCCGGTTCGAATCCGGGTCCCGCTACTTTCATAATATGTTGATTTGCAGGTAGACCTGGAGAGATAAGGAAGCCCCCAGTATTGTTCCGGGGGCTTCTTACTGCCACCGTACTGCAACCATCAAAAGAGCAGCTCGTTTCTGCGAATAGAAGGTTAAGAGGTCTTCACAATATTGGGCGAGCTGTGGCGAGCCGTGCTTGCGTGCGCCCCAAAGGAGACCGACCCACGCGATGGCGAGCCCATGATAGAGGTGGGGCGTAAGGTGACGATGGTGGGTTTCGATGAGGAAGGGACGATGCAATTGGTGCCCGTGGATAGGACCTACGGGCCGGGGCGACAGTTCATCACTGTTCGTCAGATTCGACTTCGGCAGCGATCCTTCGCAAATTCTCCTCACTAAGGCCGCCAAGTTCGTTGCGGTCCCAGCCGCGCTCTTTAGCTCGCTGATGCGTGAGCGCTTCCAGCCTCGCATTCAGGTCTTGGAACAGCGCACGTACCATCACCATCTCCTCCATTGCTTCGCGGGGTACACCACCAGCGGAGAAGCTGCGCATCCTAAACTCAAGCAGGTAGTAATGCGCCAGCTTGTTGCGCGTGCTCACGGCAATCTGTATCTCATCCAGCAGATCGTCAGGGACCCTGCCTTGCTTCTCAAGTTCCTTCCTGAGCTGTTCTGCCGTCATCTCCAAGATCGGCTGCAGCTGCTTCCATGCCTCCTCCAACGGCACCTTCTCTGGAGGTTCGGGTTGGTTAATCTGAACGAAACTCGTCAAGGCAAGCTCGAAGAGCTGAACACTGAGCATAGTCCTGCCGTACTCGGCGAGCACCTTCAGCTCCTCTTGTGTAATGCGCTCTTCGCTCATCTAACTGAGTGTAAGGGCTTCGGTACATCGGTGCCACTTGCACCTCGGACGCCTCCTAGTTAGTCGGCGCGGATGACTTGATCGGCAATGGCGGTGACACCTCCGGTAGTCATTTCTGCGGCTAGGGGTGCGCGATACCATCCAGTCGCGTGAGGTTCCCTAGCCTTGCCAACACGTAAGCGGGTGCGGCGATCTTTACTTCCCGGCAAGCGTAAGAGTTGGTTTCAAGGTGCGAGGATGGGCGGGGGTGGGCGGAGGTCCGCGATGGGCACAGCGTCGGCTTGAAAGGAGTTTAGGGAGCCTTGGAAGGACACCTCGAATGTACTCGGGTGGGGGCGTGATCTCCTAAGAGATACCAGTGCCACTCCAAGGAGTTCGCCCTTCCAAATAAGGGCGCTCCAATGTAATGGTGCTCCTTTGCTCGATCCGCCGGTTGCCCCGGTCGAGATCTAACTAGGGCCTGTTTCTTATCCTAGGCCTCACGTACCCGGTGATCGCGGGCATACGAGTAGGCAGTGTACGCCGAGACGACGTGCGCGGTCCAGCCGAGCAGGCCACCAGTGCCGATCCAAAGTCCCGGCGTGATGATCAGCCACAAGATCCCGGCCAGGATGCGCCCGTTATAGAACTGCCCGATTCCGGGGATGATTGCACTCAGAACAGCTGCCAATCCAGGGTCACGCATCGTTAATCTTCACCTCCATTTGTCTCTCATACGTGCAGTAGCGCGCAAGGTTTCCCAACGCTCTCGATCGTCGCCTCCCCAACACGCGTTGAGATTGCTTTAAGGCTTCGAGGACGGGCGGGTGGGGAGAAGGGATGCCAAAGGCGCCGGGTAGACTTGATAGAGCTTTGGGGTGACTTTGGACTGAGCTCTGAAGGCGAGCGATGAACCTCGAGTCGTTTCTTTCCCCCGCGCCTAAGTGAGGGAGTTGCGGCGGAAAGAAACGATTCTCTTGGGGCGGACCCGTATTATTGGCAAGGTAGTAGGGCGCGTCACGCCCGAAGACGCGAAGGGGTGATTCAGTCACTGCGGCTACGAAGCATAGCCCTAGCCCCAGCGAATACCGCTTTCAGGCCGTACTTACCCCCAGGGTTTCGTCCAGCCAGTCGAATATCCTTTGGTCACGCAAGCTCCGCGCCTTCGGCTCGCAATGAGAGTTGGCACCCTCAGCCGCTGTGAATGAAACGAGCTCCTTCGGGCAGGTGAGGGCCTCGTACAGCTGGCGCGAGTGGCCGGGCCAGAACTGCTCGTTCTCGGGGTCGGTAATGAGCATCGGACAGCGGATCTTGTCGGCCACCCCTTCGAGCGTATACTGCTCAGCCATCTTGAACGCCTCGTAGGGCGAGTCCGTGCCGTAAGGTCCCATGCGGAACCTCAACGTGTAGCGCAGAAACTTTGAAGATTGCATGCCCTCCTCCATGTTCCTATCGAACTCCTCCTTTTGACCCTTTTCGAGGAGCTCTAGTATTTCCTGTGGGAGGTGGGTGGTCCAGGAAGTCGAGACGTCGAAGACCCCTGGGTCGGCAATGGCCGCGGCGATGCGGTGCTCGAAGGCGACCGCACGGGGCACCCAGTACCCGGCCTGACTCACCCCCAGGATCGCGGTCCTCTCGGGGTCCACCTCGGGACGGCTTAGAGCAAAGTCCACCACCGGGGTTACGACCTTCTCCCAGTCAGGTCTGAAGTAGAGACCCTGAAGGAATAACGCCGCTCCTTGGCCCGGTCCATCGTAGGCAAGGGCATTGTAGCCACGCTCCAAGGCCGCCGCTGCGCCATCCAGGTACATGCCGGTGGCGTCGCCGTCGCTGCCCATGTTGAGGAGCAGTAGCGGACGGGAGCGGCCGGAGTTGTCCACCTTGAACAGGTAGCCGGGGAGCGTAGTCTCTTCGTAGGGTATTTCGACCTTCTCGACCGGGGGATCGAAGCGCGAAGCCGCCGCGTCGAAGCACTCCCGGTGCGCCTTAAAGGTCGGCAACGTCCGCGACGGATCAGCGGTCCCGTCGAGGAAGAAGGCGGCATTCTTATAATAGGTCAGCGAGGCCCTGAGGAACGCATCCCGGGCGCTCGCTTGGTGCCCCTTGGCCGCGCTCCCTTCTGCGAACCCTCGCACCCGGTCGGCGGTCGCCAGCCAAGCATGATACCAGCCCTCGTAGTCGCCGTCCTCGATCGAGGCGGCGGCCGAGAGGCACTCGCCGATATCGGCGCCCTTGTGGTAGGTTGCCCCTAGTGCACTGAGCATCATGAACTCGAAGTCGTCGTCCTTGAAGAAGGTGCCCACCATCATCTCCAAGATGTTCGCCTACGCACTGGCAGGAATCTGTCCAGCATAGCCCGTTCTGGTCGGCCGCAAGGCTCGCTGCTGGTAGTCTCGCACGAGCTCATCGCTTACGCAAGCTGCCGTAGACTTCTGACTCCACTTGACCCTAGTTTGACCCTAACCCGGACGCAACACTCTGCAATACTAGGCAAACGAGGGAACAACCAATCGTTTATTTATGCGGGATTTGCAAACTCGTGCAACGCTCGGCAATCGTTGACCGCACACTCGTAATGAGATTAGGTCAGCGGTTCGAATCCGCTCGTCGGCTCTCTCTAATCGGCGTAGATAAGCCGAATATCCTGTAAGGGCAATCTTCTGGGCGTCGCGTCGAGGGCATTCTGATACCACTGAGAACCGCTTGAGGCTGGGCGCTTAGCCTGCGCGGGTCTCCTCAGTCTTGAACATCCAGCAACACGCAGAAACAGATGTCGGCAGATTGTGGCTGCGAAAGGCGCGGGTTCGAGTCCCTTTGCTCACCCCCAACCACAAGCACGTGCTCCGGAAACCAGCATCTCTTCTACCATCGTTGTCGAACCAGCTCAGAAGGCCAAATCGGAGCGGGCTGTACGCGGAAAGCGGCGTTAGCGTCCATGTTCACCGGTGTGCCATTTCGCTTGTAAGCGATATTCATAGTTGCAACTGTGGGCGGAGTAAGTGCGCTACATAGGGTATCTGTGGCACTATATGGGCGGGGAAGCGGCGGCATTCCGGCTCAATAAGGGAGATATATATGAGGCGCTACGAACCCGCCAACTCGTTCGAGACACCGCGTTTCAGCGGGGTGCGCACTTTCATGCGATTGCCAAACGTCCGAGATCTCGACAATAGCGACGCTGCGATAGTCGGAGCTCCGTTTGATACGGCGACGACCTTCCGCGTCGGGGCACGCTTCGGCCCGGAGGGCATCCGCAGCGTCTCGCACCTCCTCAGGCCTTACAACCCTTCTCAGGATGTCTCTATCTTCGATCACCTCTCGGTCATAGACTACGGTGACGTGCCCGTCGTCCCCGGCTACATCGAGGAGAGCTACAGGAGGATAGCGGAAGGACTCGAGTCCATTCACCGCGCAGGCGTCGTCCCGATAGTACTCGGCGGCGACCACTCGATCGCCCTGCCGGAGCTTCGGGCAGCGGCCGCCGTGCACGGACCGTTGGCCCTCGTGCAGTTCGACAGTCACCCCGACACCTGGGACGCCTACTTCGGCCAGAAGCACACGCATGGGACACCCTTCAGACGCGCTGTTGAGGAGGGGCTCCTGAAAACCGAGCGCTCGATCCAGGTCGGGATGCGAGGCTCGCTCTTCGACTCCGGTGACTGGAACGACGCCAGGGAGCTGGGCTTCGAGCTCATAAGCACGGATGAGGTCCGAGAGCAAGGTATATCGGAGACCATTTTTCGGATTCGTGAGAGGATAGGAGATTCGAAGGTCTACGTCTCCTTTGATGTGGACTTTGTCGATCCGGCCTTTGCGCCGGGCACGGGGACACCGGAGGTGGGGGGCTTCACAAGCCGTGAGGCTCAGGAGTTCGTACGGGGACTCGGAAGTATGAACATAGCCGGGTGTGACGTGGTAGAGGTCTACCCGGCTTACGATCCGGCACAGATAACGGCCTTCCTTGCGGCCAACGTAGCCTACGAGCTGTTGAGCTTGATCGCCGCCCGTAGACGGGACGAATCGGCTCACGGCTTCGGTAGAGAACCCTCGGTTCGTCACTAAGGGCTAGCGCACCCTGTACGCAGAGGAGGAGAAACGTTGGATAACCAGCTCCTAGACTTCGTGGTCCTAGTCCTCTACTTCGCCGTCATGATCGGAGCCGGCTACTGGGGTCTAAGACGGGCCCGCAGCGCCGACGATTACCTGGTCGCTGGACGGAGATTGGGACCATTCATGTATATTGGCTGTTTGGCTGCCGTGGTGCTGGGCGGCGCCTCGACTATCGGTGGTGTGGCTTTGGGTTACGACAACGGCATCTCTGGGATGTGGCTGGTCTTCTGGATCGGGATGGGGATCATAGCCCTCGGCATCTTGATGTCTAGCCGCCTCAGCAGACTCGGTGTGTACACCGTCTCGGAGATGCTGGAGAACCGCTACGGGGCGGCCTCGCGTCTGATCAGCGCGATCATCATTGCCGCCTACGCCCTCATGATCGCGGTGACCTCCACCATCGCTATAGGCACCGTCTTCAACGTCGTACTACCTCTCTCGTACAGCGTGGCGATACTGGTGGCCGGAGGCCTCGTCGTCGCCTACTCGGTGGCCGGCGGCATGTGGTCGATAACCCTCACGGACATCATCCAGTTCTGCATAATGACGGTCGGAATCTTCTTTCTGTTGCTCCCCCTCTCTATCTTCGCGGCCGGCGGCCTCTCCGGGATGCAGGAGGCTCTGCCTGCCTCCTACTTCGACATCACGGCGATCGGGTGGCAGACGATCTTCACGTACTTCCTGTTGTTCTTCTTCGGGCTGATGATCGGGCAGGACATCTGGCAGCGAGTGTTTACCGCCCGCAGCCCCGCGATCGCACGCTGGGGCAGCGTTGCGGCAGGCGTCTACTGCCTGCTATACGCCTTGGCAGGCGCCCTGGTGGGCACCGCGGCGCGGGTGATCCTCCCCGACCTCGGGTCGTCGGACAACGCCTTCGCCAGGATAACAACCGAGGTCCTGCCTGTGGGGATCACTGGCCTGGTCCTGGCCGCGGCGCTCGCCGCCGTAATGTCTACCGCCAGCGCCGGCCTCCTCGCCTCCTCCACCATTCTCGCCAATGACGTCTACGCCGGCTTTATCGCCAGGGGCGACCACAACAAAGTATTGGTGAGCCGCGTAACTACCCTGCTCGTCGGCATCGTCGTCCTCGTTATCTCGCTGATCGTAAGCGATGTAGTGGGTGCCTTGACGGTGGCCTACGACCTCCTGAGCGGCGCCTTGTTCGTGCCCATAGTGGGCGCCCTGTTCTGGACACGTGCTACCGCTGCAGGTGCTTTAGCGTCCATGGCCGCAGGCAGCGTCGTTGTGGTGATCTTCATGGTCCTGGACGGCCTCTTCGCGAACACTCCCATAATATGGGGGATGCTGGCGAGCCTCGTCGCCTTCGTGGTAGTGAGCTTGCTGACACCGAGGCCCTCCGAGGAGCGCATGAGGAGGTGGGAGCGGCGGTTGACCGGGTCCGGCGCCGAAGGAGAGATCTAAGCGACCGTATACCCTCGGCTTGGTCTAGACAAAATCGCTGTCTAGCGTTGGGAGCTGACCTGTACCGATCTTTGGAGATCTTCGGCATACCCGACGGTATTGCAAGCGCAAGGATCTGAGCTCATTTGACACCACAACTGACACCACTGAGCGCGCAACACGCAGTAACGTCGGGTAACTGTGAACAAGGGAATCGGCTTATCTAAAGCGATTCTGTAACGCGGAGCGACCTCTAGAAACGGGGGTCAGCGGATTGTGGCTCCGAAGGTCGCGGGTTCGAGTCCGTCTTGCGCGCCTTGCGCGGCGGGCTGCTACGGCCTGACGAGTAAGCCGCGAGTACCCCACACGTGAACCTCGCTTGCAAAGGAGTCGGCTGCGCACAATGTACGGACTAGGGACACCACTCAGAGCTAATGCTCTAGTGGCCTATTGATACCACTCTGATACCACCGGGAGCGCAATACGGTGCAACACTCAGCAAGGCAGGGAAAGGAAATAGGCTTATCTATGCGGGATTTGCAAGCCTCTGCAAACCCCTGCAACGCCTGGCCGATCACTCGTAATGAGCAGGAAAGCGGTTCTTAAGGCCGCTCGTCAGGTCTCCTTATGCTCATAGATGAACAGCAGACTCTTCACAGCAGAAGCCCCTGGTACTCGTGTCGGCGCCTGGCAACAGTAGCGGCAACATTAGGCGGTATATGACGATACTCTATGGACAGAAATCCGCTTACTTATAAGGATTTACCGCATATATAAAGGCCTCGGAATATGACTGAAAATCATGGTGTCCCCGGTTCGAATCCGGGTCCCGTCACTTGAGAAAGTCCTGCAAATAGCAGAAAAAGAAAGAGCCTTGGCAGTGGTGCCGAGGTTCATTGTCAAAGGCGTGTCAACAGCCGGATCAAGAAAAGACCTCTTCTAGTGCAGCTGTGGCAGCGCTTTGATGGCGTCTGTGGCGTAGGCGTAGCTGGCGAGGGTCATCCTATTATCTTATGCAAACCGAAACCCGAAGCTCTTTCAGCCCACCGGGAGGACACCACAACCAGATCTTCGCGGGAGGCGCCAGAAGCATTCTCTGGTGCGTCCTTTCTCCCGCCTTGGTGCGTCCACGTACGTTTTTGGAGTATGGTGCGAAGCTTTCGCGACCATAGGCACCGCTATGTAAGCGAAGACCTTCTGCGGGCGGGAGAGGGAGCTTACCCCTCTTTTCACCTGAAATCGCTTACAAGGAGCGGGGTGGGCATGGAAGGTTAGACATAGCCTCGGTCCGACACCATTGTGTAGATCTCAACTCGCGTCCTACCGCAACTAGCACACAGCTGACCCTTAGGATGCTGTGCTCTTGGAGTCGTTACGTTAGATGCGCGGCGAAGGCGCTTAGGGGGTATCCGTCTGTGTCTGAGGGGCAGAGGAAAGCTTGCGGCTCACAGCCCGAGCTCTCACGACGCCGTAGGAGTCGGACGTGTAAGGGCCGGATCTGGTTCGGGCTTTTCCCGGCTCGAAGCCTTTTCTGCACAACGTGCACCAGCTCGACGGCGGACGCTCGCGGGTGGAGCAGGTGATCCTTATAATGCAGGAGTGAAAGTGGGAAGGGACTTCGCCATGTTCGGCTCTGAAGCCGATCTGGCGTTTATCGTCAGGACGTTGAAGGAGAGCGTCCGAACCTTTTAGCGACAGATAGGAGGCGATCTAGTGATCCGCTACGAACCCGCGAACTCCTTCGAGACGCCGCGCTTCTCGGGCGTGCGCACCTTCATGCGCCTGCCCTATATCCAAGACCTCGAGAACGCCGACGTGGCCATCGTCGGCGCGCCCTTCGACACGGGGGCCTCCTTCCGGGCCGGGGCTCGCTTCGGTCCTGAGGGCATAAGGAGCATCTCGCACCTCCTCAGGCCCTACAACCCCTCGCAAGATGTCTCGATCTTCGAGCACCTCTCGGTCATAGACTACGGCGACGTGCCGGTGGTGCCTGGTTTCATCGAAGAAAGCTACGAGAGCATAGCGGTAGGCTTGGAGGAAGTGCACCGGGCAGGCGTGGTGCCCGTAGTGCTCGGTGGGGACCACTCGGTGGCGCTCCCGGAACTGCGCGCGGCAGCCGCGGTCCACGGGCCTCTGGCGCTCGTGCAGTTCGACTCTCACGCTGATACCTGGGACGCCTACTTTGGCAAGAAGTACAATCACGGCACCGTCTTCAGGCGTGCCGTCGAGGAAGACTTGCTCTTACCAGAGCACTCGATCCAGGTCGGCATGCGCGGATCGCTCTACGACCAGGGCGATCTGGAGGCATCCAGGGAGTTGGGCTTCGACCTCCTCACGACCGAGGCGGTCAGGAAGCTCGGCGTAGAGGAAACCAAGGACCGCATCCGCGAGAGGGTCGCGGGGACCAAGGCCTACGTCTCCTTCGACGTGGACTTCGTCGATCCGGCCTTCGCTCCTGGCACGGGGACACCAGAGGTCGGTGGTTTCACAAGCCTCGAGGCGCTAGGATTCGTTCGGGGACTATCCGGCATTGATATCGCTGGTTGCGACATCGTTGAGGTCTACCCTCAGTACGATAGTCCTGGCCAAATTACGGCTTTGCTAGCGGCTACGGTCGCCTTCGAGTTCTTGAGCCTCATCGCCAGACTAAGAAAGCACGGCTGAAACCCATGGCGAAGCGGTCAGCCGCTCGGAGTGAAGGGTTGGGAGAAAGTAAAGTAACCCCAGTGGATTGGTAGCGCCGGAGTCAATAACCAAAGCGGCAAAGGAGCAGGTAGATGAGTTCTACGGCTGGCGAATCAAGAGGCACCGCTCGCGACGAGGTGGTTGAGGAGCACAGGCTCAGCAAAGGGTTCACCTTCCGCAGCGCGTTCGCCCTTGGCTTCGCTGATGTCTCCCCGATCGTCGCGCTCTACGCCATCTTTACGCTAGCACTGTTTACGGCTGGACCAGCGTTCTTCTGGGCTTTCCCGATCGTGCTAGCTGGCCAGCTCTTGGTAGCGGCTGTCTTCGGTGAACTGGCATCACGGTGGCCATACGCAGGCAGTGTGTATCAGTGGGCGCGCCACGTCCAAGGCACACAGTGGGGGTGGTTCGCGGCGTGGGCGTACATATGGGGCCTGACGATCGCACTCTCAGCGTTGTCCTACGGCGCTGCTGGCTTTCTGCTGGAAATCTTCGATGTCGAGAGCCCGACTCGGTGGTTGACCACCGTGGTCGCCCTACTGATCATCGCCGTAGGCACTCTGACAAACATGGTCGGCCGCCGCATCCTCAAGGTTATGATAGTCCTGAGCATTACCGCCGAAGTGCTCGGCTCGATCGGCCTAGGTACGGTGCTCCTGCTCTTCTACCGAGTCAATCCGATCGGCACGCTTTTCGACGGATTCGGTACCCAAGCAAACGGCATCTGGGTTACAGGATCATTTCTCGTTGCCATTGCTTTTGTGGGATGGTCCTTCCTTGGCTTCGAGGCTGCGGGCTCAATCGGTGAGGAGGTGGAGGAGCCAGAGCGCAACGTCCCGAAGGCAATTATTCTTGCCCTGCTTTTCGTTGCTCTTGTTGTCATGTACTCGAGCCTCGCGCTGATACTGGCTATCCCGAATCTTTCGAGGGTTATGTCTACGCAGAGCGGAGATCCAGTGGCAGACACGCTCGTCGCGCACTTTGGCGCCGGAATCGGTCGGCCATTACTAATCTTGTTCGTGATCGGCTTTCTCTCTAGCTTCCTTGCCGTTCAGGCTGCCGTGTCGCGCTGTGTTTGGGGATCGGCACGGGATCGCTCGCTGCCCGGCTCCGGCTTGCTCGACCAACTGCGGGGGCCGGAGCGACTACCAGTCTACTCAATCCTGTTGACCGGAGTAGTTGCCGGATTCCTGGTACTGCTGGCTGGCTCAGAGCTCTACAGCGTTCTCATTAACTTCACGACGATCGGCTTCTACATCGCCTTCGGCGTGCCCGTTGCCGGCGCCGCACTCGCGCACCTAAAAGGAACGTGGACACCAGGAGCGTTCAGCCTCGGCCGCTGGAGCGCTCCGGTGGCCTACCTTGCGACGATCTGGATCACACTGCAGACGATCAACATCGTCTGGCCGCGTCCTACTCCAGACACGCCCTGGTACATCACGTGGAGCATGGTGATAACGACCGTCGTCCTCGGAGCCATCGGCATCGTGGTCTACTTGAGCGTGAGGGGACATATCCAGGCACCCATCGGTGATCGCCTCAGGTCGGCCAGTGCTCAGGTGCTATCCGCAGGTGGGGTGGCGACACCGGATGAGGGGTCATCTTCCATTGATCGTGACTCCAACAAGAATAGATGAGAGGGTCAGATACTCCTGGCAATCACCCGACGATAACGCGAGAGGCACCCCGAACCGTTGTGGGCGGCGATGGTCATGGGGAGGCGTGAGTGAATGCCCGGGGCCAGGATAAATATTCGCTATCACAAGCAGTGATCTGCGCGGAAGCTACAACGGTTCAGGGTTTTCAGTCGGGTTGATGATGCTTGCGCGCGAAGGAGAGTCCTAGATGATGAAGCACGTCCACCCAAATCGTCGTGGCGATAGTTGAGAGGAGCACTCAGTGAGGCCCGAAAGTCACGCTCGAAAAATTGCGCTAATTACAGGGGCCGCAAGCGGTATCGGGGCTGAGATTACAACCCTTCTAAGCAAGCGGAGCTGGAAGGTTGCCGGGCTCGATCTGCGTGGATCCAAGGCCGATTTGTCGCTCATCGCCGACGTGGCGGATCCTGCGGCTGTGCGCGCGGCAGTTGACCGAGCGACACGTGAACTGGGCCCGATCTCGCTGCTCGTTACTGTAGCCGGGCATTATGAAATGCTGCCCATTTCGGAGATTGGGATCGAGAGGTGGCACCGCATGTTAGCAGTGCACCTGGGGGGTACACGCAATGCCTGCATGGCCGCCCTGCCGGGCATGCTTGAGAGAAGGAGCGGTCGAATAATAACCATTTCCTCAGAGTTGGCGCTCGCTGGTGGGGACGGAGACGCCCACTACGTCGCGGCAAAGGGCGCGCTCATCGGCTTCACCAAGAGCCTCGCCGTCGAGATCGCGGACAGGGGGGTAAGGGTGAACTCCGTTGCCCCCGGTCCGACGGACACCCCGCTCCTCGATCCAGACTCGCCCTGGAGGGATCCAACTTTTCTCGAGACCCTTCCTCTACGGAGGCTCGT
>DASQWQ010000321.1:0-8261 GCA_035640175.1 Rubrobacter sp. | reverse complement strand
GGCGGTGTGGATAGGGTTACGCTCTTTGATGGGGCTCTATCCTGGGTACGGTCTGAGCTCGGCGGAGAGGCTTCGCCGGCACACATACTCCGTGGTCGGCACCTTCGCCGCCGTTGCCTTTACCACAGTCTTAATCCCCCTTGGGTTCATAACCTCAACGTTTGGGCCCATTGACCTTGTGGGGCGGGTCCCACGCCTGCTATTGGCGCTAGGCTTTGTGGGCCTTTTGCTTCTACCCCCCCTGGTGCAGGGTTTGGCGCAATGGGGGCTGTGGAGACTCGGTATTTGGGGCAGGCCCGTGGTCGTCATAGGAAACAAGGACATGGGCGCCCGAACGGTCAAGCTCTTGGAAGAGGAATGGGTGCTGGGATACGCCCCCGCCGCCCTCATCGACTGGGGCCTGACGCCGTCGGGGAAGTCGCTCGAGAGCCTCTCCCACGAAGAGGCCATGACCCAGGTCGAGAACCTCGCTCACAGAGGCGGCGTGGACACCATAATCTTCGCCACGCCTAACGTCCGGCGCTCGCACCTGGCACCGCTCGTTAGCCGGGCTAGCCGTAGCTTCCGGCACGTCCTGCTCATCTCGAACCTCGGCGGTATAACCAACTCGGCGGTGACGGCCCGCGACCTTGCGGGAACCTTGGCGGTGGAGATAAAGTACAACCTCCTCAACCCCTGGGCGCGGAGGGCAAAACGTATACTAGACTTTGGAGCTACCGTGGTGGGCGGAGCCCTCGTGCTTCCGTTTCTCTTGGTGATAGCCCTGCTCGTCTATGCAGAGTCTGGAAGGCCCATTTTCTACACGGACTGGCGGATGGGCAAGGACGGTGTCCCATTCCCGTGCATCAAATTCCGTACTATGGTACCCGGAGCGGAGGCTGTGCTGGAGCTTATGCTCGCCGAGGATGCCGGCCTCAGGGAAGAATACGTAAAGTACCATAAGCTACGCGTCGACCCCCGCGTTACGCGCGTCGGCCGATTTTTGCGCAGGACCAGCCTGGATGAGCTGCCGCAGCTTTGGAACGTCTTGCGCGGGGAGATGAGCCTGGTCGGCCCTCGCCCCTACCTACCCCGCGAGTCCGGAGAAATCGGGGACGCGCGCGACGAGATTCTGCGCGTACCTCCAGGGGTAACCGGACCGTGGCAGGTTTCCGGTCGCAACCACGCTTTCTTCACTGACAGGATCGAGATGGATATCCACTACGTTCGCGACTGGTCTGTATGGCTTGATCTGGTGCTTTTGGCCAGCACCGTTAGAGCCCTCTTCCTCGACAAAGGAGCTTATTAGTCGCCGTCAATGGTGACCTTGCTTTGCGCTGCGCGTTCTCTTTAAAGCGGTTTGCGCTGTTGTTGACTCACATCTCATTGACGGTGCAGAGGCCTACTCTGAAGTTCTGCGCAAGCGTCCATGATGCCATGGCTTGCATGGGTCAATATCATCGCAAATCGCTATAGCGGTTCGGCCAACGCAAGGAGGGAGGAATGTAAATGCAGACCGACGAGGACCACACGGCGGAGATAGTCCCCAGGGACTACAGCTACGTCTTCAACCCGTATCGGGAGCCTATGGTCAGGGTGAGGCCTAACGAGCGGGTGACCATACATACGGATGATGCCTTCGAGAGCCGGATAACAAAGAAAGTAGACCTCCCGAGCCGCGCCCTTGCTACGGCCAAGTTCCTCAATCCCCAGACAGGTCCTATCTATGTCGAGGGAGCGGAGCCCGGCGACTCCCTTGCCGTTCGTATCGAGAGCATCGAGCCTACACGAGACTTCGCCGTAAGCGTTCTCATACCCTACTTTGGCGGACTCACCTCGACGAATCTCACCCGTACGCTACAGGAGCCGCTGCCGGAGAGGGTCTGGATCTGGAACCTCGTGGACGGTGGGAACAACCTCGTCAACGAGGAACTCGGCGTGAAACTGCCCTGGCAGCCCTTTCTGGGGACCCTAGCCGTGGCCCCCGACCTGGAAGCGATCACCGCCCTTGCCCCAGGCCCCTTCGGGGGTAATATGGACGTACCTGACGTGAAGCCGGGGAACACCGTCTACCTACCTGTCTGGAATTCCGGTGCGCTCGTCTACACTGGTGACTGCCACGCGAGGCAGGGGCAAGGAGAACTCTGTGGGGTTGCGCTGGAGATCACCTCCAAAGTAACCGTGGTGTTCGAGGTGATCAAGGATAAGGCGATAGAGTGGCCGCGCATCGAATCAGATGAGGCCATCATGGTAGTCGGCAGTGCCCGTCCCATGGAGGATGCAGCCCGCATCGCGAACACCGAGCTAATCTTGTGGCTGGAGCAAGAATATGGCTACGATCGCTGGGACGCCTATCAGTTACTCACCCAGGCAGGTGGATTGTACGTGGGTAACATGGTTGACACCACCTACTCTCTAGTCGCATCTATCGAGAAGAAATACTTAAGTCGTTAAGGATTTAGGCAAGCGCGACGACTGGAGGGCGAGACCGAAAAGATGGCCAGGGTCGAACGCGCCGTGCTAGATGGCCGGGATCTCCTGGGGTAGGTACGCCTCTCCTGCCAGGCTCTGTGTGACCACGATGTGAAGGTGCCGGTCCTGATGACCCTCACCTCCATCGGCCTTGACGGCCCACACCCCGAGTCCAGCATCACCCCCGAACCAGAATGGGTAGACAAACCGGCCCGACGTAGGGGCGTGGGGACGTGTAAGGGCGTTCGCGAACCACCCCGACGCTCCCCGATACGACCACCTCTAGCCCTTCGAGAGGGTCTTCTCACCGTCGGCGTTGCGCGCGAGGACGAAGAGGAGATCGGAGAGGCGGTTGACGACGCGCACGGCTTGGGGGTGTTCGTTTGCGTATCCGGCGGCGACGAGGCTACGCTCCGCGCGGCGCGCTACGGAGCGGGCGACGTCGAGGAGTGCGCCGCGCCGGCTCTCACCCGGGATGACGAATTCCTTGGGGATCTGTGTGCGTCCGCACCACTCTTCAAGGGCATCGTCGAGGAGCTTCAGGTCATCCTCGCCGACCACATTGTCCTCCTTCGGCATCGCCAGGTCGCCCATGACGCGGTACAGGAGCCGCTGCAGCCAGATCAAGAGCCCACCGACCTCCTCGTCCGCCTCGGCGCGGGCCAGGCCGAGGAAAGAGCTCGCCTCGTCCACGTCGCCGAGCACGACTATCCGTGGGTCGTCCTTGCCAATCCGTCCTGACCCGAGAAGGGTCGTCGTACCGTCATCGCCCCTGCCTGTCGAGACCGGCGGGTTGCTATCTTGCAAACTCAAAGGGTCTCCTGTTCTCTTCGGGGTGCACGGGCACGGTAGCCCGCGCGATCACGCAGCGCAAGCCGAAGGGTACAGAGCTATGAACGTACGTACCTCACCCGTGTACTTTCTAGGCTTCCCTGCTGAACCGGATCTCGAACTCCTCGGCGTCCTGAGGTTTCGCCACTAGGCGCAATAACCGCTCTCCCTCATCGGCCAGGGCGTCGCGATCCTCTTTGGAGAGTCGTTCGAACTGTTGGATCAAGAGGTTCACCTTTCCGCGGGTACGCTCCGACTTCCACGTCCCACAGGCGAATCCGTCGAGCAGCACGCCGCGCATCATGGGGTCCTCAAAGAGAGCCTTACGGTGCTCATCTGAGATGATGCGGGTACGGTCGGCGTGGGAGAGCAGCGCATTGTCGAACTGGGACAAGAAGCGAGGAGGTGCAGGTGTTTCGGGATCGGGCAGCGGGGCGCCGGGCACGTCGAAGAGCTCGCGACCGCGCTCGTCACGGAAGATGACAAGGCGCGGCCGGAGCCGCTCGAAGACCTCCTGCAGCCCGCCTAGGCCCGACCACGTCCGAGCGTCAGCGACGGTGGCTGGGCCGAAAGCAGCCAGGTAGCGCAGGATGGTCTCGTCGGGCCCGCAGACACGGGCGACGCTTTGGCCGAGCCATGACTCGGCCGTGGTCAAGGCTACGGGTCCGCTTTCGCCCCAGACACCCCTTGGAGGAACGTGCACCAGCGGCAGCAGGCCGCGTACCGCGTACGCCAGCGCCGCCGCTTCCCTCTCCGGCCACCGCGGCCCGAGCAACCGGCGCAGCTCTGCAGCGGTCCGTGGCCTTGCTTCTAGCAGCGCCTGACCGGCCGCCAGCACTGCGTCCACGTCCAGCCCTATGAGGTGCTCCTTGCCATAGGTCGTGTTCCGGTATACATCGTGCTCCAGGACCGCTGCACGGCTGGGCGCAAAGCTAGGAAGTCGCGATCGGTGACGAGGTGGATCGTCGCGCGCATCAATGAGGAGCGCACCGCCCGCCGGTCGGAAATCAAGCCGGATAACTCCTCGGGTCTGAAGCCCTCGAGCCGCGTCCAGAGGCCGACGTAGGGAGCTTGTGGCACCTGGGCCTGCATGCCGACAAGCCGCTCGATGGCGTCAAAGGCGGAGAGCTTCTGGCGGCGTAGCTGCATCTATCGCTCCAGCAGGGCGCGGTTGAGCATGCGCCGACCGAGCACACTACCCGAAGTGCTTCCGTCCTGTGCGGTTGAGGCGTTGGCTGACCATTCTGGGGGCATACTAGTCCTTTCGCGCGCCGGTTGGCCGCCGCGCCGTAGCCTCTGCTCTCTGTCACGGTGTGATGGTACCTGCCAAAGCGGTCACAAGCGTTCCGTATTGGCCGGGATCTCCGAAAGAATCCGAAGTATTGCGATTCTTACGCCCCATCAGGAACATCAGACTCCGACAGTTTCGGGTGGCGTGGGTTAGAATCTGCGGGCCATGCAAGTGCGAGTCGGTTTCCCGCTGAGATCCGAAGGCCACCTCGGCCGGGCCGCAGCCCTTGCGTCCCGCCATCCTTCCTACCACGTCGAGGGCGTGAACGGCACAGCGCGGGTCTGTGTAGAACTGGATCTCCCTTCCGACTGGCGGCTCCTCGACGACTTCTCCGGGATCCTGCGCGGTGAGGGTGACGCCGAATATGCGGCCGACGGGACTTCGCTGTCGGCGGACGAGCTCTTCGGAGGCCTGAAGTGCTTCCTGCGCAAACAGCGCACTGGGAGGGCCGCGAGGGAGTGGTGCACGCCGGGTTCCCTCGTGGACAAGCAGCTCTTCCCTTGCCGTCAGATCCGGGTCTACGACAACGACCATCTCACGGGCAACTCATGGTACGCCTTCGGCAAAATGGACAAGGAGGCCGTCTTCGAGGTGGACAAGGAGGCTATCACCGAGCGTGTCCTTTCGGACCTCGGCCCGTGCGTCAGGTGCCCCATTCTGGACCTCGACTCGACCGCCGAGATAGTGGCCCGCCTCCCCGAGAGGATAGACCCCAGCAGGGACCAGTCCTGGGGTTACAGGGAAGACGGAGACCTCTCGGGCTGGAAGGTCGTGAAGACGCGGGAAGGGCGCGAAGAGGCTGAGTTGCAGGAGGATAGGGAGGGTCTTATCGAACGCCTGGCGCGGAGCGTGCGTAGTGGGGGAGCGGGGGTCGCTGCGGCGAGCGGCACGGCGCCGGGCAGCCGCAACGTGCCGGCGACCCGCTACGAGGACGTAGGCGGGATGCGCGAGACCATAGACCTGGTCCGCGAGTCGGTGGAACTGCCCATAACCCACCCTGAGATCTTCCGCAAGCTCCACATCAGGCCTCACAAGGGAATCCTGTTCTACGGCCCACCGGGAACGGGCAAGACGCTCCTGGCGAGGGCCGTCGCCCACGAGAGCGGGGCCCACTTCGTGGCCGTTTCGGGGCCTGAGATCCTCAACAAGTTCTGGGGCCAGAGCGAGGCGAAGTTGCGCTCCATCTTCAACGAGGCCCGCGCCAAAGCGCCGGCGATCATCCTCTTCGACGAGATAGACTCCTTCGCCTCATCGCGCGACATGATGAGCGAGAGCTTCGAGGCTACGCTGGTCTCACAACTCCTCTCCCTTATGGACGGGCTCAACAATCTGGGCAGGGTGTGTGTCATCGCCACGACCAATAGACCGGGCGCGCTCGACGCCGCCCTCAGGCGTCCTGGCCGCTTCGACCATGAGATCGAGATCGGGCTCCCCGACGCCGAAGCGCGGCTTCACATCTTAGGGATCCACACCCGCGAGATGCCGACGGACCCCGACCTCGACCTGGATCAGATAGCGGGCCTCACGGGCAGCTACTCGGGTGCCGACCTGGAAGCCCTGTGCCGCGAGGCCGCCCTTGTCTGCATGCGCCGCACCATAAACCTCCACGACTTCGAGAAGCGCATAGCCTCCCACCAGCTCTCAGCCCTCTCAGTCACCACCTACGACTTCCGCACCGCCGTGAAACGCATAGGCCCAAGCATCCGGCGCTGACGCCGGCCGGATCTTGCCGGTGTGGCCTGACGACGAGCCCAGAATAGAGTGCCCTCTGAGACCGAGCATCCTCCACATGGACTGGGGTAGTATGTTCGCCGCGGCGTTCGGTATACAGCCTGTCCAGTCGGCTCGAGGCGGAAGAGGAGAGAGTGTAGAAGTTGCGACGTGGCGGGGTAGACCTCTTCTACGAGGAGGCAGCCGGAGGGGACCCACCCGTACTCCTGGAACACGGGTGGTGCTGCGACCACACGTACTTCGCACCCCTAGTTCGAGCGCTATGAGGCACGCGGCAACCGGGTCGTCGCCGTGGACCTGCGTGGTCACGGCCAGAGCGACAAACCCGATGGGAGCTACGCGATGGGAGTGTTCGCCGACGAGGCGCAGCCCCGCTCGGACATGAGCCGTTGCCACGAGATGTTCCCCGACATCCTCTACGGCAAGACTGTGGGCTCGGGCCACTTCTGCCAGCTGGAAGTTCCCGAGCAGGTCGGTGCCATGATCGACCGCTTCCTCACCATCGCGCTACCGCGCTGAGCGCGCAGTGCCCCATCTCCAAGAGTCCGCCGGGTCAGGTGCAAGCTGAGGCCTCGCCAGGGACCTCGACTACGAACTCCACAAGCTCGAAGGCGGTCCGGGCGAGTTGAGCTTCTAGCAGCCTAGCTCGACAGCTCCGCCGCCATCAGCGTCAGGCCGCCGTCCACAACGAGCGAGGCGCCGGTTGCGTAGGATGACTTCTCCGAGGCGAGGAAAGCCACCCAGGCGGCGATCTCGCGGGCGTGTCCGGGGCGTCCGAGCGGCAAGTTCGGGCGCTCGATGGTCGTCGGGTCCTCGTCCTCGGCGCCGGTCATGGGCGTGGAGATCTCACCAGGTCCGACCGCGTTGACCAGGATGCCGTACTCTGCGAGCTCCATCGCCATAACCTTGGTCAGGAGCCCGAGGCCGCCCTTCGACGCGCAGTAGGCAGAGGCACCGGTGCGCGGGATGTGCTCGTGAACGGAGGTGATGTTGATGATCCTGCCCCCGTTTCCGGCGTCGACCATCCTACGGGCCGCCCGCTGGGCGCACAGGAACGCCCCGGAGAGGTTGGTGTCTATGACTTGCCGCCACTCCTCATAGGGGAGCTCTAGGAATTCGCCCGTCGGGTCGCCGGTGCCGGCGTTGTTGACCAGCACGTTGACGCCGCCCAGGGAGTCAGCAAGGTGGTCGATCCTGTCCGCAGCCCCCGGCAACTCCGTGAGGTCCAACCTTCGCACCTCGCCCCTGCGGCCCGCAGCCCGCACGGCCTCGAGGGTCTCCTGCGCCCCTGCTTCGTCCATGCGGTAGGTAATGCCGACGTCGAAGCCGTTCTCCGCCAGCTCCTTCGCCGACTCCTGGCCAATCCCCGAGTCCGAGGCAGTCACAATGGCTACCGGGCTCATGCTTTCTCCTCTCGTCCGCAAGACCTGCTAACCCGGCTCTATGCCCCCGGAGCGGAGAGTACAAACAAAGTACAGTCGTTTTACGAGCCGAAGTCGTCGGTATCTACATAGGCGCGATAGAGAGTGCGGCAGCGCGGCCTGCCCCACGGCGTCCTTGAGCCTACCCCTACGCGTCACGTCCTCGCGGGCCTCGCGACCGCTGCTAACCGGCGATGCGCAAGTCCGCCACACCTTCTCGACCGAGCTGGATCTTGAAGGGTAGCGCCGTTGTCGTAATCGGCGCGGGCCGACACGGAGGAGGTCATAAGAGGAGCATTATTGTGACAGCGAGCAAGGCAACCCCACAGGAGTTTCACGATAATCACTATCGGGATGCTCATGAGGAATACATCTGGTGGCTTCGGTATAACCCCCGTGGCTTCGTTATGAACCTCGAAACTACAAAGCGGGCTTTCCTGCATGAGAGTGATTGCATGCACATAGCGGACTACTCAGACCGGAACGTTAGATTGACGGACAAACGAAAGGTCTGTGCCTCATCTACTAGTGCACCT
>DASQWQ010000320.1:0-3007 GCA_035640175.1 Rubrobacter sp. | reverse complement strand
GTCGGCGGATTCGCCGTCGGAGCTTTCGCGACCACAACGACCGCGCGGTCGGCCCGCCAATCGATGCTCGGCGGGCTAGACGTCTCTGCACGTTTTTTGGGCAGGACCGTGGTCCAGGCCGTGGATGGTCTGGGGTCCGTTCTGGAATCCGGTTATACCCGCATTCGTGGGCGTGAGAAGTATCTCGAACACGAGATAGACGAGCTCAGGGAGCAGATCGCACGCCTCCAGCAGCGAATGGATTAGCTCGCCTGCTTCGCAGGCTTGTCAGCACGCTACGCCCTACGGGCTTCGCTCGTCAGCACGCTGCGGGCCTTTGGCCCTCGTTTGTCAGCTTATCAGGTCTCCCGTTCCTGACCTTGCCCTGCCGCGCACGACGAACCGCCACCAGCGGCAGTCGGGTTCTACACTTTTGGCGAGGCTACGGGACGACTTGCTGAAGTGCTGACAAGCCGCCGACCGGAGGGAGGCGACGTGCTGACAAGCGGAGGCCCAGGCCGGAGCGTGCTTTCAGGCCGACCTGAGCGGATTATGGAAGGGTTGCCCTTCCATAATCCGCTCAGTCCATACGCTGCTGCAGGCGTGTGATCTGCTCCCTGAGCTCGTCGATCTCGTGTTCGAGATACTTCTCACGTCCACGAATGCGGGTATAACCGGATTCCAGAACAGACCCGAGACCATCCACAACCTGGACCACGGTCCTGCCGAAGAAACGTGCGGAGACGTCCAGCCCGCCGAGGACCGATTGGCGGGCCGACCGCGCGGTCGTTGTGGTCGCGAAGGCTCCGACGGCGAAACCGCCGACGGCTCCGACGGTCGCCCCGACCACGAATTTGGTGGTTCCCTGGCCCAAAAGCAGCATCCTTCCGGCTCTCCCGAGCTTCGACGGCGCAAGTTTAGCACAGCACCCATGCTGCAAGGTTATACTGGCCGCGCATGATGGAGACGGGGAAAAGGGATCTACTAAGGAGCCTCCCTGCGGTAGACGCCGTGATGCGCGACCCATCAGGACGGAAGCTCGCCGCCCGTCACGGCAGGACCTCGGCGACGGCAGCCGTCCGCGAGGCGCTCGAAGTCCTGCGGCGCCAGATCGTTGCGGGAGAAAGGCCGGAGGTCTTGGAGAGGGCCGTCGCAGAAGCAGCCTCCAGGCTTCTCACAGGTAGAGGTCTCAGGCGTGTCGTCAACGCAACAGGCGTGGTCCTTCACACCAACCTGGGGCGCTCGGTCCTCTCCGAGCGGGCGGCCCTAGCGGCCTACGATGCGGCCACCGGCTACTCCAACCTGGAGTACGATCTCCGCTCCGGCACTAGAGGATCGCGCTACGATCACGCGGTGCCGCTTCTCAGGGAGCTGACTGGCGCCGAGGATGCGCTCGTCGTCAACAACTGCGCGGGGGCGACGCTGCTGGCGCTCGCCGCGGTCATCGCGTCGAAGGCTTCTGGGACGCCCGAGGTGATCGTCTCGCGCGGCCAGCTCATCGAGATCGGGGGCGGATTCCGCATCCCGGAAGTGCTTGCCCTCTCCGGTGCCCGCCTCAAGGAGGTCGGAACCACAAACCGTACCAGGCTCTCGGATTACGAGAATGCCATAAACGAGAACACCAGCGCGGTTCTCTGGGTCCACCCCAGTAACTTCGAGACTGTCGGCTTCACGGAGACGGTAGGGGTCCAGAATCTCACAGTTCTGGGGCTCCCGATAATCGCCGACGTAGGCAGCGGGGCACTATTATCCGTTGGTGAAGAACCACAGGTGCAGAGAGTTCTCAGAGATGGCGCGGACCTCACCATCTTCTCGGGAGACAAGCTCCTCGGCGGGCCGCAGGCAGGGATAGCGGTAGGTGCTTCGCGTTGGATCTCCACCATGCGCCACCATCCCCTCGCCCGTGCCCTGCGCGCTGACAAGCTCTGCCTCGCCGCCCTGGAAGCGACGCTGAACTCTTATCTCGATGGCACCGCGGAACAGGATCTCCCAACCCTCAGAATGATACGATCCCCGGCCCCTGAGATGGAAGACAGGGCCACTCACCTCGCCGAGAACCTGAGGCGCAGTGTGCCCGGACTCGAGGTGGACGTGACGCCTTCTGTGGCCCGCAGCGGCGGGGGTACGCTGCCAACATACGAGATTCCGTCCTTCGCCGTACGGCTGGGTGGAACCGACCCAGAAGCCCTGGCTGAGGAGCTACGCTCCGGAGACCCGCCCGTCATTGGCCGTGTGCGCGAGGGGAGGTTATGGCTGGACGTACGGACGCTCCTGCCCAGTGAGGAGGAGGCCGTGATCGGGGCGATCAGAGACGCAAATGGGTGAAACCGGCGAGCATAGGATCTCCCTAACCATAGGGACGGCGGGGCATGTTGACCACGGCAAGACCACGCTCGTCAGGTACATGACGGGCACGGATACCGACCGTTTGGAAGAGGAACACCGCAGGGGCATCTCCATCGTGCCCGGGTACGCGGAGCTGGACCTTCCTAGCGGCAGGCGGGCTAGCCTGGTCGACGTGCCCGGCCACGAGCGCTTCGTCAAGAACATGGTCTCGGGGGCGACAGGGGTCGATGCCTTCCTGCTCGTCGTCGCCGCCGACGACGGGGTCATGCCCCAGACCAGCGAGCACCTCGACATCCTGCGGATTCTCGGTATCGAGCAGGGTGTCGTGGCGCTCTCAAAAGTCGATGCCGTAGACGATGAGACCGTGGAACTGGCCGCCCTGGATGTGGAGGACTTGCTCGAGTCAAGGAACATGAGCGCACCTGTGATCCATGTCAGCGGCGTGACCGGCGAGGGCGTCGACGATCTTATGCTGGCCCTGGACGCGTTGGCGGTGGAAACGGCGGCGGGACGTAGGGAAGATCTGGCACGCTTGCCCGTCGACCGCTCTTTCGTGCTCAAGGGTATAGGAGTCGTTGTGACGGGGACGTTGTGGAGCGGGGAGATTCGTCCAGGCGACGTTCTGCACACCCCTACGGGCCTGCGCCCGAGGGTGCGTGGCGTACAGAACCACGGTCACCCC
>DASQWQ010000319.1:0-4126 GCA_035640175.1 Rubrobacter sp. | reverse complement strand
ACCCGGGCCCTTTATGGCCGTCTCGGTCATCTCGCGAAGCTGCTCCACAGTCATTCGTCCCGCGGCGACAGAACCGACAGACTCGTAGACGTCGTCGATGTCCACGGGACGGCCGCCGCAAGCGCCGCCGGTCTGGTACCCGCACGTGACGAGGACCGTAGGGACATTGAGGCGGGCGGCGGCCATGAGGTGGCCCGGGGTCGTCTTGTCGCAGGAGGAAAGGCACACCATCCCGTCGAGCTGCGCCCCCTCTACCATGACCTCTATGTCGTTGACGATGAGGTCGCGGGTTGGCATCAGGTAGCGGCCCTTCTTGCCGGCGCTCGTCACGAAGTCGCTCGGGGCCGCGGTGCGGATCTCGAAGGGCAATCCACCCGCCTCCCTGACCGCCTGCTGGACTACCTGCGAGACCCGGTCGAGGTGCATGTAGCATACGGAGAGCGTCGAGGAAGAGTTTACGACCGCGATCTTGGGTTTGTGGAAATCCTCCTCCGGTATGCCCATCGCCCGCCACTGTGCTCTCCGTACGGCCCAGCGGGTGCTACCGGGTTGGAATTCGCTTCTGAGCATCTTTACCCCCTCAGATCTCTCTGGCCGTTACCTTGCCGTCGAGTACTTGGAGCGCCTCGAAGAGGTAGTAGTCGCCCCAGATAAGCTCGTTCTTGGTCGCCAATTCGATGTGCTTGTTGTAACAACCCTCGGTGAGGATCCCGGGAACGCGCGGATCGTCGGGTCCCGTGGGGGTCAGGTAGCCCTCTACCAGCGCCCGAACGGTCTCCCGCGCGGCGTCGCGGTAGCGGGATTTCAGGCCATCGTCTTGGACCAACTCGGCCAGCTTGAGCAACGACGCGGCCGCGATCGCCGTCGCCGAGGTGTCGCGCTCGACATCCGGGATGCCGGGATCCGCGAAGTCCCAGAAGGCGACCCGGTCCTCCGGAACGTGCTCGAGCCACCAGTCGGTGACCCGGACCGCCGTCTCCAAGAACTCCTCGTGCTCTGGCATCCAGCGGGCCGAAAGTGCGTACGCGAGCATGCCCCACGCCTGCGCCCGCGCCCACGTACTGTCCTCGGAGTAACCCTTGTGGCTATAGCGGCGGATAACCTCCCCTGTCTCCGGGTCGAAGGATGCCGACTGACACACCGACGCATCATCCCTGACGCAGAACTCGATGTGCCGCTCCGCGTGCCGCAAGGCTGCGTCCCGGAAAGACCCGTCGCCGGTCTTCTCCGACGCCCAGCCGAAGAGCGCGGAGATGGAGCCTACGGCGTCGATGCTCGCCTCCCCGTACCCCACATCCGAGGCCTCCTCGGCCTCCGTGCCCAGCGGTATCAGCCCGGCCTTGGGGTTGTACAGGCCCAGCAACCCGTGCGCGCCCTCAAGCGCCACGTCCCTCGCCCGGTGGTCGTCGAGTAGCACCTCCCCCAGCGCGGCGCCGTAATAGAACAAGAAGCTCCTGAAGATAGTGTTGGACGCCGCGCGGGGGCGAAGTGCCTCGCACCACTCGGCGGCCCACTCCCCGTACCGCTCCTCGCCGGTCACCCCCCGGGCGAGCCAGAGCTCGCCGACCCAGTGGCCCCCTGTCCAGTCGCCTTGCGGCGAGGTGGTCCACTCACCCGTCGCTGGGTCGGCGAAGTTGGGGAACCCCACCGTCACGCGCCGCGCCGTGTCGTCTACGCGCTCAAGCATCCTTTCCCGGATCTCGCTCCACGATGACTCCGTTTTTTCGCTGATAACCTTCCTACCCTCTCTTGTGTCCCCTGACCGTAACTGCCGGCTGCCATTCGAAACCACGTTTGACCCCTGTTTCCGGCCCCGCCACGCCGTGAGCGCGTGGCGAGCGGACCGCGGTTCGTTCTGTGGTCGAACTCTGGCCCCTCGTTAAGCAAGACACGAGACGCACAATTTCTCCCCCTTGGCTTCATGGTCTATGGACTGTGGATAGACCAATACTCAATCCTTACGGTAGAGGAACGTACTTGCTTTGTCAATTTCCGGTCGTCCGGGCTACGCTAGTCGCCGCCATCCCGTCGCAAGTGTCCGTAAGATCCGCGAGCCGCTCGTGGTTTCTTTGCACGGTGGTTAAACGGGTTGCGGAGACGTCCTGTGCGCCGGTGCCGTGTAGTCGGGAACAAAGCCTAACGACAGCAATGCATGTTAGCCCGAGCTTGGGAGAGGCTATTCTTCTTGGCTTGCCGGCACCGCTTTTGAGATGGTCCTGTCGACGTGCTCGGCCATCAGCCGCTGGGCCTCCTCGCCATCGCCTCTCTCCAGCGCTTCGAGGATCGCGTGGTGCTCGACGTAGAACTGGCGCCAGTCGCCCGGGGCGATGCGGCACTCGCTCCAGGCCTCGACCCAGAGGTGGTGCACGGACCTTTGCATCTCCGCGAGCAGCGGGTTGCCCGCCTCGCGCGCTAAGGCGGCCTCGAAGCTGAGGTCAAGGCTGCCGGGCTCGCCGGACTCCCTCAGGTCCGCCTCCGACCTCTCCAAGACGTCGCGGACTGCGGAGAGGTCTGCCGCCGGTCGCCTGGCCACGAGCGCGACCACCCTGTCCTCGACCGCGGCCCGCACCTCGATCAGGTGTCCCAAAAACGCGCGGTCCACCGGCGCCACGGCCCTCAGCTGGTTCACCAGTGCGTTGCCGTTCGGGTGTACCAGAAAGCTCCCGGCGTTCGGCCGGATCTCGATCTTGCCCATGCTTTCCAGAGCCCTCAAGGCCTCCCGCACCGATACCCGGCTCACTCCGAGCTTCTCCACGAGCTCCCGCTCCGGCGGCAGCCTGTCCCCCGGTTCCATCCCGCTCTCGGTGATGAGTGCGTTGAGTTGCGCCAGCACCGACTCGTACACGTCGACGCGCTTGATAGGTACTATCTCGAACGGTTGTCGTTTATTTTGATTGTCTGGCATACGAATCGCCCACTGTCTCTGTCACCACTTCAGCGCCCTTTACCTCATTATCGTATGTTTTCGATAAAGACTCTACAGGTGAGTTCAATACACTGTTTGGTTGTGTCCCTAAACTTCTGTAGTTCAGGGTGATCTACTGGGCTTGAATTGGGAAGACGTTGACCTTGACGGAAGCAAGCTCTCCGTGCGCCGGTCGCTAAAGGTGACAGATCGTGGGCTAGCCTTCGGTCCTGCAAAGAACAAAGCCAGCCGTAGGTCCGTACCTCTCAACAGGAGCGCCGTGGCGGTCCTCATAGCCCACAGGCTGCGACAGAACGAGGAGAGGCTGCGGCTAGGAGAACTTTGGAAAGATCACGGTCTCGTCTTCCCCAACCGTGTGGGCAAGCCGATAAATCACAGCAACCTCTACAACCGGAAGTTCACTGTTCTGCTGGAGAAGGCAGGAATGCAGAATCAGGGCTTCACCTTACATAGGCTGCGCCACAACTTCGCCATGGAGCTATTCAGGAGGCGCCTGCACCCGAAGGTAGTGCAGTCGCTGCTCGGGCACTCCTCCATTACGCAGACCATGGACCGCTATTCGCATCTCCTGGAGTACATAGGCGGCGACGCCGTGGCAGGTTTGGACGAATCTTTCGGCTGCTGGATTGCAGTAAACTGGGCCCGGCTTTTCGACCGGGTCTCACGTTTTACCTGCAAATAGGGGGTGACCGACGGGGCTCGAACCCGCGACCTTCGGAGCCACAATCCGAGTAACCCCTGCTGAAGATAGCTCATATTTGAGCCGAAAAGTCCGTGTTTGCAGCGATTATGCGGGCAGCGTTAAATCCGTTGCGTACCGTCATATACCAGCCGATATCACTCCTACTGCTGCCAGTCGGACTTGTCTAATGAACCTTCTCTTCCATGCCTCCTCAACAACGGTTCGGTCAGCCGCAGCACAACAGTGATGTTGAGACACCATGATTTTCAGTCACGTAACTTTAGGTCCGTGTAGTACCGTCACTTCCGAAAAAGGGCGTAAATGAGCCGATTTCGCCATCTCAGAAGAAACGACGAGTTCGCCTAGTATCACCTGGTGTCGCCCGGGTTGGCATCAGCGTTGGCATCAGGATTCTAGAGCGTGTTATGAACTCAGGTGAAGACCCTATTGGAATCCAGATTCTCCGGTTGGCCCACTTTACTGCGGATCGCCATTTTCCGCATTTGCAAGGCGTTTCT
>DASQWQ010000318.1:0-8400 GCA_035640175.1 Rubrobacter sp. | reverse complement strand
TCGGCCCCCTCCGGCGGGGGTGGGGTCTCCACCTTGCCCGAGCCTTCCTCTATCTGCCTGCGGATGGACTCAAGCGTCGCCGAGATGCCCTCGGTCAGAGGGTCGCGGCCTTCGGCGGCCCGTTCTTGCATCTCCGGCTCGACCGAGCGCTCGCCGAAGGAGAGGTGCACCACCACCTCGCTGCCGCCCTCGCCGCGGTTCGCGACCGTGAGCCACCCCGAGTAGTCGCGTCCGACCTCCGCGCCCCACTCCATCCTGCGCTCCCTCTCATCCACGGTGAGGTAGCCCTCGGCCTCGAAAGTGCGCTCCTCCTGGCCCGGGTACTCGAGCGTCGTCCTGATCCTCTGGCCAGGGACGCCCTCGGCTGAAGGCCCCTCCGCTGAGGAGGCCACCACGGGGGGAAGATACTCGGGCAGGTTGGCAACGTTCGAGAGCCAAGCGAAGACCTCCTGGGGCGGGGCGTCTATGGTCTGGCTCTGCTCGTACTCCTGGGGCACGGTTCTCTCCCTTCGTCGCCCGATCGGCACGGGCAATGTTACCCTCGGCGCGCGGTTACTATACGATCTGGGTCTGCGGGTCACAAGACAACCGGCGACGCCTAATCCACCAACTTCTCACACCACTCGACCCTAGGCCCAGGTGACCTTCTGATACCACTCTGATACCACCGAGCGCGGGGCTACACATAGCACTGGGGAGCTGGAGGTAGATTGATGCCGGTTTGCAGGCGTTTTGCACCACTCGGCTACTTCCTGCAACGTATGAATTATCACTCGTAGCTGGAGCAGGAAAGCGGTTCGAGTCCGCTCCTCGGCTCTCTCTTATTCCGCCGAGATGTGCGGGGTACGGTGGCCACTAGAGGAGGTCAGGCATTAGAGTCCTCTAGTCTCCGCTATCATAGAACGGCCATTTGTGGGCACAACGCAGAAACGCCACTTAGCGTTACCCTCTGCAGATTCTTCCAAACCTCTCTGACGACTACATCACCTGAGACGGTCCTCAGAGAACGGCTACCACGATGAAAATGCTACGGACTGATGTTTGCCATTCGCCGGCTGGGCACTTAAGGTAACAAGTCTTGCCCGAAGCTTGCCAGGAAAATATTATTGCTGTTACGTAACTGCTGTAACAAGTTGGGGAACGAGGAGGTAGAACGGTGAAGAGCCCGCCTAAACGACCGATAATTCTCGGTAAACGCCTAACTCGAGTAATCAGACCCCTACCGCGAGCACAACAGTCATGAGCACATCATCGACTGGGCAGCGGAGTGTGTTCCGGAGGAAGCCGGTCGATGCGTTCGTCACCGAGACAAGACCCGACGCCGAGGGCGGCGAGCTCAGCCGTTCGATCGGATTGTTCCAACTCACGATGTTCGGGGTCGGGGCCACGATAGGCACCGGGATCTTCATCATATTGACCGAGGCGGTGCCTGAGGCGGGCCCCGCGATCATCATGTCCTTCGTCCTCGCCGGGATCACGGCTGCCCTGACCGCGATGTGCTACGCGGAGCTCGCCTCGACGATCCCCGTCTCCGGCTCGTCGTACTCCTACACCTACGCCACGATGGGGGAGATCGTGGCATTCGGTGTCGCGGCGTGTTTACTCCTGGAGTACGGCGTTTCTTCCGCGGCCGTCTCCGTCGGGTGGGCGCAGTACCTCGACGAGCTGTTCTCCAGCCTGTTCGGGTTCCGCATGCCGGAAGCCATACTCGCGGCGCCGGGAGAAGGTGGGCTATTCAACTTCCCAGCTATCGTGCTCGTGACGCTGTGCTGCCTGCTGCTCATGCGCGGGGCGCGGGAGTCAGCTACGGCGAATGCGGTCATGGTGATCATCAAGATCGCGGTGCTGATTCTCTTCGTCATAATCGCATTCACGGCTTTCTCAGGTGACAACTTCACGCCGTTCGCGCCCTTCGGGGCCGCTGGCATCGGCGTGGCCGCCTCCTCGATCTTCTTCACCTTTATCGGCCTTGACGCGGTCTCGACAGCGGGCGAGGAGGTGCACAACCCCAGGCGAACGCTCCCCCTGGCGATCATCTTCGCGACCATCATAGTGACCACGGTCTACATTCTGGTTGCGGTCGCCGGGATCGGCGCGCAGCAGTACCAGAAGTTCGAGGGCCAGGAGGCGGGCCTCGCGCTGATCCTGCGCAACATCACAGGCTCTGCCTGGCCTGCGGCCGTGCTCTCGGCCGGCGCTGTCATCTCGATCTTTAGCGTTACGCTCGTGACGCTCTACGGACAGACGCGCATCCTCTTCGCCATGGGACGCGACGGGATGCTCCCCGAGGTCTTCCACCGGATCAACCCGACCTCCCTCGTCCCTGTGCGCAACACGATAATCGTCGGCATTTTCGTCGGGGCGCTCGCTGGGTTCGTGCCGCTCGGCGTGCTCATAGACCTGACGAGCATGGGAACGCTGGTCGCCTTTACTGTGGTCTCCATCGGCGTGATGATCCTGCGCCGCACCCAACCCGACTTGCCTCGGGGATTCAGGGTCCCTGGCTATCCGGTCACGCCCATCCTCAGCGCGGCATTCGCCCTCTACATCATCTCCCAGCTGCCTTACTCCACGTTCGCGTTGTTTGCGGTGTGGCTCGGGGTCGCGGCACTAATCTACTTCACCTACAGTGCCAGGCACTCGCGGCTGGCAAGGGGGATCGTGGTCGCTACGGAGGAGGAGCCGCGATGAACTACCTCGTCGGCTTGACCGCCGACCGGGGAGGAAGGGACGCGCTCGCCTTGGGCCGGATGCTGGCTCGCACCGGCGACGTCACCCTCACCGTGTGCATCGTCCTCCCCGAGGTATGGGGCCACCCTTCCCTGGCGCGCGTAGATGCGGAGTACGCGGCGTTCCTCGACCAGTACGCCGAAGACACGATCGCCGAGGCGCGCGAGTTCGTCGGTGATGCGGTGCAGGCGGAGTACGTGTCCACGTCAGCCCGCACAGCGACCGAGGGGCTCATCACCACCGCCACGGAGACGGACGCAGCCCTGGTCGTTCTCGGCTCCGCACGCCACGGGCCGTTCGGCCGGTTCGCGGTCGGCAGCGTCACCAACGAGATGCTTCACACGGCGTCGGTGCCTGTGGTGCTCACTCCGAGGGGATACAGCCCGTCTTTCGACGCGCGGCTGCGCCGCGTCACCTGCGCGTTCGCCGGGTCCACGCGCTCGCGGACCGCCTTCGACGCCGCGGTGCAGCTGAGCGGGCGTCACGACGTGCCGCTGCGGCTCACCACCCTCGTCGTCAGGGATAGGCAGATGTATCCTTCACAAGTCGGCTACGATGCGGAGCGGCTCGTCGCCGAGCAGTGGCGCGCCCAGGCGGCGGAGGCCCAGAACAGAGCACTGGCCACGCTGCCGGACAACGTCGCGGTGGAAACTGGCGTCGTCAGCGGTCGCAACTGGGAAGAGGCGCTTGACTCGCTACCGTGGGAGGAAGGCGAAGTGCTCGTGGTGGGCTCGAGCCGGCTCGGACCTGTAGAAAGGGTCTTCCTTGGCTCGAACTCGACGAAGATCGTCCGTAGCTCTCCCGTGCCGGTCCTAGTGATTCCCCGCGGCGCTGACATTCACCTCCAGGAGGATGACCCTGCCGCCGGGAGCTTCGATGCGGAACGGTAAGGTGCCCTCTTCAGCGGACCCCATCGCTCCAGAGACTTTAGGTTTCGAGGACTGCCCGGAGGGATGGCGGAAGACTGTCGGTGGACGACCTCTGAGGTTCGCGCGCCTGCGCTCGCGTCTCGATCTGACGGAAACAGAGCGGCTCCAACAGACGGTTTTCGGGGTATCCGACCGCGACCTGATCTCGTCCAGCATCCTCGTCACCGCCCACGAGACCGGTGGGGAGGTCCTCGGAGCTTTTGATGGGGAGCGGCTGGTGGGATTCGTATCGGGCTGGGGCGGTTACGTGGATGGCCGAGCCCGCATCGTCTCTGACCTCATGGCGGTGGAGGCCGGATATCGGGGGGGTGTCGGGGTTACCCTAAAGGGGCTCCAAGCCGTTGTCGCTTTACAGGCCGGCTTCGAGGAGATAGTGTGGACGGTCGATCCATTGCGGGCTGCGAACGCGCGTCTGAACTTCGAGCGTCTGCAAGATAACGCCGGAGAGCCTCCTCTATGACGTCTGACTCTTCACGCCCCTCCTTGCGAGCACGCTCGCGCGCCCGCTTGACGAGACTCCGGTCTATCCTAGTCTCGGTCCGTTCCATACCCTGATTATGCGTTCACTTTCGAAGCAAAATGACGCTTTGATCAAGATGCGATGTATTTCTTGTGTTTGACGGTTGTCCTGGCTGAGGGTTTGGCTTATGCGAGGATAGCACCCGTCAGGCGGCGGATCTCTTCCGTAGCTACAATGGAGCCGTTCAGGTCTATAGCCGGCTCTGGTCGAGACCCGTCCGGATGCTTGAGTGGCGCGTGGACCCGCCAGACAACGCGCCGATCGGGCAGCTGGTAGGCCCACAGGAGGAAATCGTCTGTGGCAAAACCGTTTGTTCGCGGCCACCACGCCGGGTTTCTCTGGCCGGATCCCAGGAGGTCATCGACTTGAAGGGCGGAGGTCGGGACGCCCCATGGTCCCAGGTCTGGGACCAGATCGACGACGACTTCGACGAGCATCTGGAGGAGGTCCGTAAATTCCTGCGGTGTCCCACCGTCTCCGCTTCGGACGACGACATGTTCACCGGCGCTGAGTCTGTGGCGGCCCTGATCGAGGGTGCCGGCGGGAGCGCCGAGATAATACCCACGGCCGGACACCCCGCGGTCCTAGGCCGCATTGAAGGTGACGGCCCCAGGCTCCTGCGCTACGGGATGTACGACGTGCAGCCGGCCGATGAGCCTGGATGGTCCTCGCCTCCTTTTGCTGCGGTTACGGCCGATGTGCCAGGGGCGGGACCCAGCATCGTGGCGCGGGGCGCCGCCAATTCCAAGGGTTCGCTCGCCTCCTTCTTGCTGGCGCTGGCGTCGGCCCGCCGGGTCTCGGACCTGCCTGCGCAGGTCGTCTTTCTGGTGGACGGCGAGGAGGAGCTGGGGAGCCCGAGCCTGCCAGGGGTGATGTCCGCCCGGCGCGCCGACCTCGCGGCTGAGGCTGCCTTCGACATGGACCTGACAGCCGACAGGCGGGACATCGCTGAGGTCTACCTCGGGTGCAAGGGCATCGTGTCCTTCGTTCTGAGCTGCTCGGGCGGCGAGTGGGGCGGTCCCACAGAGAGGGCGCTGCACTCGAGCGAGGGCGTGGTGATCTCATCCCCCGCATGGTCCCTGGTGCGTGCCCTGACCGCCCTAGAGGACGCCGCCGGGCGGAACGCTCTCGACGGCCTCCAACCCGGGTCGGTTCCCCTGGAGGACGAGGGCTTGCTCGACGCCCTGTCGCGAGTCTTCGACCTGGCCGCGCATCTGGAAGAATCGGGCGCGCTGGCCTACCGGGGACCGAACGACGCACGTTCGGTGCTGAAGGCGCTCATGTACGAGCCAGCCCTCAACCTCAACGGGTTCTCCGCCGGCAGCGTCACAGGGAAGACGATCGTGCCGCACGAGGCCAGGGCCGCGCTCGACGTGAGGATTCCCTACGGTTCGGACGTCGAGTCGGTAGTGGCCGGGATCGAGCGTATCGTCGCGCAGGCAGCCCCCGAGGTGGTGGTGGAGGGGGTGCAACTCTGTCCGCCGTCCAGGACGACGGCGGGCTCGCCGGTCGCGCAAGCAATGGTCGAGTCCCAGCGCGACGTGGGACCGCCGCCGCAAGTTTGGCCTTCGGCCCCCTGGTGGGCGCCTTTCTACCTCTTCGAGCAGGTCCTTCAGGTCCCCTTCGCGTCCGGCGGCGCGGGGCACGCGGGCCGCGCCCACGCCGCCGACGAGTACGCGACCATCGCCGGCCTGAGAACGCACATGCGCCAGTCTATAGCCTTCCTGCACCGTTTTGCCCGGGCCGCCGGAGCAGACCGGTGAGGCCGCGGGAGAATAGTGTGCCAGAAAGGAACGAGGAGGCATACGGTGTGGACTGAACCCCTGGAGTTTGGGAAGCTGACGTGGCCTGAGGTGGCGCGGGCGGCCGGTGAAGAACGCGTCCCGATAGTGCCCATCGGGACGCTGGAAGACCACGGGTATCATCTGCCCATCGACACTGACGTCACGCTGGTCGAGGCGGTATGCCGGGGCGCCGCAGAGCGTCTGCCGGCCGAGACGGTGCTCTTGCCGCCGATAGTGCACGGTTATTCGCCGCACCACATGGATTTTCCGGGCACCGTCTCGATCCGTTGGGACACCTTCTGCCGCTACTGTACGGATGTTGTCCTGTCGCTGGTACGCCATGGTTTCCAGCGAGTCCTGATGGTCAACGGCCACGGGTCCAACCAGAACCTGGTCGAGACCGCGGCCCGCCTGGCGATGGTGGAAGAGCCGGAATCGCTCGTCGCCGCCAGCTTCTACCTCGTCTCGGAGCGGAGCGCGGCGGTGATCGAGGAAGTGCGCGACTCGGGCCGGGGCGGGATGGCCCACGCGTGCGAGCTGGAGACCTCCCTTTACCTGCACCTGCATCCGGAAGCCGTGGATATGGCGCAGGCGGTCGACGAGCATGGCTTCCCCGAGACCGAGCACGCCTGGATGGACTGGTCGGACGGGCCGTTGAAGATCATGCCGTGGTGGTCGTCGTTCTCCGAATCCGGCGTCCAGGGCGATGCCAGCAAGGCGACCGCCGACAAGGGCCGGGCCCTATTCGAGGCCGCAACGCAGGAGATAGTCGCCTTCGTGACCGAGCTCAGGAGCCTCCCGCTTCCCCAGAGAAAGGACTACCATTGACGCTCAAGGGCCACGTCCTTCGTCCCGGCGGCACCATCGGGGTTCCCGCCCCGGCGAGCGCCTACCACAACCGAAGCGAGGTTCTGCGCGGGGTCGAGTGGTGGGAGGGCCGAGGGTACAAGGTGAAGCTCGGCCGCAACATCTTCGCGCGCGACGCCTACGTGGCGGGCTCTCCCGAGGGCCGGGCGCAGGACCTGATGGACATGTTCACCGACGACGAGGTGGACGTGGTGCACTGCTTCCAGGGCGGCTATGGCTCTGCCCAGACCATCGAGCACCTGGACTTCGACGCCATCAGGGCCAATCCTAAGGCCCTCATCGGCTACTCAGACATAACCGCGCTGCACACCGCGCTGCGACACTATACAGGGCTCGTCACTTTCTACGGGCCAGGCCTGGCCGGCGTCAACGACCGGGAGACCAAGAAGTTCACCCAGGAGCGGCTGCTCGAGGCGCTCACCACGGAGGGGCCCCTTGGCGAGGTGCCGGGCGACCCGAAGAACGATTACATAAGATCGTTCGGGGGCGGGACGGTGGCGGCGCCGATGGTGGGGGGGTGCCTGTGGCTGCTGTGCCAGGCGATCGGGACGCCGTGGCAGCCTGACCTTGCGGGCAAGGTGTTCTTCTTCGAGGATGTCGAGGCGCCGCCCTGGTACATAGACGGTTTCCTCAACCAGATGCGCCAGGCCGGGATGCTGGACGAGGTCGTAGGGGTGGTCGTAGGGGAGCTCGAGAAGTGCGACTGGCGCGAGGAGCGCCCCGAGTTCCCGCAGACGCTCTCCATCGAGGACGTGCTGGAACGCTACATCGAACCCCTGGGCGTTCCCGCCCTCTACGGCTACCCGCTGGGCCACGGCGAGCGGCTGTGTACCATACCCCTGGGAGTATCCGTCGTCTTGAACGGGGATGAGCGAAGCTTTACAATCGAGGAATCAGCGTTACTGGAATAGGCCAGCGTTGCTGGAATCAAGGGGAAAAGGGAATATGCGAAGGATCGCTGCGGTCGCGGTACTGGTAGCTTTGGTCGGCGTGCTGGGCGGGGCCACGGGCGCAGGCGCCCAGAGCTCGTCCGGGAAAGACGAGAAGCTCGTCTTCCGCATCGGGAGTACCAACGACATCGACGGATTCAACCCCTTCAAGATCGTCGAGATCCCCTCCTACGAGGTCATGGGCCTCACCTACGACCTGCTGGTTGACTCCTCCCCCAAAGACTCGAGCCCGGTGCCTGGCCTGGCCGACTCCTGGGAGACTTCGGACGACGGCCTCACCTGGACCTTTCACCTCAACAAGGACGCTAAGTGGCACGACGGCAAACCCGTAACTTCCGAGGACGTCGCCTACACGTACCGGCGCATTTTGGACGAGGAGCAGGGTCTTTACATCGACGCCGTCAAGCAGATAGAGAGCATCGAGACGCCAGACAAGCACACGGTCGTGTTCAAGACGGGGGAACCCTCGGTCCAGATGTTGAACACGTACGTCTACATCCTGCCCAAGCACATCTGGGAGGACGTGCCCCCGGAAGAGACCAAGAGCTTCAAGAACGAACCGGTAATGGGCTCCGGGCCTTTCCAGGCCGTGGAGTGGAAGGAAGGCCAGTTCGCGCGTC
>DASQWQ010000317.1:0-5775 GCA_035640175.1 Rubrobacter sp. | reverse complement strand
AGCCTTGGCTTACTTTGTTATTGATCTAATCTAACGCTGCACTACGTTATCGTGGCGACGACGAGATACGGACGATACTTGCTGCTATCCGGTTACCTTACCTGCTTCTACTAAGCCCTCACAAAGTCGAACAGCTCGGCGCCGCCCTCGGTCAGCAAGGCGCGGAACGAGAGTTCAGTACGGTTTGCCGATTTAGAGGTGCACCATGATGCACCTTCCGGCGAACTGCCCGATGAGCGTTAGCTTGCTACTACCCTTCTCAGGCGGCGTGCCGCCATCCATCTCCCGCTCCTGGGCCAGCGCCGACCTGATGGTCCCGACTACGAGCGGGTAGGCCGAACGCCCACCGCGCAACTGCACGGCACTCTTGGCGGGATGCACGTTGACGTCCACCTCGCCAGGCCCGAGTTCGAGCCGAAGGAACGCCGCAGGATGCCGCCCCTTCGGCAACAGGTCCGCGTAAGCCTTGGCGACCGCTGGCGCGAAGGAGTCGGCCTCCACGACCCTGCCGTTCACGGTGACGTGCCGGTAGCGGCGGGTCGGGAAGCTGATGGCGAGCGGGCTGAGGAAGCCCCATACCACAGGGTCCTCGAGCGCCACGAGGCTCCGCGCGAGCGAGAGTCCGTGGACCTGTGAGATGCGCTCCCTGAGGTCGGCCGCCGCGGGGAACGTCAGGGAGCGTCGCCCGTCCGCGCGGAGGAATAACCCAACCTCGGGACGGCTCAGGGCGAGCGATTCGACCACCGTCGCTACCGCATTCGTTTCGGCCAACGCCGATTGCGACAACGGCACCGGTGCCGTTCATGGTTCGCCTCGATCCCGAAGGGGCTGTGAGCGTGCGACTGGTCGCGTAGTGCGCGGGTCCCGCGAGGAGGCACAGGGTAGCGTGTCCGGGACGGCGACAACGGGTGTAGGCTGCGTTTGACCTCCGAGCCTGACCACCATAGTGGATCAGGACATGCGGCCTGACCCGATCAGCGGCTACCCGGACCTCTCGCGTGCTGCCCTGAGTCTCTCTCGCCACCTTTCGCCCCAGCGCGACTCTGCAGCGTAACTGATCTGTTGTTCAGACATTTCGCCGGAGATCAGGGCTCTTTCGTAGCCATTCAAGTAGCCGAGGCGCGCGTCGCGCAGGACATAGGGCGCTTCCCAGGCTGGTAGGTCCAGCCCGCGCCACATCTCTACCATCTGTGCCGCCGTGCGGAACCTGGCCTTCTTTGCATCTTCCCACCCGAGCTGCTCTCCGGCCTCGTGGCAAGCACCGCGCAGCTCGTCGGGGGCGAACCGCTTTGTGGAGGCGTGGCGAGCCAGCTCTTCCGGTAGCGAGTATGTGCCTCGCGCGACCAATGGCTTATCTCCATCTTCTCTTTGTTGCCAATCTCGGCGAGGCTAGCACGATCGGTGAGGTGCCGCCTATCACTGGTTCTCGGAACAGCAGCGGGGCGCTCTCTACCGTCGGAGCTCTCAGCCGCGCGAGGGAGGCGTGGGTGGGAGCCAGCGAGGTACGCGCTGTCAGACTCGCGAGCCTCCGCGGTCGTCGCCCCCAGGAAGCGTCTACCTGCGCAAACCATCGGTCAGGAGGGCATGCGAATCACTTGCCGCAAGGCAGCGATCCTTAGTATCATCCGTTCGCTCCGGATCTTGGTCCCGTAAGGCCTGCCGTGGTACTTATGGGAGAGTTTGTCTATGTGGTCTCTCGCTGCCGGACCCTTCACCTTCCCTACGACTTCTCCGCGCACCTCGACGAAGCGATAGGGGTCTTTCCTATCCCAGATCGTGATCGTCACCCGCGGGTCACGCTCGACGTTCTTGAACTTCTGGCGGTGAACCTCGGTGTTGATCAGGAGGTGTTCGTCGTCGGCATCGACCCACATCACCTGGGTTTGGGGGTGTCCACCTGGCAGCAGCGTTGAGAGCGCTGCGAAGTTTGGCCCGCGGGCCAGCTCCACAACTTTCGGGTGGAGACTTTGGTAGTTCTTGTTGTCAGTCATGCACTTGCCTCCTCGGGCAGACGTGGATGAGACCGAAGGACCTCTTCCCGCCAGGCATTATTAGCAGTGCCGAGCTCGAGCGTCTAGACCACAACCATCCAGGCATATCCCCCGACGAGGCGCATGGGCGCGGTTGGTCTGTCGTCCTGGTTCGAGGTTGCATTGGAGGCGCCGGCCCAGGCCGATGAGTAGGTTGCTAGAATCCTGGCGCGGGTCGAGCGAGTTGCCGTCGGGACGTGCGGACGACCACCGGCTACCCGTGAAGTGTTGCTAGTCAGGAGGAGGAGTTCGATGGAGAGGGCGTTCGGGATGGATATACCGCGCACTGTGGAGGAAGCTTGCGATCCAAGGCACATGGTGCTACTCGTCTACGACATGCAGGTCGGCATCGCCAGCCAGCTGCCCCACGGCCCCGAGGTCACCGCCAGAGTCGGGGAGGTTCTATCTGCGGCTCGTGAGGGACGCTTCCGCGTGTTCTTCAGCCGCCACACGTCGCTTCCCAAGGAGCTCATGGGCGCCTCGCAGCTCAGGCAAGCCATGACCTGGCAGCGCGTCAATAAGGTAGAGGAGGTGGTGTCTCCTTTCCCCCCTGAGGCCCCTCAAACCCAGATCGTGCCAGAGCTCTCCCCACTGCTGAGCGAAGCGGTCTCCGACAAGATCGCTATGAGCGCCTTCGAGGGAACCTTCCTCGACGTGGCCCTGCGTGACCTGGGCGTAAATTCGTTCGCGATCTGCGGGATCGCCACGGAGATCGGGATCGAGCCGACGGTACGCCACGGTGCCGACCTTGGCTACATACCCGTGGTTGTAGAGGACGCGTGCGGGGCAGGGGATGAGGGGGCGGGGAAGCGCTCGCTCGAGAGCTTGAGGTTCGCGGGGGACGCCATGTTCACCGACGCGGCGACCATCGGTTCTCTCTTCCGTAAAGCCGTAGTCTCCGATTAGGAGACCGCTGAGCTTGCGCCGGGAGGCGCAGGCGAGGGCGGGTCGTGTCGGAATCAGGCGGTGTGCGGTTGCCCATACCCCCTTACCTACCACTCCTACACAACAACAGCGGAAGCGATGCCGGTTAGGGGAACATAACCCCAGACCAGGTGGAGATGATCGAGAAACGCCGGAACACGTCTCCGACGGACTTCTCGTTTAGCGTAAGAGATGGTGCCCTTCCCTGCTGGTGTGGACGGTGGTGTGGCCCGCGAGGAGGCGAAGTCAGTTGAGCAGTCGGCGAGGCTAGGTAGGACTAGCTTCTTCGGATCGTCCCGGCTCGGGAATGGCGCCGATTTGTCGCATCAAGCCAAACTGGTCCTCGACTGTCCACGACTCGGCGATCTTGCCTCCCTCTATGCGGTAGAAGGAGATGCCAGTGAATTCCACCTCCTTGCCGCTCGGAGCGATGCCCATATAGTCCCCCTGGTGGGTGGCTCGGCTCCTCCAGTGAGCAGCCACCTTGTCCCCCTCGGCTATGAGATCCTCTATGGTGCTTACCACATCCGGGAAGCCTCGCCTGAAATCTGCTGCCTGCTGCTTGGCAGCCTCGGCTTGTGCGGCTGCAAAGAGTTCCTCTGCTGCGTCGAGCTCACCGGTATGGTTCCAGAGCTCTTCTTGCTCCCTACGCACTAGGTCCTTGTTCTCTTGTGCAGACATTGGTCTCTCCCTTCCCGGTTCGCTTCCCCGACGGACCACAACACACCGTGCATGATGCCACTCGATGATGTCCGGTGCACCCTGACGTTATCCCCAACCGCGGGGCCCGCGAGGAAGCGGAGGTGGGAGTGGGATCGCTACCGCCTTCTAGTGGGTGGAAGCCAGTTGGGGCACTCGTCGGGAGCGGCAACCAGCGTGCGGCGCTATCGCAACCTTCAACGAGGGTCATCACCCTGCGCAAGGACCCGTCCATCCTCTCCGTTACTTCGCGCCGGTCCTCTCCCTTGCCCTCTCCTGCCTGATGCGGCACGTGAGCGCGTGGCCGAGCATGAACTCCCCGTCCGCTATGGCTGCCGCCGCAGGCGCGACCTGCTCGGTGCCCTCCTCCGTGACCTTCTGGTAGGTGACAGTTTTGGTGAACTTACCGACCCAAAGCCCACCGGTGTACCTGGCGGCGAGGTTAGTCGGCAGAACGTGATTGGTCCCTATGGCCTTGTCGGAGTAGGCCACTGTCGAATGCTCCCCGAGGAAGAGCGAGCCGTAGTTGGTGAGGCGCTCAAGGAACCAGTCGGGGTCTTTGGTCTGCACCTCTAGGTGCTCGGTCGCCACTTGGTCCGAGACCTTCACCATCTCTTCGTCGCTTTCGCAGAGGATGACCTCCCCACGGTTCCGCCAGGCCTCCCCGGCCATCTCCTTGGTCGGCCATTCTCCCTCGAGCCAACGGTCCGCCTCCCATATGGTTTCCTCACCCACCTCGCGTGAGGTGGTAATCAGGACAGCCGGGGTGGCCGGGCCATGCTCGGCCTGCCCTAGCAGGTCGGCGGCCAGGAGGCGAGGATCGGCCGTCTCGTCGGCGATGATGGCTATCTCGGTAGGCCCGGCCAGAAGGTCTATGCCTACCTGCCCGAACAGCTGACGCTTGGCTTCGGCGACGTAGGCGTTGCCGGCTCCGACTATCATGTCCACTGGCTCTATCTCTTCCGCATCCTCTATGCCGAAGGAGACCGCTGCCAGAGCCTGTACCCCGCCGACGCAGAGTATCTGATCGGCCCCGCAGCTGGCCATCGTGTAGAGCATCGGCTCGTAGACACCGTACGGTTTGCCGTCTTGCCCTTTGCGCGGCGCAGCTATGGCGACGATCCTTTTCACGCCCGCCACCTTGGCCACGGCGACCGTCATGATCGAGGAGCCGAACATGGGGTACTGGCCCGATGGTGTGTAGGAGCCCACCGCGTTCACGGGGATCTGCTTCTGCCCCAAAACCACGCCAGGCAGGGTCTCCTTCTCGAAGTCGACGAGCGTCTCTTTCTGGAGGCTGGCGAAGTTTTCGACCTGCTCTTGGGCGAAGCGGATGTGCCCCTTGAGCTCATCGTCGACCGACTCCTCGGCTCGCCTGATCTCCTCCTCGGAGACTAGGAAAGATTCTGGGTTCCAGTCGTCGAGCCGCTCGGAGTAGCGCCTCACGGCGGCGATGCCCTCCTTCTCTACCGCCAAGAGGATCTCACTGACCGCGTCTCTCACCTTCTGGGTTACGCCTTCTTCTTGCGGTTGCGCCTTCTTCAGGTACTCCACCATTACTCCTTCCTTTGGGCTTTCTCTTCCTCCCCTGTGCAAGTGTCTTGCCCACTTATGCGGTCGGATACACAGCTTAGCGATGAGATGGCTACCGTCAGTGAAACCGCCTATCCCATTGAGGCATCACGGCTCCCGATTTCTGGGCGTACGCTTCCTGAACCCACCGAAGCGACGGCGATCTTTACGCTGGAACCTCGTACCAGGCGTAGCAGAAAGGTTTGGGCCCTACTTACAAGCGAAGTTCGCGGCTGCGCAGGGGAGGCGCCGGCGGGGGCGAATCGTGGCGGGATACCACGACCTGGGCGACCTACAGATGACGATACACGAATCTGTAGAGTCGGCTCAGGATCAGTGAATCAGCACGTTCAGGCATGTAGCCGGGAAATCGTATCCCTCCCCAGATCGGTACGGCCGAGCCGCTTCGTGCACCTGCTCCCGAACCGTGTTCTGCACTTCGGGAGAAAGGGCCCGCAGAACGGGCGAGGCAGACGCCGCCGTCTCGGTGACATAACGCCAGTAGGCATCCTGGTCGGCGAAAGGCCAGCGAAAGGTAACCTCCTCTATC
>DASQWQ010000316.1:0-6158 GCA_035640175.1 Rubrobacter sp. | reverse complement strand
AGCCTTGGCTTACTTTGTTATTGATCTAATCTAACGCTGCACTACGTTATCGTGGCGACGACGAGATACGGACGATACTTGCTGCTATCCGGTTACCTTACCTGCTTCTACTAAGCCCTCACAAAGTCGAACAGCTCGGCGGCGCCCTCGGTCAGCAAGGCGCGGAACGAGAGTTCAGTACGGTTTGCCAGTTTAGAGGTGCACCATCGCCCAGGAGGGCGAGGAGCTAATTATCCTCGACCAGCACGGGGCACACGAGCGCATCCTGTACGAGCGGCTCTCCGAGAACCCGACGGCGGAAGCGGTCCCGCTTCCGAGCCCAGTCGTCGCCCGACTGCCCGAGGACCTCGCGCCCGAGGTGTTGAACTTCGAGGTAGAGATGGAAGCCCTGGGGTTCTGGTTCGAGCCTTTCGGAGAGGGTGCGCCGCGGATCTCGGCCGTGCTCGAGACCGTCACGGACCCCGAGACTGCGCTACTCGCGGCGCTCCATACGCTCGCTGGCGGCGAAGATCTCGCCAAAGCGCTGGCCTGCAAGGGCTCAACCAGGTTCGGAGAGAGCCTCTCTAGCGAGGAGATGGAGATGCTGCTGAAAGAGTGGTCCGTAACTGAGTTTAGAGAGATCTGCACCCCAGAATGGAAGAACCCCCGCCCTTCGCTTCCGTGGTGTGTTGAAGTCAGATGGCAGCCGACGAGTAGAATTGGCGAGAACGTGATGAGTCAGCCTGAACAGTGCGAACTATGCTCGCCTCGGCTCTGAGTCTGGTGTTGCGCTACCGGCGTGCTGGCGACGAGCAGCGAGAGCAGATAAAGTGGATAGCCTTTGCTGCTTCGGTGGTGGGCTTGCTTTACCTGATCACCATGGTTAGCTCGTTAACCTTCTCAGGGAGAAGGGGTGCGGCAGGCACGCCGTTGTGGCTAGGTCTCCTACAGCAGGCGGCGTTAGTGAGCTTCACGGCAGTCCCGATTGCCGTGGGCTTTGCCGTCCTGAAATATCGACTCTACGACATAGACGTAGTCATAAACCGCACCCTTGTCTACGGCTCCCTTACGGGGGTGCTAGCACTCGTGTACTTGGGGAGCGTCGTGATGCTCCAAGGACTAGTCCGCGCTCTGACCGGCCAAGAGTCCACCCTGGCCATAGCGGCCCTGTTCAGCCCGCTGCGCCGGAGGGTGCAGGGGTTCGTCGATCGGCGCTTCTACCGCAGGAAGTACGTTGCCAGAAAGACCCTTGAGGACTTCAACTCCCGCTTGCGAGAGGAGACGGATCTCGACGCCCTTGCCTTGGGCGAGGACCTCGTAGAGATAGTGAGGCAGACGATGCAGCCCGCCCATGCGAGCCTGTGGCTGCGGACCGATCGTGAGACGGCGGGAGGTAGGGGAGGGTAGCTTTAGCCAAACCACTCACGTCACACTCATGAGCACACCAGCTGGGGAGTCAGAGCTCTACGAGACCACCAGAGAAGGCTGCTGGAGAGCGATACGAGCTACCCGTAGTCTCCATCCACCTGGTTTGGGGATATGTTTCCCTAACCGGTGTCGCTGCCGCCGTGGTTGTGCTGGAGTGGGGAAGCTGAGAGCTTCGGCGAGCGTAGACCACTTACCTCAAGTCGGGTCGCCACCCGCCGGAGCCTCCCTGCGCGGTCAAGCACGCCAAGCTTATTCATTGAGTCTGCGAACAGAGTGGTCTCGAAGGTAGCGTAACCTGAGCGTTCTTGGAGGTTTGGCTCCGGCTCCCGAAATCAACCGTGTACATGGTGTATCCTTCCATACCCTTATAGCTGCCTGTGTAGGTTCCCACGCCGACCTGCCGGAACCTTCCATCTAGGATGTTGGCCCTATGGTGCGTGCTGTTGATCCAGAGCTCGAAGATGGAGGTTGGTTCTCCGGGCTCGCCGTAGCCCCCGGCGATGTTCTCGCCGCAGACGCTCCAGTCGTAGCCAAAGCGCCTCAGACGGGTGCCGACACCCTCCCCGTCGTAGGAGTAGTGAGAGAAATAGTCCTTCTCGACCATCTCCGTCGAGTGCGAACGGGCCGCCAGGGTGAGTACGGGGTTAATGCAGAGGGGCTCGAGGCCGTGGTCCGCACGGGTCTCGTTGTGCAGCACGAGGGTGCGCTCCTCTTTGACTCCAAGGGTAATACTCTCACCACTACAGGTTCTGACAGAGGTGGTCGCCGCCCCGGCCATCTCCGGTTTGACTGCGGCGGACAAGAAGGCAGTTGCGCTCGCGAGGATCATCGCCCCGAGAACCGCAATCGCGTACCTCAAACCCATGGAGCCCCCTCCTACGTTGTCGACTAGGGGATATTAGCATCTCTGGCGCACGGTACGTCGTCGCCTAGAAACTGAGGATGCCATAGAGAACCGGGAAGAAGTGAGCGTCAGGGTTCGTGTATTTGTCAGCGTTGCGTTAGCCTCTGTCTACGCCCCTAGTCTTGTCGACCAAAGTAAGACCGTGGAGAATGGGGGCGGCTCTCAGCCGCTAGCCAGAATGGGAGGTAAGACTCTCGATGCGTTTGCACTCAGCCCCGGGATCGGGCAACAGCTACAAGGTTCGGCTACTCCTGGGCCTGCTGGGCACCACGTGCGAGATAGTCGACTACGACACCAAGGGCGGTGAAACGCAAGCGCCGGGTTCCTCAAGAACGTCAACCCAGACGGCAAGGTCCCTGTCTTGGAGCTCGGGGACGGGACGATGCTCCCGGAGTCCGGCGCGATCCTCTATTACCTCGCCGAGGGCACGCCCTACCTCCCCGAGGAGAAGCTGGAGCGGGCGCAGGTGTTGCGCTGGATGTTCTTCGAGCAGTACAGCCTTCTACTGAACCTCTCCCTGCCCCGACTCTGGCGCATGTGGGGCGTCGAGATGACGGCCCAAAGGCGGGCCGAACTGGAGCAACTCTTCGAGCAGGGCTTCAGGGCCCTCGGGGTGATGGAGCGGCATTTGGGCGACCACAAATTTTTCGTTGGGGATAGCCCCACGGTCGCTGACGTCGCCCTCTATGTGTACCCGCGCGTCTGCCCGGAGGGCGCCTACGACCTCGGACCCTTCCCGGCGCTACGTGCCTGGCTGGAGCGGATCGCTACCCTGCCGGGCTACGTGCCGCCGCCCGGTTAGGATCGTACAGGGACCGCTGCTCCTCGGGAGCACCGCCTCCTCGCGGGCCTCGCGGATCATCGTGAGCAGATTACCTTCACAGGGGGTGGGGGTCCTACCACAATCTCTGCTGTTACGTATTAGGGTAGCGCCCGAGGGATGCCCCGCAGAGCGCTGGGATAAGTGCCGTGGAGGCTCTCCAAAACTGCTCTCAGTGGTCTCCCCCGTCCGAGTCGTGAGCCATTTCGTCGAGTGCGACCGCCACCGCCAGGACGAGACCTTCGTCCTCACCCCGGGCGACCTCAATCCCGTAGGTGTCGCTCATCGCGAACCGGTGCTTCGATACCTGGGCGACCGCCTCGTCCCCGCGGCGGACGTCGTACTCGTGGTGCAGGATATCTCCTTGGGCGACCATGTCCTGGGCGCCCTCCACGTCGATCGAGAACTTGTCCCGAAACGGCGCGAACCGTGCCTTGCGGATAGTGGCGATCTTGGCACCCCCACGCAAGACGTCCATGCTCTCGCGCAGGGCGAGCTTCTTCTCGCGGATCGTCGCCACCTCGCGACCTTGCAAATCCTCGATCACGAACGTCTCGCGAAGGCGCAGGGCCTTCCCGTCTACCCGGTAGACCGGGTTGCCGTGCTCGTCGGCGATGTCAAAATCCTCGCCAATTGAGACGAGCTGCTGGCGCATCGTGTAGCGTGCCATGAGCACCTCCAACAATCGCTTTGTCGCCACGCCTGAACTGCGACACGTCAATGTCTCGTACGCAACGGCCCTGCTAGCGGTGGAACGTGTGTCAATTCTACCACCGTCGGTGCCTCCCCCGCGCAGTGCAGGACGGCGTTGCCTGGTACGCTGACGCGGGCGACGGGGTAGATGCAGGGGCAATGTGGGAGCGGATAGAACCCCGTACGTCGCCTGGCATCTCGATCCGTTGCCGCCGGGAAGCAAGAACGAGGTTCAGATCGATATCGGAAAGGAGCGTGCCGCACGCGAGCACATGCTCGAAGCTGCCGGATGGATCTCCTCCCCCCAGTACGCTGACTCGGAGTTTTTCGGCAAGACGCCCGCGACCGAGCTAGCCTACGAATGGCTGTGGGACGATCTGAGGCGCGTCTCCTGGGTGAAGGGGATGTTCAATCGGAGGTTTAGCGGATTTACGTCGACATCTGGATCGAACAAGACGGCGATGTTCTCGCTATCGAGCTCAAGTACAAGACCAGGGCACTGCAAGTGCACCTCGAAAACGAGCAATATGCTTTGCGGAGCCAAAACTGCGCAAGACCTCGGTAGGTACGATTTCATCAAGGATATTGGGCGGGTCGAAAACATCGTCACCGACCGTGCACCACGAGCCAGCGGGTACGTGATCCTGTTGACGAATGATCCGTCGTATTGAACGCAGTCTCGTAACGACAACACAGCCGACGTACGATTCCGACTTCACGAAGGGAACACCCTTCACGGCGGCTTGGGTTGGGGACCCGGCGCATCTGCAGGTACAACGCGCGGGCGAGAAGAACTGCTCCAGATCGGAGGATCCTACGCCCTGCAGTGGGAGTACTATTCGCGCGTAGGCGGAGGCAGTTACGGTGAGCTTCGCTACCTCGTCGTGGAGGTCAAGGGCAGAGTTGCTACTCAAGTTTCTGACCCATCCGGCGCAGGAACACACTGGTACGCAATGACGAAGAAGCTCTCGAACTAGGCAGGGAGGACTATGTAGAACCCTTTCCCGGTAGGGGAGAAACAGTGTTCATGAACTCGTGCTGACCGGTAGCCGATCACAACATATAGGCAGCATACGTAAAAATCCGGCCCCGCCGGATGCCGCACGTCCGGGGCAGGCGCTACTCGTCCCTCTTCTCCCACGCTGGCCGCTTCGACGTCGCTACATCGCGACCTCCAATGCTGGGCACAGATCTACTCTGGCGAGGGCACCGCGGGCTCGTTCTCCCCGCGCATCAGGCGCCGCCTCGCCGTCTCCCGTCCGCCCACCGCCCGAACGTGCTCGGTGGCTTTGGCGAGGCCGAAGACCGGCATGTTGGAGTAGATCGCCTCGAAGTTGCCGCGCTCCACGATAAAGGTCTCGTGGAAGATGCCCACGCTCCCGTCCTTGCCCACCGTGCGGTTGAAACGCTGCTAGGCCGGCAGGTGCGGGTCGTCGGGGTTGCGGGCGAACCTTTCGAGCTCCTCGAACGAGCGCCAGTACTGCAGGATGGCGGGCCCCCAGCGGTAGATGAAGAACTCGGCGCCAAGGAAGCCCTTCTCCGGGTGCTGGTAGAGCTCCTTGAGCATGGGGGCGGCATCGCGCGCATCGTGGGGAGCCACTTCCTGATTGCCAAGGGCCTATTTATGCGCATACCTATAATGAAAACAACGAAAGGCTCGTCCGTCCTGGCGGTGAACCTTCCCGGCACGACCTGGACCATGAGAATAACCTCCTAATCGGATCAGATAGTAGGGGCGCTGTGAGGAGCCCCGATGGACCTCGCCTGGATCACGCCATGTTAGATGGCCGCAGGGTCTTTGTGAAGCGGAAGCCACATCCCGATATGGCATCAGCGGTACGAAGCCTGTGGCCCGGTGCAGCGAGCTCTCGCTCAAGATCCCCGGCGCGACTAGAATGCGACCTCAAGCTCCCTCTGCTCTCCAACAAGCAAGAAGGTGCGAAATGCTAGACCAAACGTTGTCCCAACTTGCGTGGGCCCACGAGAAGGCGGTAGACATTCGCTCGGATGGCTGCGCGAAACGATAGGCTAGGCGTTGTCTCAGATTGCGTTGGACCAGGTGTGCGTTCTCTATCCTGTCAGTGTAAGTGCCTCTTGGCGCGGATAAAGCACCCACCGACATGTTGGTATTGCGGAAGGTGGTTTCCCTCCAGCTACCGAACTCAGGTCGCCGCCGCGCGGAGGGCAACAAACGCGGCAGAAGCCGAGAGCGCCGCGCCGACGACGGCCATGGAGGGACGAGCGCCGCCGCGCCGTTGCACCAGGGCCACGAGCGTGGCCGCGGCGTCGAGCGCTTCCGTCAGGGCGTTCAGCGTCGCCATCCGGCGCAGCCAC
>DASQWQ010000315.1:0-3858 GCA_035640175.1 Rubrobacter sp. | reverse complement strand
GGATAGCCGAGAGGGTCACGGCCGATCCGGCCTCGGGGATGTTCGTATTCCTCAACCAGTTCCCCCTCGCGCTACCCATGTCGATCTTGACGCTCGCCGTGCTCTGGATCTTCTTCGTGGCCGGCGCCGACGCGGGGACCGTCGTGCTCGGCAGCATGTCCACCGGAGGACCCCAGGAGCCGAAGCGGTGGATCAAGCTCTCCTGGGGCCTGGCGATGGCGGCGATCGCCGGAATCCTGCTTGTGGCCGGAGGTTTGGGCGCACTGCAGTCGGCCTCGGTCCTGTTCGGGGTCCCCTTTGCGTTCATCATGGTGGCCATGTGCGTCGCCTTCTACATGCACCTACGCAGCGAAGCCCGCAGCGCCAGACAAGATCCACGGGACATCCCGCTCGCTCCCCGCGCGGGGAGCGAGCGGGCCAGACGTTCGCGGTCGAGGAGCCGGCGCCTGGCTACAACAGGCAGCCAGGGATCGAGAAGCAAGGAAGGGAGGGCCGGTGATCCCACATCCAGTGCGCTGGTCCCTACCGCACCTGCTGCTGCTCGCGATCCTCATCTCGTCGGGCTCGATCGCCGGTTGCGGGGCCGGCGGAGCAGACTCAGGCGGGGACGGGTTAAGGATCGCCGGGGCCAGTTCAGGTTGAGTGGGACGCAGAGGGACGCCCAGTTCGCCGTCGGGTCCGAGAGCTTTACCGAGCAGGAGGTCCTCGGCAACATCGCGATAGAGGTCCTCGAGGCCGCCGGGCCACGGTTATCGACCGTACAGGCCTTGGCGGCAACGAAGCCGTGCGTCAGGCGCTCGAGTCCGGCGAGATAGACCTCTACTGGGAGTACACGGCCACGGGCTGGCTAGTCCACCTTTCCGAGACGGACTCCATATCCGACCCCCGAGAGCAATACAAAGCCGTTGCCAGGCAAGACCTCGAAGAGAACGACATAAAGTGGCTCGATCCCGCGTCGGGTAACGACACGTACGCCATAGCCGCAAGCGAGAAGACGCGGCGGGATCTCGGCGTCGAAACCATCTCGGACCTAGGGCGCCTGATCGAGGAGCGTCCCGAAGAGGCGACACTCTGCCTCAACAATGACGACGCCTTCCTGACCCGGTTTGATGGGCTGCCGGGTATGGAGCGGGCCTACGGGTTCGAGTTTTCAGAGGAGAACCTGATCGAGATGTCCGTCGACGCGGTCTACGACGCCACCGCCGAAGCCGAGATCTGCAACTTCGGCGTGGTGTTTACGACGAGCGACTTTATCCCGGAGAGGAATCTCAAGCTTCTCGAAGACGACGAGAACTTCTTCGCCGTCTACAATCCGGCACTCACCGTAAGGCAGGACGTATTCAAGCAGTATTCGCAGTTACGCAAGATCTTCGCCCCCATCTCCGAGAAGCTCGACACCGAGACGCTACGGAAGCTGAACTACGCGGTGGACGTGCAGAACAAGTCTCCCGAACGCGTCGCCAGGACCTGGCTCAGGGAGAACGGCTTTATAGAGTAGCGTCGCCGCGAGAGGGTGTAGGATTGTCCCTGTTGGCATTTCAGGGGCGAGGAGGCGAACGACTGTGCAGTTAGGCCTGGAAAACAAGTCATTTGTGGTAGGCGGCGCGAGCAGCGGGCTCGGCAGGGCGGTAGCGGAGCAACTGGTCGCGGAAGGCGCCAGGGTTCTTCTGGTCGCACGCAGTGAGGACGCCATCAGGGAGGTGGCACGAGAACTCGGCGAGCAGACCGAGCAGTGTATGGCGGACGTCTCTCAACCGTCGGGCGTGGACAAGGTCGCCGCAGTCGCCATCGACCGCTTCGGTACGCTCGACGGCGTGCTCGTCAACGCCGGCGGCCCGCCCTTCGGTCCCGCGCTCGAGCTAACCGACGAACAGTGGCTCGATGCCTTCCGTTTGCTCTTGGGCGGGCCCGTGCGATTGCTGCGCACCCTCGTCCCGCAGATGAACGATGGCGCCTCCGTGCTCTTTATCACCTCATCATCGGTGCGCGAGCCGATACAGGGCCTCGACGCCTCGAACGTGCTGCGCCCCGGGGTGGCGGCTCTCGTCAAGTGCCTGGCGAAAGAGATCGGGCCCAAGGTCCGGGTCAACAGCATGGCCCCAGGGCGCATAGACACCGCCCGCTCCCGCTCGCTCGACGAGGCGCGGGCCCAGAACTTCGGGATCTCGACCGAGGAGCAGCGCCGCAACGTGAGCGAGGGAATCCCCCTGGGCCGCTACGGTGAGCCCGCGGAGCTAGGGAGGGCGGCAGCTTTCTTGCTCTCCCCGGCCGCCTCGTACATAACCGGCGTCTCCCTGCAAGTCGACGGTGGGCTCGTTTCCGCCGTGCCTTGATGCCCCAGGTTACAGGTTTCAGGGTTTGCGCCTCTGGTTTTGGCGTTGCTGCTAGCTTTTCCTACCTTCGGCTGTGCAGGAGAGCAGGCCAGGGATGCGCCGGGTGAAAAGGTAGGCGTGGGGAAGACCGTGACGGAAGCGGGGAGTGAGCCCATCCACGAGCCATCGGTTCAGGTGAGCACATCCGCCGGCGCGACGGGCAATGTAGACCACTACAGGTTCGCCTGTCGGATGCAAACCCACATCTTCAAAGCAAACATGAGCAGGGCCGAAGCCAGAGACTTCATCGCCAGGGTTACCTATCGAATTCAAGCCAACCTGAACGGCGGCGGCGAAAAGAACCTGGGTGACATCCTGGATGACCTGGACGTCCCCGCCTACGGTATTCTTTGCGGCTAGAGACAGGTTTTTCCGAAGAGCGTTCCGCCCCACTACCGACCAATTCTATGGGGCCAACAAACCTGGGACGATTGCGACGCCGATTATGCTGTGCCAGAATCGGTTCTCCGGCACTAATGAGAGGTGAGCGTATGATCTTCGAGTTCTCCGAGAAAACTAGGGGGGTTCGGGAGCGGGTCGAGGCGTTCATGGACGAGCTCGTCTACCCTAATGAGGCGAAGTACCACGCGCAGCTAGAGGAGTCACGGAGCCGGTGGTTTGTACCCCAGGTCATGGAGGAGCTCAAAGAGGAGGCAAAGGCGAGGGGGCTGTGGAACCTCTTTTTGCCCGTTTCGGATCTCGGTGCCGGCCTCACCAACCTGGAGTACGCACCCTTGTGCGAGGTCATGGGCCGCAGCCCCATTGCCCCCGAAGTATTTAACTGCAACGCCCCAGACACAGGCAACATGGAGGTGCTCGTACGCTACGGTACAGAGAAGCAGAAAGAGCGCTGGCTGAGGCCGCTGCTCGACGGTGAGATACGGTCCTGTTTCGCGATGACCGAGCCGGATGTGGCCTCCTCGGACGCGACGAACATCAGGGCGCGCATAGAGAGGGACGGAGACGAGTACGTGGTGAACGGCAGGAAGTGGTGGATCTCTGGTGCCGGTGATCCGCGGTGCAGGATCTCCATCTTCATGGGCAAGACGGACCCCGATGCGCCGCGCCACGAACAACAGTCCATGATCCTGGTCCCACTAGATACGCCGGGCGTCGAGGTAGAGCGAACCCTCCCCGTCTTCGGCTACGACGATGCCCCGCATGGCCACGCGGAGATCTCCTTCCAAGACGTGCGCGTCCCCGCCTCGAACATGATCTGGGACGAGGGCAAGGGCTTCGCCATCGCCCAGGGACGCCTCGGGCCGGGGCGCATCCACCACTGCATGAGGCTCATAGGCGTGGCGGAGCGGGCGCTCGAGATGATGTGCGAGCGGGTCAAAGGGCGGGAGACGTTCGGGAAGCCGCTTGCGGAGCAGGGTGTCGTGCAGGCCTGGATCTCCGACTCCAGGGTGGAGATAGATCAGGCGCGGCTTCTGACCTTGAAAGCGGCCCACATGATGGATACGGTAGGCAACAAAGAAGCCAG
>DASQWQ010000314.1:0-5095 GCA_035640175.1 Rubrobacter sp. | reverse complement strand
GAATATTCTGAAATTGAGGGTAGTTGCACCGGGAACATACTTGAAAGGGCCCAGTAGGTCTTTCAGGAGCCTTCAGGAGCCGTGTGCACTTCCGAGAATTCGCCTTCTAGGCACTCCGGTGAATAAGGGAAGTAAGTAGGTACTCATCTGGAAATTTAGGTACCCCAATTAGGTGAGGCCTGGTCATAAATAAAAGATGAAGCCGCGCCAGGGCTTGACCTAGGCGCGGCGGCCTTCGTACCGTGGAGGTTGTCTACACCTACTCACGAAGCTACGGAGGCAAACCCTATGATAGCCGACGAGCCGTTGCTCGTTACCCTCGTCAAGCTGGTGGACTGCATACCTCACCCTCCCCAACCCGCCAAGCTAGGCCGAGGGCGCCCGAAGGTGTATTCGGACCGACTCTTCTTGAAGGCGTTGGTGATCATGCTGATCAAGCATCTGTCCAAGGTGTACGAGTTGCTGGGTGTGTTGGAGCAGCCGACGGCGGAGATGCGTGCGTTGCGGCTGCTGCTCACCACGCAGGACGGCAGGTACCCGTCTCGGCGGACCTTTGAGCGGCGCCTCAAGGCGATGCCCGAGACGCTGCCGGCCCAGATCGCGTGCGTGGGGCGAGAACTCGTCGAAAGCATCGAACCGTGGGCTCATTGCGGACGGGCAGCGGCGCTGGACAGCACGCTGCTGAGAGCCCGAGGTGGCGTGTGGCACAAGAAGGACCGGGAGAAGGGCGAGGTGCCCCACACCTCCATAGACACCGAGGCGCATTGGGGCAAGTCCGGCTGGCACGGATGGGTCTATGGCTGGAAGCTGCACATAGCGTGCACCGTGGCGGGCGTGTGGATACCGCTGGCCGCCCGGCTAACCCCCGCGAACGTCGCCGACAGCGAAGTCGCGCCACGGCTAGTCGAGGAGTTGCCCGACGAGGCCCACTACGTCCTCGGAGACCTACACTACAACGCGCCCGAGGTGCGGCAGCTGTGCGAGGATGCGGATCGCATCTTGGTGACCCCCAAGTACGGAGCGTACCCGCACACGGACGCCGGGGTGGAGGTTAGGCGTATCTTCCACGAGCTGAGATCCAGGGCGATCGAGAACTTCAACGAGCAATTCAAGGGCATCTTCGACGGCCACGCCCAAGTGCCCACCAAAGGGCTATTCAACACCACCCGCTTCGCGTTGGGGGCGGTCTTCGTCTACCAGTTGGCCTTGCTCTATCGCCACCAACACGGACAGCAAGACCTACGCGTCGGGATCAAGGCCTTCCTCAAGGCAGCGTGAGCAATTATGACTAGGCCTCATCTAACCTATTCGGGGCCTATCTGTGTGCCAGTCCGAGTCATGGAAGGCTCGGAAGAACGGAGGATTGCTGACGAAGCCCCACAGGGCCAGCACCCGACGCCAACCGCGCTCGGGCAGCTCGGCGGGAAATCCGGAAAGCCGGGCGACCTCCCGCTCCGATGTTCTCCTCGTCACGCGCATTTCGTTTCCTTTGCGATGCGCCAAAGTGAAGCTGCCGAGCGGCGCGCAGCCTACTCAAGGCAAGACCCTACCAACCGCGCATAAATTGCTCGTTAAGTGACGGTAAGTTTTCCGTTAAGGGGATGCTTTCGCGTCCTCATGAAACCCCTTTCGAGAAACCGTTCCCATATGTCATTTCCCGGCCCTTTGGCCCGGACACATGGGCCTTTACGGGATCAGAAGGCGAGCGCGTTAGTAGAGGAGCGGTCACCCGCGACGGCTGGAGGGCGGTGGCGCGGTCGGAATGCCATGGAGCAAACACATCGGTTGCACCAGCGCGATGTCTTCGTAATCATCTAGACGTGCCTCTGAGAAGGTCGTGGATGGATGCATGGCATCCTCGGAGGCCTTGCGCCCCAGGTCAAGTTCCGAGATAGTTCCTTCTATTTATGACCAAGCCTCAATTAACCTCGCGGTCCCCGTTCCCATAGGCCAAGACCGTGATGTCCAGTATCCTGTAGACGCGGTTTCGTTCCTCGGGCTCTAGCTTGTCCCAGACGTTCTACATGAGCGGCCCTGTTCTTGCTGCGCTCGAGCTCTTCCTCGACGGTATTCCGGGACTGCTTGAGCTGGGAGATGCGCGACTCGTAGCGATCTACCTCCAGCTTCCCTTCCAGCCCCTTTTCGTGTCGTAAGGAGTGCGGGCCCGAGATCCGAGTGCAGTTGGAAGTGAAGCACCATTTGCAGCAGCCTTAAGGACTACGGGCCCGCTCCTAACTCATAGCTGCTGGGAAGAGCCCAGGCATCTGCCAGGTGGCCATTTCTTCACCGGGGACCTGTAGAGGATCCGGCTCGAGTCGCGCGTGGTGTATTTTTCTGTTCATTCGGGAGCATTACGTTACTGAACCCGGCGGTACGGCTTTCACGTCGTCTTTTTTCACTTCCTCTAGTCCGCCGGGTGCCTTTTCCCTGAGCCGCCAGGCCTAGGTTTCTCTGGAGGACGATCGACCGGGCTGGCTCCAACCCAGGGGTCGTTTCAGCCCTACTCGGCAGGACACGGAACCTGGATGCGTGTGTTGTAAACTGAGAACTCGATGGAAGTTCCGGCGAGACACCACGGCGAATGAGCAGCTGGCGCGACGAGTGGCGGGAGGCCAACCGGGCCAACTGGGATGAGCGGGTGCCGATCCACGTCTCCGGCGAGTTCTACGACGTCGCCGGGTTCAAGGCCGGCCAGGAGCGCTTACGCCCCTTCGAGCTCTCCGAGGTTGGGAGCGTAGCCGACAAGGACCTGGTGCACCTCCAGTGCCACTTCGGGATCGACACCTTGAGCTGGGCCCGTCGCGGTGCCCGGGTGGTGGGGCTGGACTTCTCGGCTCCGGCCATAGAGGAGGCGCGGAGGCTGGCGGCCGAGCTCGGCCTCGACGCCGATTTCGTGCAGTCCGACGTCTACGACGCCCCCGACTCTCTAGGCGGCCGCGACTTCGACGTGGTCTACACCGGGCTCGGGGCCCTTAACTGGCTGCCGGACGTCCGTCGCTGGTCCGGGGTGGTCGCTTCCCTGATCCGGCCCGGAGGTTTCCTGTACCTCTCGGAATTCCACCCCTTTAGCTGGGTGTTCGGTGACGACGACCTCACCGTGGCCTACGACTACTTCCACGGTGAGGAGCCCGAGGTGTGGGATGAGCCAGGGACCTACGCCGACTTCGACGCCGAGACGATTCACAACCGCACCTACGAGTGGAACCCCACTCTGGGCGAGGTGGTCAGCGCGGTGATCGGGGCCGGTCTCGACCTCGAGTTCCTGCACGAGCACGACTACACGCTCTTCCCCCGCTGGCCGTTCCTCGAGAAGTCCGGGTTCGACACCTATCGTCAGCCGGACGGCACGCCGAAGCTGCCACTAATGTACTCTTTGCGGGCACGCAAACCGGGCGGATGAAACACTCGTAACGCAGGCCCTATCCGGCTAGGGCTGCGCCCCACTCACTGACCTCGCCGAAGGCCACCTCGTACCTGTCCACCCCGGCTATGGTCTCGCTGACTCTGCTGTTTCGCTGCGGAGTTGGTTCGCGGCCTCCTCGATGGCGCGCATGGCCTCCTCCGTCTCCCAGAGGGTCACCGCCAGCACCCTGCCACTCTGGGGGTCGGCGAGGCCCAGGATGCCGTTGAAGCCGTCCAGCTACCTGAGCGCCAGCAGACCCCGCTCGGCGGCGTGGCGGGTCAACTCGTCCACCTGATCTGGCGACCCTTCAAACGTGCTTACTCGCGCGAACACCTCTGCTTCTCCTCTTCCCTAAGTCCATGCCTATGTTAACCGCAGGGAGCGGACGATGCCCTGGTATCTTTGTCCCTAAGCCAAGAATAGAGTGCTGCGTCTCTATGAGACGAGCTCGGCCTGGACGACCAAGCGCTGCTTGTAGTCTGGCAGCGTGCAGGTCTGGAGGGTGACGATGTTCTTGCCCTCCATCGGCTCCTTGACCGAGGCGTCGTTGGGACCGACGACCCGCTTGTCGAAGACCCTGTAGACGTATCTCCGGCCCTTGGCGTCCTCCAGCACCACCTTGTTCCCTCGCCTCAGCTCGTCCAGGTTCCAGAAGACGAGGAAGCTCTTCGTCCTGGGGTAGCCGAGGCGGTGTCCGGCGATGTAGACGTTCGCCTCCGTCTCCCACGGGAAGTTCGTGTCCCTCAGGTGGAGCGCGCCGGCGGCGAGTTTGCCCTTGTCGCCGGCGGCGCCATCATAGACGGGGACGTCCCTCACCCGCTTCATCTGGGGGATCGTGAGCTTGAGCCTCTCGCTCTTCGGGGCCGCGACCTCGGCCTCCCCCACGCTCCGGATGTCGGCGAACACGAGCCCGGCGGAGAGCAGGATCAGAGCTACCCCCAGCAGCGCCAGCGTCCCGCGGCTCCACCGCCGCCTCGGCCTCGGCTCGTAAGAGCGTGCTTTCTCTTCGTTCTCTTCGGTGCGGGTCCAGGACCCGAAAAGTTGCTGGCTCACAATCGATACATGATACCGTCCATGTATAACAAAACAACATACGACGTTAACAATTACTCACGCGCAGCCATCTGCTAGTGCGGGCACGTCCGCCTCGGATACCCACCGACCTGGCAAAACGCTGACGTAGGAGAAGGACTGGGTCGGCCTCTAGGAGGGCACGATCACGGCCGAGATACCCGGTTCTGGATGATGTCGCCGGCCTCTGGATCTCTTAGGAGGGTGATCTGTGCCCGGCCTGCCACACTCCTCTACGCCAGGCGGAAGCGTTGGCGCATCCCTCAAATGAGTGGTTTTTTCCTAGCCCAGATGAGCTGGTCCGCGGGGAGGAGGGGGACCCGAGCCATCTGGAGGACCTCCGGCTTGGCCGCGTACGATCGCGGCGCTACTGCGTCCTGCGGCGCGGGTCCAGGGCGTCGCGGAGGCCGTCTCCGATGAAGTTGACGGAGAGGACGCACAGGGCGATGGCTATGCCGGGGAAGATGATGGCGTGCTGACCGGTGACGAAGACGCCGAAGCCGCTGCGAAAGGCGTCGGTGAGCATCGCGCCCCACTCCGGTGTGGGAGCCTGGGCGCCGAGGCCCAGAAAGGAGAGGGCGGCTACGTCGAGGATGGCGGTCGCGAGGGTAAGCGTAGCCT
>DASQWQ010000313.1:0-16921 GCA_035640175.1 Rubrobacter sp. | reverse complement strand
CGACTCAGGGAGCGCCGGCACGGTTGGCTCGGGCATGAGCATGGGCGACACCGAGTCCGGCGAGTTCCGCGAGCACGACCGCAACCAGGAAGGGCTCAGCCAGCCGGGGAGCGACCTCGAGGACGAGGACGAGCTCAGGGTCCAGCGCAGCGAAGAAGAACTGCTCGCGGGAACCCGCGAGCGCGAGGCCGGTAGCGTCAAAGTCCGCAAGCGCGTCCGCAACTACCGGGAGCGTGTAGAGGTACCGACCCGTCGCGAGGAGGTCAACGTCGAGCGGGTGCCGGTAAGCGGCGAGGCCACCGAGGCCCAGATAGGCGCCGACGAGATATCCGTACCAGTGGTAGAGGACGAGGTCGTGGTCCAGAAAAAGCCTGTGGTGAAAGAGGAAATCCGCGTTCGCAAGGACGTCGTCCACGAGCGGCAGATCGTCGAGGAGGACGTGAGGCGCGAAGAGGTGGATATAGAGGACGACACCAGGCACCGCAGAGGGTAAGCAAACACGGCGGAAACTCACATCCGCAAGAGGGTAGTCGAAGTCGAGATGAACCTGCGCCACGAGGAGGTCGAGATGAGACGACCGGACAAAGTACGGCGCCGGAGGTGTCCTGTGGGAGCTCCCAATTCAGGCACCCCTAGCGCGGGAGGAGGACTAGCCAGATGGGCGGCATGGGCAACGTCGTCGTAAACACGATCGTGAGGATGTTCACCCGGAAGGCCGTAGGCAAGGCGATGAAATCTGCCAAGAAGGGCAAGGCGTCTCGGGGTCCCAGGAAGAAGGACAAGGCCAAGGGCCAGAAGGTCGTCGATTAGGGGATCGCAGGTCCCCGCATAGGAGGCAAGAGCGAGATGGACAGAGGAAGAGCAGGGAACGAGGACAGGCCGGTGGAGCCGGGAGAGGCCCGGGCGTCCGGCAATGACCCGGATGCGGTGGAGGTGCGCCGTGAGGGGGGGGCCGGCAACAACGAGGAACGCCCCCGGGCGCGGGGCCTCGGGCCCGACATCCCCGCTTCGGGACCCACGGGCCACGAAGAACGCCGGGTGGAGGACGATCCGACGTCGAGCGTCCGGCGTCGCGGACCGGGGGATTCCAGAAGGGGCATCGCCGATCCTGGCGTCGCCGAAGGCGTAGCCGGGCAGCGCATAACCAGGGAAGACATGCGCCGCGCCGCAAGAGACGGGGTGGTAGACAGGGAGGAAGAGCTCAAGGGCGACGGCCTGTACGGCAGCAGCACCAGCGACCCCATCCTGCCCGCCGCGCTGGCCGAACTGGTGGGCACGTTCATCCTGGTCTTCGGTGGGACCGCCGTGGCGGTCGGCGCCATCTTGAGCCGCCCCACAGCCGGCGCGGCCTATGACTCGCTGGCAGTTGCGCTCGCCTTCGGGCTGGCCCTCGCCGCCGTGGTCGCCGCCATCGGGCACGTTTCGGGGGCGCACGTCAACCCGGCCGTAACTTTGGGGATGGCCTCAACCGGCCAGTTTCCATGGAAGTCTGTTCCTGCATACCTAGGGGCGCAGCTCCTCGGGGCCGTGCTGGGGGCAGTGGGCACCTGGATCGCCTTCGGCGGCCCGGGCAGGAGCGAAGCCAAGCTTGCGGCCACCTACCCGGCGCAGGGCGTCGGCGATCTGCAGGCGTTCCTCTTAGAGATCCTCATCACCTTCATTCTCGTCTTCGTGGTGGTGGCTGTGGCGACCGACGCGAGGGCGCCTGCGGCCATCGCCCCCATAGCGGTAGGGTTTGCCCTTGCGGTCGGGGTGTTCATAGCCGGTCCCGTCACCGGAGGCGCCGTAAACCCGGTTCGCGCCCTGGGGCCGATGCTTGTGGCGGGCGACCTCACCAGCATGTGGCTCTACATACTAGGGCCGATCATAGTCGGGGTGCTGGCTGCGCTCCTCTACCACCGGACCATGGCCCAGAACTGAGCCCTGGGCTTCAGGAGCTAGAGCGTTGTCTAAGGTTCACTCGGAATGGAGATGAAAGGTGAGCGAGAGAACAAGCGCAGAAGGCAACGCCGACGCGCCGAGGGTAGAGGAGAACGAGGTGCGTTCTGGCGACGGTCACCTTGAGTCCGGCACGCGTAGGGTCGGGGAAGCGCGCCGGATTCAGGAGACGGACCGCCAGCGCAAGGAGAACGAACTCGGAACGAGCTGAACCAGCATCGTCTTCGGCTGGCTCGCGGCACTAGGTGCCGGGCTCATCCTTAGCGGCATCGTCGCCGCCGGGGTGGTCGGGATCGTTGCTCTGCTGGGCCTAGGGGCCTCTTCGGGCGGCATCTCGAGCATCGTAGGCGCCGCCGTAACCCTCCTGTTGGCTTTCCTGATCGGCGGCTACGTGGCGGGCAGGATGGCAAGCCGCTCCGGGGCCAAGCACGGCCTTCTGGTGGCCCTGTTGGCCCTCATCGTCGCGATACTCTTCGTAATCGTAGGCGGAATCTTTGGGGTCACCTTCGCGGACGCGTTGGGCAACGCCGTGCCACCAGGTCTCACGCAGTCCATCCCGACGAGCGTCCCGCAGGGGCTTGGCACCGCGGCCATAGTGGGCGGCATCCTCGCGCTGCTGGCTCCGTTCATCGGCGGTGCCCTCGGTGGGGCTTGGGGAGCCAAGACCGGAAGGAACCGTCCGTAACTAGATTCGTCGAAGCGGGAGTCGGAAGGCTTTCCGACTAGAGCTAGAGGCTCCTTCAATAGGCGAGTAGTGTATGTATCAACAAACGACGAGGAAGCCCGTTGGATCACTCTGATCAGGACATCGACAGGGCCCAAGGCAACGCCCGCCGAAGGCAACAGTACCGTAGCCGGCGCTCTCTTGCGACCGACGCGCTCTGCTAAACTCAACCTCCGTGAACCCTCTGCTCGGACAGCACGCGGACCGGCTTCTCGATGCTGGAGTAGCCGGCACCTGCACCTCCCACGGTGCCGAGAACAACCTCTACAAGATAGGGCTGCTCCTAGAGCACGATGAGACCAACACTTTTGGGATGGAGGACCTGCTGCGGGAAGTGGACTTCGAGGAGGCCTACGACGCCGTTGCCTTCCAGATCGGCTACCCGCCGGACATGGAGGAGAACGAGGGACGAGGGTGCATAGACCCGGTGCGTACGGCCGCAGGGCTCGTCGAGGCGGGAGGGCGGATAGGAGCCGTCGCCGGGTCGGGTGGACGACTGATCTTCGCCACCGGGCATCCTGGAGCTTTGATCCTCTACTACCTCGGGCTCTCCCGCTGGGCGCAAGAGCTGGGTGGCGACGTTCTCACCGTCGAGACGCGCGGACGCTACGAGCGGGGGGTGTCCCTGGACTGGGCGGAGTCGGTAGCCGCTCTCGGCGACGGGGCCAGCCTGTTCCACACCCACGACCCCGAGCCCATGAGGGATGTGCTGCAGCAGACAGGAGCGGTCGACCTGGTGGTCGCAGACCACGGTTTCGCGGGGGCTGCGATCGTCGCCGGCGTCCCCACGATCGTGGTCATGGACACCAACGATCCAGCCTTCGCCGTGGTTGCCGGGCGAGGCGCCGACGTGACGGTCGTGCCCATGGATGACAACCGTCCGCTGAACTCCTACTCCACGGTCCTCGATGTGGTCCGTAGGGGTGCCTGATCCTTCACCCGTAAGACCGTCGCCGTCAGGCCTCCTTTTGTCACGCTGGACCGGGTCGTTTCGTCTTATTCGTAGAGCGACGTGATGAGCCGTACGCACAGAGGACATATTCGGAGGTCGTCTCGCGAAGGCGCGGTCGGGCCGTGGTGAGCCGCGACGAGGTGTTCGACCGGAACAGGCCCTTGTTGTTCTCGATCGCCTACAGGATGACGGGCAGCGTCATGGACGCCGAGAACGCGGTGCAGGAGGCCTACCTGCGCTGGCAGCGAGCCTCTGAAGATGAGGTCCGCTCTCCCTCCGCCTACCTCTCGAAGGTGGTGACCCGTCTGTGCATCGACAGGTTGCGCTCCGCCAGGGAGCGCCGCGAGCAGTACGTCGGCCCCTGGCTGCCCGGGCCGCTGCTCGGAGAGCAGGCCAAGGAGATTGCAGGCAAGGCCGAGCTCGAAGACTCGCTCTCGATGGCTTTACTGGTGTTGCTCGAGAGCCTCACCCCGGTCGAGCGGGCTGTGTTCTTGCTCAGGGAGGTCTTCGCCTACGGGTACGCGGAGATAGCCTCTCTCGTCGGAAAGAGCGAGGCGAACTGTCGCCAGATCTCACGCCGCGCCAGGCAATCGCTGGCGGCCAGGCGACCCCGCTTCGAAAGCTAACCGCAGCAGGAGGAACGCCTGATGGAGGGCTTCCTGCAGCAAGCATCGGAGGCGATATGGAGGCCCTGCTCGAGCTGCTCTCCGAGGACGTGACGCTCTACTCTGACGGCGGAGGGAAGACGCGCGCCGCGCTGAGACCTATCTACGGCGCCGACAATGTCGCCCGCTTCCTCACCGGAATACTACGCAACATCCCGCCCGACTTCGCCGTAAGGCTAACGCGAGTCAACGGAAGGCCTGGCCTCGTCGGCTACTTCGGGGACGGCAGTCCCCAGAGCGTCGTGACCCTCGAGGTGGCCGAGGGGAGCATCAGGACCATCCGCCTCGTCGTCAACCCCGAGAAGCTCGGGAGCGTGCCGCCGCTCGAACAGGCCGAAAGAGAGGACTCGAGATGAACCCGCCGCAAGTCCTCGTCACGGAAAGGACAGGGGTGCTCGGCCGGCGTGTGGTAGAGCGTCTCGGCTCCGAGGGCATCGGGGCGCGTGTCTTTAGCCGGAGCGGCAGACCCGGCACCATAAGAAGGGACCTTCTCACAGGAGAGGGGTTGGAGCCGGCCGTACAGGGCGTCGATACCATAATCCACTGTGCGTCTAGCCCCTTTCGCAAAGCCCGCAAGGTAGACGTCGAGGGAACAGGGCGCTTGCTCGAAGCGCCGCAGAGGCCGGTGTCTCGCACCTCGCCTATATCCGCATCGAGGGCATAGACCGGGCCACATCATATCCTTACTACCGAATAAAGCTCGAGACCGAGGGGGTAGTCGAAAGCTCTCCGGTCCCGCACACCATCGTGCGGGCGACGCAATTCTACGACCTCGTTCTGATGGCCATGCGGTTCCTTGACCGGTTGCCCGTAATGGTCATCCCGAGAGGTTTCCTCGGCCAGCCCATAGGCGCAGGGGAGGTCGCTGGATGTCTGGTAGATCTCGCGCTCTCCGGGGCCTGCGGGACGCGCCCCTGACATCGGCGGCCCCGAGGTAAGGACCTTGGCCGACGCCACCCGCGGCTACTTACGGGTGAAGGGAAGCAGGCGGGGGGTCTTCGAGGTTTCCGTGCCGGGGAAGACGGCTCGCGCGTTCCGCGAAGGCGCGCTGGTGTGCCCGGATCAGGCTTACGGAAAGATCCGCTGGGAAGACTTTCTGCACTCGGTGATGGCGACAGATAGGGAGGTAACCGAGCGATGAACGATGCGACGCAGACCCTCGAACCCTTCGTCGGACCGTGGGCGGTCTTGCTGACCACGTACAAGCGCGACGGCACCCCGGTCGGCACCGCTGTCAACATCGTGGTGGAGGGGGATCGCGCCTACTTCCGTACCTGGGATACGGCGTGGAAGCTGAGGCGCATCCGCAATAACCCCGAAGTCGAGTTCGCCCCTTCCACGGCTTGTGGCAGGCCTACGGCGCCGGCGATAGTGGCCCGCGCCACAGTGCTCGAAGGCGAAGAGTCGTCCCGCGCAGGAAGGCTGCTCGCCAGCAAGTATCCTGCCCTACACCGCCTCCTTGTCCCACTAGTCCATCGCCTAAGGGGCAACAAGACGATGCACGTCGAGTTGGCACCCGTGGCAGTCCCGTCGCGGGACGGCGACTGAAGGCGGGATGCGGAAAGGTCGACCTTTCCCAACCCGCGCTGATCGGCACTTCAGCGAGGCGCCATCCGGATCGCCCCATCGAGCCTAATGACCTCGCCGTTGAGCATCTCGTTCTCGATGATGTGTTTCACTAGCTCCGCGTACTCCTCGGGCCTGCCGAGCCGCGGGGGGAAAGGGACCTGTCTTCCCAGTGGGTCTCGAGCTTCTTCTGGCAGACCAGCCATCATCGGGGTGTCGAAGATGCCGGGGGCGATGGCCATGACGCGGATGCCACTGCCGGCGAGCTCGCGGGCGACGGGGAGGGTCATCGCGACGACGCCGCCCTTGGACGCGGCGTAGGCTACCTGCCCGATCTGGCCGTCGAAAGCGGCCACGCTGGCCGTGCTGACGATGACGCCGCGCTCTCCGCTCTCTGATGGATCGTTACTGACCATGGCCTCGGCCGCGAGCCTGACGATGTTGAAGGTGCCGATGAGGTTGACTTGAACGACCTTCGTGAAAGCATCGAGCGAGTGCGGCCCTTCTCTTCCGAGGACCTTCTCCGCGCTGGCGACCCCGGCGCAGTTTATGGCGCCGCGTAGATCTCCGACCTCCAGGGCCGCGTTCACGGCCGCCCGCACGCTGCTCTCGTCGGTGACGTCAGTCTCCACAAAGCGGCCACCTTGAGGAGCCTCGCCCCTTAGATCGGCGACAACGACGCGCGCTCCCGACGCGGCGAGAGTGCGGGCGGTAGCTTCCCCTAAACCGGAGCCACCGCCGGCCACGAGAAACGTGTTCTCCTCTATGCGCACCTGCTACCTCCCCGGTTGCGGATAGGTCGTTCTCAAAACCGCATCCCAGGCCCTGTCCGGCAGGAGACGTCTGAGCCGCAGAAACAGGTGCGCCGAAGGTGTGACGGCGTAACGGCTCTTAGGACTGCGGGCGGAGATCGCCTGTTCTATAGCCTCGGCGACCGCCTCGGATCCGCCGCCCAGCTTCGAGATAGGACCCCGCTCGTAGTTCTCCGCCGTCGTTCTCGCAACGTCCTCGTCGAAGCCGGCGTAGGGGTTCTCCCAGTCTAAGTCATCCATCGAGCCGAGGGCGGTGTCTGCGAAGCCGGTCCTGATGAGGCCGGGCTCTATGACGGAGACCTTGACGCCGAAGCCTTCTACCTCGAAGCGCAGAGCGTCGCTTAGCGCCTCGACGGCGTGCTTGGTGGCGTGGTAGTAGCCGCCGCCTGGGAACGTCAGCTTCCCACCCATGGAGGAGACGTTGACGATCCTACCGTACCCCTGCCGCCGCATCCCTGGCAACACCAGCTGGCACATCCGCGCGAGCCCGAAGACGTTCGTCTCGAATTGTCGTCGGACCTTCTCCATAGGCACTGCCTCCACGGCCCCTGACTGGCTGTAACCAGCGTTGTTGACGAGTACGCCGACGGCCCCCTCCCGCCGTTCGACCTCATCGACTGCCAGGCGCATCGAGTCCTCGTCGGTCACGTCGAGGGGTAGGAGTTGGCAACCACGCTGTTCGAGCGGAGCTATCTTCTCGACATTGCGGGCTGTAGCGTAGACTTTCCAGCCCACGTTCACGAGGCGCTCGGCGGTGGCCCATCCGATGCCTGAAGAACAGCCTGTGATCAGGACCGCTTTCGAGACGTTCATCTCCCTACCCTTCTACTACGGTCAGCGTGATCCTGCTCGGTCGCCCCGCGTCGTGGAAGATGGTCTGGCGTGCTACCTCGGTGCGGGAGGAGTCGAGCGTGCTCTCGCCGGTATTGAGGTTGCGCTCCCAGCGGGGATGGGAGCTGGATGTGATCTCCACCCGCATCCTATGATCGGGGAGGAAGGTGATGCCTGTCGCCCACAGGTCGATGACGTACTCGTAAACCACTCCCGGCTTGATAGGCGAGGGCGCCATAGGTATCACCACGCCGGATGCGGGGTAGCTCTCCCTAGCGCTCGCCCGCAGGATGCCGTCGGCGACGCAGATCGCCCGACCGTCAGGGTGGACGTCGACGAGCCGCGCCACGAAGTCCGTGTCGGGGGCGGAGGAGGCCGCGAAGAGCGTGACGTAGATGGAACCGAGGACCGTAAGAGGACTCTCCAGGGGCGAGCTCGTGTAAACGAGCACGTCGGGTCTGCCCTCGATGGCCCGCTGATCCCTCGGCCCTGAGCGGTGAATGGCGGCCATGAGGACGGGACCACCCACCGTGGGGACAGGGTCCTCGGGATCGTAGTCGTAGCGTGCGGGCTCGTCCCCGGCTCCACCTGCTCCGCGGCGCAGCGAGCCGTCGGAGCGCAGGTGCCAATCCTCTCTATGCGACCCTGGAGGCGGCCACTCCTCGTAGCCGCGCCAGCGGTTCTCTCCCATGACGAACACCTTTACCGGGGGCGTACCCCGGAGCGCGCCCTCGTCTCGCTTCAGGGTAGCGTCGAACCAGCGGAGGTGGGCGTCTGTCAGGTCGCCTCTGTAGTCCAGGAACATGCCCGAGCTCCCTATGCCGAAGTCGAGATCCCCGAATGTGCTGCCGAAATCCCCGTGCGTCCATGGGCCGACCAGCAGGCGCGGCGGACGTATCCCTGCTTCCCGAGAGCGTTCTTTCATCGCCTCGTACTGGCGGAGCGTCTCCCCGATAAAGCAGTCGTACCAGCCGCCGATGTGGAAGGTGGGCGCGTCTACGTTCTTGTACTTGCCCTCGATGTTGAGATACTCCCAGTCCTCGTCGTGGACGCCGCGCCCGAAACCTCCCTCCACAAAAGGAACCAGCTCGTCCGGGTTCGGAAGGTCCTTGAGCGGCAGCACGTCGTAGCCGCCGCCAGCGAGGAGGGTGTCTATGGTGCGGATCACCTCAGGAAGCTTCTCCCCGATGCGCTCGTGGTCGCCGGCGTACTTGCGGAAGAGCAGGTCGAGGGTGAGCGAGGTCTGCGCCCAGAATTGCATCAGGCCGAGCTCCTGGACGCCGCCGCGCATCTGGACGCCGTTGAGGTGGTTACCCCAGGTGAGGCCGGGGACCATGCTCTTCAGCGAGGGCGGCCGCATGACGGCGGCCTGCCACTGGGTCTTACCGAAGTAAGAGAGGCCGTACATGCCGACCGATCCGTTGGAACCGGGGAGCTTCGCGGCCCACTCGACGGTATCGTAGCCGTCCTCATACTCCTTGACGAAGGGGACGAACTTGCCTTCCGAGCGGTAACGTCCGCGCACGTCCTGCACGACGACGATGTAGCCGGCCTCCGCGGCCCTTACGGGATCCAAGACCGACCCGTCCAAAGGGAGGTCCTTGCCGTATGGGAGGCGTGTCAGAAGAACGGGGTACCCGCCGCCGGCAGGCCGGTAGACGTTGGACATTAGGGTCGCGCCGTCGCGCATCCCGGCCGGCACGTTCTTCTGGAGGAGGATCTCTACCATCAGGCGCGCCTGCGAAGCAGAACGAGAGCCGCCGCGACCGAGAGCGTGAGCGCGACGGGTATGGCGGTGGCGAGCGCCCTGACCGCCTTTGTCCCACGCCGCATCTGGGCCGCATCGTTGAGGCGCGGGAACGGCTCTTCTGGCTCGGGAACGCCGAGGAACTCGCACAACGGCTCCCAGCCCTCCCTCACGTCGTAGACCAGCAGCCGCTCGGGAGGGACGCGGCGTTTGACTTCCTCGTTGTGCCGCTCGAAGGCCTCGATGGCGTAGGCCTTATCCTCGAAGCGCCCGTCGAAGGTGCCCTCCCAGATCATGTCGTTCACCATGTTGCTCCTGCCCCCGGCGAAGCCGCCGAAGACGAGGAGGCTGATCAGGCCGAAGATCAGACGCGATGTGGGAGAGCGCTCGAGGAGCTTGCTCAACTCGTAGATGGTGTTGCGGGTGCTCTCATACCACGGTTCTGGGTCGCGGACGCTCAGGAGCACCTTCGCGTCGGGATGCCGCTCCATGAGCTCCTCGTAGAAAGTACAGGCCGGCCAGTCCACGGTGGCCTCGTAGCCTCCGAGGACTCCTTCCCAATCCACCGGCTCTCCGCGCCAGGCTGAACTCCAGAAATCAGCGTGCCCGGGGTGGGCGAAGACCTCCGTCATGTGGTAGCAAGGACCGAAGCCGAGCTCCTCGAGCGCCGCCTTCAGCGACCAGGTGCCCGTTCGGCCGAAGCCGGCCCCGATGACCTTCACCCTAACTATTCGAGGGCGTGTAGCCTTCGAACTGCTCGCGCAGCTTCAACTTCTGGAACTTGCCCGTCGCGGTCATCGGGATGGCCTCCACGAACTCGTAGGCGTCTGGCAGCCAGAACCTGGCGAAGTTCACTTCGAGGTGCGTGTGCAGCTCGTCCTCCGTCGCGCTCTCGCCTTCCCTGAGGACGATGGCGGCCAGAGGCCTCTCGTCCCACTTCTCGTGGGGAATGGCGATTACGCAGGCCTGGGAGACGGCAGGATGAGCCATAAGCGCGTTCTCCAGCTCGACCGAGGAGATCCACTCCCCCCCGCTCTTTATGAGGTCTTTGCTGCGGTCGGTGATCTTGATAAACCCGAAACGGTCTATGGTGACGACGTCCCCCGTCTTGAACCAACCGTCGTCCGTGAACTTGTCGTCCCCCTCTGGCGCCTCGTAGTAAGAACTCGCGACCCAAGGACCGCGGACTTCTAGCTCGCCCATGGACTTCCCGTCCCACGGAACCAGACCCTCGTCGCCGCGGGCGCGTATCTCAACGAATGGCACGGGGTAGCCCTGCTTGGCCTCGTACTCCAGTTGCTCTTCCTCGGGGAGTTTCTTCATCTCGGTAGTCAGGTTGGCCACGGTCCCGATGGGACTCATCTCCGTCATACCCCAGGCGTGGACGACCTCGATCCCATGTCGCTCCTTGTAGTCTCTTATGACGCCCTTGGGCGCCGCAGACCCCCCGATGACCATCGCGCGCAGCTCCGACAGATCGTACCTCTCCGGCTCCGCGTCAAGAGCCTGCAGGACAGCGAGGAAGACGGTCGGGACACCAGCCGTGAGCGTCACCTCTTCTTGCTCCAGGTCTTCTAGAAGACTTGGAGCGTCCAGATTCGGGCCAGGCATCATCAGCTTGGCCCCGACGAGGACGGAGGCGAAGGGCAGGCCCCAGGCGTTGACGTGGAACATGGGGACCACAGGCAGCACGCAGTCAGCCTCCGAGAGCGCGAACGTGTTGCCCATCGCCACCATCATGGAGTGGAGTACCGTCGAGCGGTGAGAGTAGAGGGCCCCCTTTGGGCGTCCCGTCGTCCCTGAGGTGTAGCACATCGCCGCCGCCTGGTTCTCGTCGAAGTCGGGGTACTCGAAGTCGGCCTCGTCGGAGTCCCCGATCAGGTCCTCGTAGGAGATCATACCTTCGGGCACATCCCCGCCCTCTGTCACGACCACAGCGTGCTCGACGCCCGTACGAGCCATGAACTTCTCGAAGACGGGCACCAGGGTCTCGTCGACGAGCATTACCCTGTCATCGGCGTGGCTGGCGATATAGGCGAGGTCGTCCTCGTGCAGCCTGGGATTGAGGGTGTGTAATACAAGTCCCGATGAAGGAACGCCGAGGTACGCTTCGAGGTGCTGGTAGGTGTTCCAGCCAAGCGTGCCTACCCTGTCCCCGGGCTCCAGGCCGAGTTTCCCGAGGGCTACGGCGAGCTTCTTGGCGCGAGAGACGAAGTCGGCGTAGGTGTGTCTGTGGAAAGACTTGTCGGGACGGCGGGTGACGATCTCGCGGTGCCCGTAGAGCTGCTCAGCCCGGCGCAGGAAGTAGGGGAGGGTAAGTTGGAAGTCCTGGACAAGTCCCTCTAGCATCTCGTCTCCTCTATAGGTCGGGTGCAGGATCCGTTAAGGATACGGCCCGAGCGCCTGTACTCCCTCTCCCGGAAAGCGTTGCTAAAGGCGATCTTAGCAGGCACAATGAAAGGGGGTCAAGACTGGAGCTGGGTGGAAGAGGAACGCTTCGAGGTGGCGGCGGTGACGCTCTTCGGGAAGATAGTGATGGCCCGATACGCGACGCTGGAGCAGGCCGAGTGGCGGGCCAGAGAGCTGGTGAAGAGGCAGAACGCAATCCGCGCGGCTACATCCAGTACCTGGCGCGGCCAGCGGAAAGGCCGGCCGGGGAACGATAACTGGGCCTCCGCGGAAGGTATCGTGAACTCGAACCCGGACCGGGCGGCGAAGCCGGCGCTGCTATCGTAGAATTGTGTGGCGGACGTCTGACGGTTTCGGGACCCGAAGGAGGTTGGATGGCTACGGAGTACTGGCAGTTCGCCGGGGCGCTGGTGTTCTTCCTGGGGTTACTTATAGGATCTTACTGGTTCGTCTACGTGCCGAACCAGGGTGAGAGAAAGAGGGACGATGAAGGTTAAGGCCGGCTGGTATAGCCGAATCCTTTCAGGGAGCGTGAGGTAGCTTGCAGGTTTCGGCCAAGACCGACTACGCGCTCAGGGCGGCCTCCGAGCTGGCCCTAGCTGCGACTGAGGACGCCGGCCCTATAAAGGGGGATTGGATCTCGGAGACCCAGGGCATCCCTAAGAAGTTCATGGAGAACATACTTCACGACCTGAAACGCTCCGGGATAGTCCGTACCAGGCGTGGCGCATCGGGTGGCTACTGGCTCGCGCTGCCGGCGGAGGAGATCTCGCTTGCTGCCATCATCCGCGCCGTCGAAGGACCCCTCGCCAACGTTAGGGGCGAGTGGCCCGAGGCGGTCGAGTACCAGGGCGCAGCAGAGCACCTGCAGGAGGTCTGGATCGCGGTGCGTGCCAACCTGCGCGCCGTACTGGAGTCCGTAACCCTCGCCGATATCGTCGATGGAAAGCTCCCCTCCTCGATCACGAAACTCACCCGCGACCCCGAAGCCTGGGTGCATCATTAGGTAGTTGGCATTTCAGCACGCCGCCGGTTGGGCGGCAGGTCAGCACTTCAGCATTTCACCACTGTTGCCTGCTACCTGTTGCCTGATCCTTGACTTTCGGGGTTACCGTGGTTAGGCGCTCGCTATTGTTCACTTGGTAAGTGGGGATAATGTAGAAAGAGAGTGGGCGAAAGAGGGGACTGAGACCAAACCGGTCGGCTTCTGGGAGGCTTTCTGGTTCTGGGTGAAGCTGGGTTTCATCAACTTCGGGGGGCCTGCGGGCCAGATCGCCATCATGCACAGGGAGTTGGTGGAGAGGAAACGGTGGGTCTCTGAGGGCCAGTACTTGAGGACGCTCAACTTCTGCATGTTGTTGCCAGGCCCGGAGGCCCAGCAGGTCGCGACCTACATCGGGTGGAGGTTGCACGGGATGGTGGGGGGATCGTGGCAGGTTCCTTCTTTGTGATCCCCTCCATCTTCGTGCTGTGGCTCCTTTCGTACCTGGCCGTGGCCCACTCGGACGTGCCGGCGATCACGGGTCTCCTCTACGGGATCCAACCTGTGGTGATAGCCATCGTCATCGAAGCTGTCCTGCGGATCGCCAGGCGTGCCCTCAACCACTACCTGCTCATAAGTTTCTCGGTCGCGGCGTTCGTCGCCCTCTACTTTTTGTCGGTCCCTTTCCCGTTCGTGGTGCTAGCCGCCGCCCTCGGTGGGCTTCTCGTGAGCCGCGCGGTGCCTGAAGCCTTCCAGAGTGGCGGGCACGGCTCCTCGCAGGAGGAGGAGTCCGCGGTAGACCGGGTCGCATCCAACGGCCGGCCCTCGATGCTGCGTAACCTGAGGCTCCTTGGGACGTTCCTAATTCTCTGGGCGATGCCTGTTGGGGCCGTCTGGATCTGGCGCGGCGGGGAGGACGTGCTCTTCAGAGAAGCCCTCTTCTTCACGGGGGCCGCCTTCGTGACCTTCGGGGAGGCGTACGCGGTACTGAGCTACATCTCTGACGTGGCGGTTCATGACTACGGGTGGCTGACAGCGGACCAGATGGTGCAGGGACTCGGCCTCGCCGAGTCCACACCGGGACCGCTCATCATGGTCACCGAGTACGTCGGATTCATCGGGGCTTACAACGACCCTGGCACCTTCGCCCCCCTGCTTTACGGGACGCTCGGGGCGGCGATCACTACCTACGCGACGTTCCTGCCTTGCTTCCTGTTCATCTTCCTGTTCGCCCCGTACATAGAGCTCCTGGCCAACGAGCGGAGGCTCAGGGCCGTCCTCGTGGGGGTTACAGCGGCGGTCGTCGGCGTCATCGCCAACCTGGCCGTCTTCTTCGCCACGCAGGTCCTGTTCCCGAACGGTGTCTCCCTGACGGGGCTAGACCTCTTCGCCCTGATCGTGGCCGTCGCATCGTTCATTGTGCTGCAAAGGTTCAAGGTTCCGATCTACCTAATGGTCCCCGCCGGAGCGGTCGTGGGGATGGCATGGAAACTCTTGTAGACAGAATAAGTTAAGTTGGCTCACCCCGCCCCACCACCCCAACGATGGACCATCACACTGCTCCCAAAAACCTCAGGGCTTCTCGAGACGATAGATCTCGCACTACCTCAAGGACCACTCAGAGCTGAAGTGCTGAAATGCTGACAAGCTGCCGTAGGCAGCGTGCTGACCAGCGCGTTTTAGAAGGGCTGGCTGGTACCTCCGGTCGGGCGCACTACCAGGACGGGGCAGTGGGCGTGACGGACGACGGAATCGGCGACATTACCCATGAGGGCCCTTTTCATCCCGCCGAACCCGCGGCTGCCGATCACTATCAGGCCGGCGTCAATGTCTTCAGCAAGGTGTACTATCGCCTCATCCCTTTGTTCATCCATCTTCAGGTGGGCGACCGCGACGGTGCCACCTGCCTCCTCGATCTTCCCGACCTGCTCGTCGAGTATCTCCTGGGCCTCCCTCCTGAGATCGTCGCGCCGCGTCTCGGCATATTCGTCGTAGACGGCGGCAGGAAACGTGCGCCCAACTGCGACGACGTGCAGTCGCGAGCCTGTGGTCTGGGCTAGATCTGTCGCTACCGCAGCCGCCTGATCCGCGTGCGGAGAACCGTCGGTGGCCAGTAAGATGCGCGTAGGGAAGATCTTCAACTTGCAGTCCTTTCGTAGGAGCGTTCCTCAAACCGGTTCGTCGCGGGGCTCGATCAGGATCTCGTTTACGCCGACGTGCTCTGGTTGCACCAGCGCGTGCACTACCGACGCGGCCACGCCCTCCGGATCGAGCACCCTACTCTCGCCAGGCTGTCCGTACTCCTCCAGCGCCTCCTCATCCGCGCTCATCGAGATGAGCTCTGTCGCTACGTTGCCTGGCTGGATGGTCGTCACCTTCAAACCTGTGCCAGCGGTCTCCAGCCTCAGACCCTGGGAGAGCGACTCCACGAAGAACTTGCTCGCTGAGTAGACTGCGAGGCCGGGAAATACTTTCCGCCCCGCGTTAGAGGAGATCGTGACGATGTGACCCCGCCCTCCCTCGAGCATTCCAGGTAGCATAGCACCGACGCAGTTCAGCGCTCCTTTGCAGTTGACCTCGACGGTTCGCTCCCACTCCTCCTCGCGCCGGTTCTTCATAAGTGTGTAGTACATCACTCCGGCGTAGTTGACGAGTATCTCCACGGGGCCGAGCTCCTCCTCGGCGCGCCACGAGCGAGCGGGCCTGATCGCGGTCCGTAACATTGGTCGGCGCGACAACGCTCTTCCGACCGCTTGCGCTGTCGAGACTGGACTGGATCTCCAATAGCGCCTCTTCCCGGCGGGCCGCGAGCGCCACGCGAGCGCCCCCTGCGTTCAGCGCCCGGGCCAAGGCGGCGCCGATGCCGCTCGAGGCTCCGGTCACCACAGCGACCTTGTTACGGAGAGATCCCACCTCCACGCGGAGACTATCCTTTCACAGCGGTGTTCACGAGAATCGATCCTGCGTTCCCAAAGAGCTGAAATGCTGACAAGCGAAGGCGAAGCCTGAGCGTGCTGAATTGCTGACTAGCTGATCAGCGGGAGCTCCAGTTGTACTCCGGCTCCTGCGCCTCCCGCGGCCAGAGGTACCCGAAGAACTCGAGCTTCTCTATGACCTTGCGGGCGCTCTCTTCCGGCGACTCTTCGTCGGTCTTGAGGACGAGGTCGGGGGCGTTCGGTGGCTCGTAGGGGTCGGAGACGCCGGTGAACTGCACTATCTCCCCGGCGAAGGCTTTCTTGTAGAGGCCTTTGACGTCCCTCTCTGCGCACACCTCCAGTGGAGCATCGACGAAAACCTCGACGAAGTCTACGATCCTGCGCCGCACCTGGTCCCGCGCCTCTTTGTAAGGCGAGATGGCGCTGACGATCACGCCTACCCCGTTGCGCGTAAGCAAGTTCGCCACAAAGCCGATCCTGAGCACGTTTATGTTGCGGTCGTCCCTGGAGAAGGTAAGGCCTTTGGACAGGTTGGTCCTTACGATGTCCCCGTCGAGGACCTCCACTTGCCGCTCCCTGTCGCGCATCTCGTGCTCGACGATCTCGGATATGGTCGTCTTGCCAGAGCCCGAGAGTCCGGTGAACCACAACGTGAATCCGCGTTCTTCGTTCATATGCGTTCCTTTCGACGCTCCGACCGTCTCCAGCCGTAGTTTACATTTCCCTCTCAGCCCTGCTCACATGACGATCGTGGGATCGTTGGGGGAGAGCCCATCAGGGTCGTTGAGCTCGGCGCCTTCTGGCGCAGGCACGTCCCCGTCGAGGAGCGGGTCTTTCGTCTCGACCATCCACGCCTTGAGCCTCCCGCGCAGCTCCTCCAGCGTCCCCGCGTGGGCAGGCCCTCCGGCGAGGTTGTGCGCCTCGTTGGGATCCAGGACCAGGTCGTAGAGTTGCTCGGGGGATCTCACGCTCGCCCCATCCATACGAGAGCAGCAAGTCCTTGCTCGGGCCGTCGTCGGTGTTCGGTAGGACGGGCTTCGTGCGGTCGCCGAAGCGCCGGATGTACTTCCAGCGGTGGGTGCGGACGCACCGCTCTGGCTCGTAGGCGACGTGGTACGTCTTCTCGGCGAAGATGGCGTCCCTGACCTCATCGGCCTCCCCGTTCGCGAGCGGAAGGAGCGACTCGCCCTGCAGCCACTCAGGCTTCTCGACGCCGGCCAGATCACAGAGGGTCGGGAAGCGGTCTATGTGGGAGACGAGGGCCTCGCTGGCCTTTCCACCCATGAAACCCCCTGGCCCGCGCAGGATGAGCATTACGCCGAGGCCCCTGTCGTAAAGGGTAGCCTTCGCGCCGGGGAA
>DASQWQ010000312.1:0-8894 GCA_035640175.1 Rubrobacter sp. | reverse complement strand
CACGGCGCCAACAGGCTCGGGGGGAACTCCCTGGCCGAGACCGTCGTCTTCGGGAAGATCCTTGGCGAACACCTCGCGCACTCCCTCGACGACCTCCTGCCGCACGTCCCGCTCGAGGAGGGGGCGGCGCGCGAGCACTTCGCGGCCCTCGACGCGCTCGCGGCCGGAACACGAGGCGGCGAACGGGGTCCGGAGGAGCTCATCGACGAGCTGCGCGACCTCGTCTGGGACCATGCCGGCATCGTCCGCAGCGGCGACGGCTTGCGCGAGGGGATCGTGAAGCTCCAGGACCTCAAGGAGTGCGCCGGAGAGCTTGCGATCCCCGAGGCCTCCCCGAGCCGGCGGTTCGAGCACGTCCTCAACCTGCGCGCAATGCTAACCGCCGCGGAGGCCGTCATGCGCGGCGCCCTCGCCCGGGAGGAGTCGCGCGGCGCCCACTACCGCGAGGACTTCCCCGAGGAGGCGGACGGGTGGCAGAAGAACATCCTCTGCGCCGGGGACGAAGGGGGCGACATGCACCTGTGGACCGAGCCCGTGGGCGAGGTGCCGGCGGAGATACGCAAGGCCCTCGAAGGGGACTACAGCCTCGACTACCACTACCTGGAGTAGAGAGGTCCGCGGAGGGTACGGACGTGAGGCAGTAGAAAGGCTCGGATTGAGCGAGTTTCTTAAGAGCTATCCTTTCGAGGGCAGGGCTGATGTGGAGTCGCACGAGCTGCTCATACCTCACGAAGGTGCACTGCCGTCCTGTGTCCCTTACAGAGTCGTTGAGTCACCGGTCCAGGTTTTCACCCACGCTCTGGTTGCCAGCGTCGAAGATCAAGCCGCTCTCCCCTAACGTGCCCTAGCGGGTCTGCCTTGCCTCGAACCGCCGAGGCGGCTCGACGACGCTCTCCTGCACGGAGACGAGATGCATCTCTCTAGCCCGTCCTGTGCGTCTCTTCCAGCACGGCGTAGACGGTCGAAGCCGTCGTCGACAGCGCCTCCGCCAGGGTGCTGTACCGCAGCAGGTGCGCCAGGAACAGTGCTGCCGTCGCATCCCCGGCGCCGTTGACCTCAAGCGCCAACATCGGCGTCTGGACCAGCCACGCCCCTTCCTCCGAAACGGCCAGCATCTCGATGGTGTCCGCGGCCGCGTCCCAGCGCCTCAGGCTCGTCGTCAACACGGTCTCAGGCCCGAGCCTCCTGGCCTCGTCGGCCGCCCCCAACGCGTCGTCCAGATCCCTAACCTCCACGCCTGTAAGGAACTCCCCCTCGAACTGGTTTGGCGTTATGACGTCCGCCGCCGGCACCGCGACCTCCTTGATGAACCTAGGTATCCCAGGCCCCACGAAGAAGCCGCGACCGGCGTCGCCCATCACGGGGTCGCAGCAGTAGATGGCCTTCGGGTTTAGCTCCTTTACCCTGCCGACCGCCCCGCCTACGACCTCACCCAGCGACTCATCGCCCATGTAGCCGCTCAACACGGCGTCGCAGCTCCCCAGCACGCCCCGATCCTCGATGCCTCAGATGATGTCGGCAACGTCCTCGGCGTGAAGCACCGAGCCCCGCCACTGCCCGTAGCCCGTGTGGTTGCTGAAGTGGACCGTGTTGACCGGCCACACCTCGAAACCTATCCTCTGCAGCGGGAAGACGGCCGCGCTGTTGCCGACTTGCCCGTAGGCCACCGACGACTGTATCGAAAGGATGCTCAACCCGGTAGCCCTTCGTGGGTCCCGCTCGCGTTGGTACGCCAATCCTACCAATCTCCCCGACGCTCCTCGAACGGCGTGCTACGGACCGAGCCGCGGGTAACGATCTCCCGCTGGGTACAAGTGCGCCCCGGCGTTCGGCCCGGGGGTTGGCGGACGCCTATTGGTGGCGCAGCCGCTGAATAAGCATGCTTTCGTAGCCGCTCACACATAAATCTTCCCCGAACGGGAGTAGAAAGCCCTTACGTCGCAGGGTGGCGGAAAACTGCCGGCGTCGGGAGAGCGTTAGAGGGTGGACGGTATGACTACGGATGGCGGAGTGTTGGCGTCAGGTGCTAGGTGGTGCGTAAGTTCATAAACTAGGTTAGCGCTGGTTAGTTGCTAACGCTTGAAGTCGATGACCAAACGCGTACCAACTCGCACCTCTTGTACACCAGTAGTACACCAACCCACGCGAACAACGGCGAACAGACACGAATGTGTCTCGAGGCCAATGCGAGATTTTGCAGGTATTTCTGAACAGTAGCGAACAACCACGACGTTTTAGATCTGACTTTGCACGGCAGAGGCCAGGGGTTCGAGTCCCCTCGGCTCCACTAATGAAATGCGTGATTTGCAGGTTAAACACGATATAACGATGAGCGTTCCGAATGCTAGGAGAGCGCTTGTGCTGCAACCGTGCCGCAACGCGGAGGAGAGCCTTACCAAGGTTATTGTGCGCGACACTTCTACGATGTCTAGACAAACGGCACTCCTCAAATACTCTCTGGCCTTATAGGAAACACACTTGGTAGCCATGGCTAGGTTTCTTGTGTGCGAACGGGTTGTTAGCTCCGAAGGTCGCGGGTTCGCGCCTCGTTGGCACCCTCCTGAATCCCGCGTAGATAAGCCAAATACTCGCCGCAGGTAGAGCCCCGAAAGACGATCCGGGGCTCGTCTACATCACCTGTACATCACCAGGAGAGCAAACTTGGCGAAGAATAGCGCAACGCGGGTGCAGCCGAGGCTGGCAGAACCGGCCTGCTTACCATGTGCGCAACACCCTCATGTGCCAAAAACGTTAGGAACGCAACGAATCCTCGACGAGGGTCGGTTCACTCTTGCTCCCAGTACGTGACGCGGCTGCCTTTGTGGCATACGAATCGCACGCCCCCGTCCTGGGAGATCACGACCGCCACCGATCCGGGCAGCGCGCCGACCAGCCGATAGGCCGAGCGGTGGCGAGCGCCCACGTTCCCGGTATCCTCTTCGGCGACCTTCTCGCCCTCGAGGTCCAGCGCCCTCCCCACGCTCTTGACGTCCGGGACTTCACCTTTGGGACTTCACCTTTTGTGGATTCTTGGACTTTGCGTGTAGAGCGTTCTCAGAAGTTCACCGCTGTATGGAACGTGCTCTCCTCAGTCTAAGCTAGTCCATGCGCCTCTATGATAGTAGGGATTCAAGGGACGTGAGCTTAAGCGGCCCCCACAAGCACGGTAGGAGGAAAGCATAGGAACAGTTGGGTGGCGGGAGCCATAGGTAAGCGCAACCTTGTCTGGAATACAGTCAGATAAGAAAGACTTTCGGAAAAAATGACGAAAGCTGTTGACGATTATGCGAAACCCTGTCTAAAATAAGAATACGAGGAGAGGAAAAGATGGGCAGCATCACAAGCAGAGGAGCTCACTACCGCTACCCGCTGGTAGAGAACCGGGTGCAAGCCGAGATCATGACCTACATTCGCGCCGAGGCCCGACCGGTTTCTAGGGCCCGGCTAACCGAGGCGCTAAGCTCGAGCCGCGGCAAGATCTCGGCCGAGGTGGCTCGGCTGATAGAGGTGGGGTTGCTCGCGGAGGAGGGCCCGGCCGAATCTGAAGGCGGGCGCCGTTCCTCTTTGCTCGGCATTCCCCACTCCGCGGGCCTGATCGCCGTGGTCGACATAGGAGCGACGTCCATCGACGTTGCTCTGACGACGCTCGGCAGTGGGTTGGTCGCTCATCGGGGCGAATCTGCGGACGTGAGGTTCGGTCCGCAGCCCGTGCTGCACCGAGTTAAGGAACTCTTCTCGGAACTGCTGCAGGGGCAGGCGGCCAATCCGCGGGACGTGCTGGCGATTGGGATCGGCGTCCCGGGTCCGGTCGAGCAGGCGTCCGGGCTGCTCACCGCGCCCCCCATCATGCCGGGCTGGGACCGGTTTCCCATACGCGACGTGTTCGCCGGGGAGTACGCTGCCCCGGTCTTCGTCGACAACGAGGTGAACGCAATGGCCCTCGGCGAGCACTGGGGCGGGGTGGCCAAGGGCGTCGACGACGTGGTCTTTGTCAAGATCGGCACGGGGATCGGCAGCGGAATCATAATAGGCGGCAGGATTCACCGCGGCACCCAGGGGTGCGCTGGGGACTTCGGCCATATCTGTGTCGACCCGAACGGGCCCATCTGCTCGTGTGGCAACACAGGCTGCCTGGAAGCGATGGCTGCGGCCCCTGCGGTAGTGCTGCAGGCGGAGAGATGCGCCAGGGAGGGCGAGTCCCCAGCCCTCGCAGAGATTCTGACCGAAAAGGGAGAGCTCAACACGAAAGACATAGGAGAGGCCGCCAGACGCAGCGACTACTGTGCGCTCACCATCATCCGCAGATCTGGGAGGCTAATCGGCCAGACGCTCGCCGCCGCGGTAAACGTACTCAATCCCTCGATGATCGTGATAGGTGGCGGGGTGTCGCACATAGGGCACGCGCTTTTGGCCGAGATCCGAAGCGCCGTCTACCAACGGTCGCTGCCGCTCGCCACGCGCAATCTGCCCGTAGTGATGAGCGAGCTCGACGAGTTAGCGGGTGTGATGGGTGCGAGCGTGATGGCGGCCGAAGGGGTGCTCAAGACCCCGGATGGAGGGAGGTGAGAGCCGATGAGTCTGTAGGGAAGATGTCGCACTGGTAAGGAGTTCGTGTTCTCTAAGAGAGCAGAATGGAAAAGGAGGAGTGAGCTTGAGCACTCAGGGAAGCGGAAGGGACGGCGCTGTTACGTCCGAGGCGCAGAGCAGACGCCTTTTCTTGGCGAGCTGCATAGCTCTGGTCGCCACCGCGATGACCTTCGCCGTCCGCGGCGACATACTCGGCACGTGGGGCACGGAGTTCTCCCTAGATAAGACTAGCATAGGCTGGATCACCGGCATGGCCTTCTGGGGATTCGCGTTGTCGGTCATCATCGGCGGGGCGATCGTCGACTTCATAGGTCTGAAGTCGATGCTGGTGGTGGCTTTCGCAACGCACATGACGGGCATCATTGTAACGATCTTCGCTGGCGGTTTCTGGATGTTGTTCCTGGGAACTCTGCTCATCGGTCTGGGCAACGGGGCGGTGGAGGCAGCCTGCAACCCGCTGGTCGCCACGGCCTACCCGAACCAGAAAACGGCCAAGCTGAACCTGTTCCACGTGTGGTTCCCAGGCGGCATTCTCATCGGCGGTCTCGCGGCGTACTTTTTGACCACGCTGGGGTTTGGCTGGCAGGTAAAGATGGCAATTATCCTTATACCGACGCTCGTCTACGGCGCTATGTTTTTGCGCATGCGCATACCCGAGACTGAGCGCGTGACGGCCGGCGTCTCCACCGCTGGGATGTTTAGAGAGGCTCTCCGGCCGATGTTTCTGGTTCTGTGCTTCGCCATGTTGCTTACGGCCTCCACGGAGCTCGGCACGAACCAGTGGCTTCCGAATATTCTCACCACGACAGCCGCCGTATCGGGCATACTCGTGCTGGCCTATATAAACGGCCTGATGGCCATCGGACGTTTTTTGGGCCACTCGTTTCTGGGTAGGATCTCACCGATAGGCCTCTTGATTGGCTCCGCCAGCGCCTCGTTGGTGGGACTGCTGCTCTTGAGCGTGGCCGACTCAGCCATCTCCGCCTTCGGCGCGGCCACGATTTTCGCCATCGGCATTTGCTACTTCTGGCCGACGATGCTGGGCGTGACCGCTGAGAGGTTTCCCGCCGGCGGTGCTCTACTCTTAGGTATCATGGGTGGCATCGGAAATATATCGGTAGCCATCACCATGCCGATCCTGGGAGGCATCTACGACGCCAGTGGTCCTGCCACGGCGCTGCGTACGATGGCGATTCTACCGTTCATCCTGCTCCTGATCTTCGGCTTCTTCTGGTTCCGCGACCGGGCAAGGGGTGGCTACAAGGCGGAGACTCTGACCCGCGAAGGGACTCCGCAGGCCCAAACCCCGACCCCGGGAGGCTGAGGAGTCTGACCGACAACCGCTGATCCGAAGGATCCTCCGGCCCCAGAACAGACCCGGAGAAACGGCGGTTCGTACCCCGTTACGGCGAGCACTCGACTCGCCGTAACGGTTGCCAGACATAGGAGGAGAAGCAATGGAGAAGATACTGGTCCTGGCAGGCGACGCCGCCGAGGATCTCGACGCGATGTACCCGATCTTTCGTCTGCGCGAGGCGGGCTACGAGGTCCACGTCGCCGCGCCCACCCGCCGCAAGGTGAAGCTCGTCGTCCACGATTTCGAGGAGGGATGGGACGCCTACACCGAGCGGCCCGGACGACACCTCCCAGTGGACCTCGCCTTCTCGGAGGCGGAACCTGAAGGGTACGCGGCACTGGTTATCCCAGGCGGCCGGGCGCCCGAGTACATCCGCAACGATCCGGACGTGGCGCGCATCTGCACCCACTTTTTCGAGCAGAACCTGCCGGTCGGCCTCGTATGCCATGGCGTGCAGGTGCCGTCGGCCCTCGGTCTTCTGCGCGGGCGCACGGTCTCCGGCTTCCCGCCGCTAAAGCCGGATTTCGAAGCGGCCGGTGCTACCTTCGAGGAGGGACCGGACGTCGTGGACGGCAACATCGTCTCTTGCACCGGCTGGCCTGACATGCCGGAGTTCTCGCGTGCCTTTATGGGCGTCCTCCAACGCGCCGCGGTGTCTTCGTGAGAGCCGCAACGCCGCGACGGAACGGGAAGAAATAAGAGCAGGAGGAATCATGGCGCGACCCGTAACCCTGTTTACCGGCCAGTGGGCAGATCTTCCGTTAGAGGAACTCGCGCCGCTCGCAAGAGAGGTAGGCTACGATGGCTTGGAGCTCGCCTGCTGGGGCGACCACTTTGAGGTGGACAAGGCCCTCGAAGACGACGGCTACATAGAGCGCCAACGCGAGATACTTAAGCGCAACAGCCTCGAATGCTACGCCGTAGGTAACCACCTCGTTGGCCAGGCGGTCTGCGACCCGATAGACGAGCGGCACCGGGCGACGGTGCCGGAGCGCGTCTGGGGAGATGGAGAGCCGGAGGGCGTCCGCCGCCGCGCCGCCGAGGAGATGAAGGAGACGGCGAGGGCCGCCGTGCGTTTCGGTGTTGACACGGTGACGGGCTTTACCGGCTCCTCGATCTGGCACAAGCTCTACTTCTTTCCCCCGACCTCGCAGGAGGAGGTCGACGAGGGCTTCAGGGACTTCGCACAGAGATGGAACCCGATCCTCGACGTCTTCGACGAGGAGGGGGTGAGGTTCGCCTTCGAGGTCCACCCGACAGAGATCGCCTACGATATCTTTTCCGCGGAGAGGGCGCTCGCGGTCGTGGATCATCGCGAGGCGTTCGGCTTCAACTTCGACCCCAGCCACCTGTACTGGCAGTTCGTGGACCCGGCGAAGTTCGTGGACCGCTTCGCCGACCGGGTCTACCACGTGCACATGAAGGACGCCATAAGGACGCTAGACGGCGAGAGCGGCATCCTCTCCTCGCACCTCTCCTTCGGCGACTACCGCAGGGGTTGGGACTTCCGATCGGTCGGGCGCGGAGGCGTGGACTTCGAGGCGGTGATCAGAGTTCTCAACCGCATCGGCTATAACGGTCCCCTCTCCGTTGAGTGGGAGGATGCCGGCATGGACCGGGTGCACGGAGCGAGGGAGTCGGCCGCCTTCGTTAGGAGCGTGGACTTCGAGCCGTCGGCGGCGGCCTTCGACGCCGCGTTCGGGAGGGAATAGCATGAAGAAACTGAAGATGGGTATGGTCGGAGGCGGTTCGGGCGCCCTTATCGGGGGGATTCACCGGGCGGCCGCCCTGATGGATGGCCAAGTGGAGTTTACCGCAGGAGCCCTCTCCTCGACGCCGGAAAAGTCTCTCGCCTCGGGTAGGGAATTCGGTCTGCCCGACGAGCGCAACTACGACTCTTGGGAGCGTATGCTCGAGGCAGAACTCTCCCTGCCGCCCGGAGAACGCATAGACTTCGTCAGCGTCGTCACGCCGAACCACATGCACCATCCCGTCGCTCGCGCCTTCGCAGAGGCAGGTTTCAACGTCGTGCTTGACAAGCCGATGGTCCACACTTCCGAGCAGGCTGAAGACTTGGCGCAAGTGGTGGAGGGCAGCGGCGGCGTCTTCGCTGTGACTTACACCTACACAGGATACCCAATGGTTAAGCAAGCGCGGCACATGGTTCGCCAAGGGCTGCTCGGCGAAATCAGAAAGGTGATTGTCGAGTACAACCAGGGCTGGCTCGCTAGCCGAATAGAGAAGGCCGGGGCCAAGCAGGCCGAGTGGCGCACCGACCCAGCGCTTTCGGGAATAGCGGGAGCTATAGGAGATATAGGCTCCCATGCCGAAAACCTGGTCTACACGATTACCGGCCTCGAGGTGACCGAAATCTGCGCTGACTTGACTACCTTCGTCAAGGGCAGACGTCTCGACGATGACGGCAACCTCCTGATCCGCTACGAGGGTGGCGCCAAGGGCGTCATGCTCGCCTCGCAGGTTTCCGCCGGAGAGGAGAACAACCTGCGCATCAGGATTTACGGTACCGAGGGAGGCCTTGAGTGGGGCCAGGAAGAGCCCAACTACCTTTACCATAGGAGCATGGAGGAGCCGGAACGGGTACTCAAGAGGGGCAACGACTACCTCTGCGAGGAGGCCAAGAGGGCGTCGAGGTTGCCCCCGGGGCATCCGGAAGGGTTCCTCGAGGCATTCGCCAATGTTTATATGAGCGTCGTTGCGTCGATACGCGCAAGGCAAGAGCAGGTCGAACCCGATGGGTTGCCCCGGGACTTCCCCACCGTTTACGACGGCGCGAGAGGTGTCCACTTCATCGAGAAGACCGTGGAGAGTAGCAGGAGCGACGATAAGTGGTTAGACGCCCGGTGGCGCGCTCCGGGAAGGCAACGCCAAACCTTGTAAGCCTCCACGTCGGGCCTGTATCGCTGCGTAGCAGTGAAGTGCCGCCACGTAC
>DASQWQ010000311.1:0-2222 GCA_035640175.1 Rubrobacter sp. | reverse complement strand
ATCCTGGCCCTGGGCTGCGACATGTGGTACGACACCAACCCCTACGAGGTTGGATACGGCTACAAGTGGATGGTGGAGCTGACCCAGGAGCAGGACTTCGTTGGAAGGGAGGCGCTGAAGAGGATCAGCGAGGAGGGTGTCAGCCGCAAGCTGGTCGGCGTCGAGCTAGGGGGTAGCAACCTCGGGTCTTACAACGACGGCTCCATGATCGACTACTTCCCGGTCTACAAACACGGCGGGAGGATCGGCAAGGTTACCTCGGCCTGCTATTCGCCTCGTCTGGAGAAGAACATCGGCTACGCGATGGTGCCCGTCGAGTACAGCGAGCTGGGAACCGAGCTCGAGGTCGAGCGCCCGGACGAGACGGTTTCGGCCGTCGTGGCCGACCGGGTCTTCTTTAAGCCCGAGCACGCCGAACAGGAATTGAGCACCACAAGTTCCAGTAAGGGGGCCTAGCGCCGGAGGAAGAAGTTGCCGCAGGCGCGCGTCTGCGGACGTCGTGCCCGCGGCGACCAGCGAAGAGCGCATCCGAGCCTCGAAGCCGGCGGAAAGATCGTGATCATGAACAAGACTGATAAGGAACACGAGGTAAGGGACGCGCTGGCCGAGGCCCTGCGACGCCCCAGGTACGAGGTGATACCGCTAGGGGGCGTGGAGGAAGCGATCGTCGAGCACGTACCCAAGAGCATCAAGCTTACGGTGACGGCGTCACCCAAGAAAGGCATCGAAGAGACGTTGCGGCTCGCCGAGCGGTTGTCGGGACGGGGCTACGAAGTGGCGCCGCATATTTCCGCGCGCCTCGTCCGCGACGAAGCGCACCTAGAGGATGTGCTGGGGCGGCTGCGTAGAATCGGCATTAAGGATGCGTTCGTCATCGCTGGGGACGCCGACGAGCCCGCCGGCAAGTTTGAAGGTGCGGCTGCACTTCTTAGAACGATGGCCGAGATTGGGCACACTCTCGAGGAGATTGGTATCAGCGGCTACCCGGAGAGCCATCCCCTCATAAGCGATGAGACAACCATCCAGGCGATGTACGATAAGGTGCCCTACGCCACCTACATAGTCAGCCAGATCTGCTTCGACCCCGCGGTGACCGCGCATTGGATCCGTCACGTCCGGAATCGGGGCGTGGAGCTGCCTATATATATCGGTATCCCCGGTGTCGTGAACATGACGAAGCTCATGCGGATCTCCGGTAGTATCGGCCTCGGCGAGACGGCGCGGTTTCTCAAGAAATACGGCAACCGGTTCTTCCGGATGCTCTTGCCCGGTCGCTATAGACCTGACCGTCTAATCAAGGATTTAACCCCCTCGCTGATAGACCCGCAATGCAAAGTTAAAGGGTTCCACATCTACACCTTCAACGAGATGGGCAAGACCGAGGCGTGGCGCGAGAAGCTGGAGACCGTCGAAGCGGCTAAGACCGCCTAACGAAGACCACGAGGAGTCCCAAATTATGCAAACGTTTCCTTCCGATTTGGAGATTGCGCGACAGGCGAAGCTCAAACCGTTGCCGGAGATCGCCGACGGCATGGGCATAGGGGAGCATCTCCTGGAGCCCTACGGCGACTCGGTAGCTAAGATAAAGCTCGAAGCCATCGAGGAGTTGGAGGATCGCCCGCTAGCGAAGTACGTGGTCGTGTCGGCAATAACGCCGACACCCCTGGGCGAAGGAAAGACCACGACGACCGTAGGCCTCGGGCAAGCCTTCAAGCACATCGGCAAGAGGGCGACGGTCGCCCTCCGCCAGCCGGCGATGGGGCCAACATTCGGCATTAAGGGTGGCGCCGCCGGGGGTGGTTACAGCCAAGTCGTCCCGATGGAGATGCTCAACCTCCATCTCACTGGCGACACGCACGCGGTGACCGCCGCGCATAACCTGCTCGCCGCCATGCTCGACAACCACGTCCATCAGAACGACGATTTTTTCCACATCGATCGCCACAGCGTCACCTGGCGACGGGTGCTCGACGTGAACGACCGTTCCTTGAGGAACATTATCACCGGCATCGGCTCGCGGGCGGACGGCGTGCCGCGCGAGGCAGGCTTCGACATTACGGCGGCCTCGGAGGTCATGGCGATACTAGCGTTGGCCACGTCGCTGCGCGACCTGAGGGAGCGTCTCGGCCGGATCGTGATAGGGAGCACCACCGACGGGAAGCCGGTTACCGCGGAGGCCCTCGAGGCTGCAGGCGCCATGGCCGTGATCTTAAAAGAGGCGA
>DASQWQ010000310.1:0-7601 GCA_035640175.1 Rubrobacter sp. | reverse complement strand
GGAGCCTCCCCGAGCGCGAGCGAGCCGGCATGCGTGGTTCTCAAGTCCTCGCCCTCCCAGATGAACCTGGAATCTCCTTCGACGAGCCTCTCGACGAGGGCTCGGGCATCACCGTTCGGGCTCGCTAGCGAGAGGAATTCTGTGGAGATCTCTTCCGGGCTCACAGGCTCGTGTTCTTTCACGAAACCGTAGATGCTAGGAGACACGGACCTCCGTCCGCGCCGCCCCTACAGGGACAAGCCCCTGTTTCGCGGTCTCAGCCATTGCGGCCCTGGCGATGGTCTTGGCCTGTGCCTCCGTGACGCCGGGGATGGCTACGAGGCTCTCGTAGGTGTACTCCTCGTCGAGCAGCCCGCTCGCAAGGACCCTGGCCCGCGTCTTCATCCCAACGCCGGCTATCTTGGTAGTGTGGAAGAGCTTGCCGCGCTGGATGCGTAGGGCGCCGACACCTGTGAGACTCTCCCCATCTACGAGGACACGTCTCAAAGTATCGGCGAAGTGTCCGACCTGCTCGGGGTAGTAGACGCCCCGGCTCATCAGTGAAGGCGTCATCGGGAGCGGGTGCATGAGGTTCGCGTTGCGAACGGTGGTGTGACCGGGAGGCTCATCGGGCCCGAGCGGGTCGGGGTCGCCCAGCCTTCGCGCCAGCACGGCGTGTTCCCACACCTGCGCCTCGAGGTCTCCGCCGAGGTCTAGCTCCGTGATCACCGGCTTGCCCCGGAAACGGTCGTTGCGGTTGGCGGCATACAAAAAGCGTCGGTCGCCCCTCTCGTTCTCGTAGAACTCGACGGCGGCACGGGCCCGTTTCTCGCCCATGCCTGGCAGCCGCGCCAACGTCTTGAAGTCCCCCCTGGAGAGTAACTCCCACAATTCCTCAGGATCCAAGACCTCGGCCGTCTTCGCGGCCGCCCGCTTGTCTATGCCGCGGACCCTCTCGAGGATGCCCTGCACGCCCTCAGGGCAGACACCGCGTCTGAGGTGGTTGATCTTGCGCACCGCCGTGAAAGCGTTGTAGCCTTCCCAGTGCCAGACGTACTCGCGGACCCGCTCGACGGCCGCAGCGTCATCGGGGACGAACTCGATGGTGACAGCGTCCCCGATGTAGCGGCCGTTGGCCCCTGGGAGATTCTCCGCGGGGTGCATCACCTGAACCTTCACCGAAGGTGAATAAAAAGAGAGGTGCACCGGAACTCCCGGTGCAACCTCCTTCATCAACCGCCTGCGGAAGACGCTATCTTCGAGACCTGACTCGAACATCGGACTGTGATTTTAGCATTTCAGCACGCCGCCGGGGACAGGCGGCGTGCTGACTAGCTGACTAGCTTCTCTTGCCGCAACACTATGGTCTCGATCGGCTCTCCGGCGGGGATTCCATCGGAGGCAGGGCCGACGAGGGCGAGGGCGTCGGCTCTCGTCAGCGAGCTGACAAGCCCCGAGCCCTGGGCCCCGACGGACTCGGCCAGCCAGCCTTTCTCCGTCCACTTCAGGCTGACCCTCATGGCGTGTAGCCTGCCGAACTTGTTGACGACGTCCCTCTCGAAGTACACCGGGATGCGCGGCCTTCCCCTGTCCCCGCGGCCCATCATACTCATCAAGGCCGGTCTGACGAAGAGGTCGAAGCAGACCACCGCGGAGACCGGGTTGCCGGGCAGGCCGAAGAGGCGAGTCTCGCCTCGCGTACCGTAGAACAGGGGCTTGCCAGGCTTGAACTTGACGCCCCAGAAGACCTGCTCCACCCCAAGGTCCAGCATCGTGCTCTTGACGAGGTCCTTCTCACCCACCGAGACCCCGCCGCTCGTCACGACGACGTCAGCCGTCTCTAGAGCCTCCTCTATAGCGGCGCGCAGGGTATCCGCCTCGTCCGAGGCGGCGTAGAGGCGGCGGGCCTCGGCGCCGGCCTCGCGGGCAGCGGCGACGATGGCATATGAGTTGGAGTCGAAGATCTCACCAGGGTCGAGGTCCCGCGTCCCTGGCTCGACAAGCTCGGTCCCCGTCGATAGGACGGCCACCTTCGGCCTCCGGTAGACCGGCAGCGCGCCGTAGCCCTGCGTCGCGGCGAGGGCTATCTCGGGCGCCCCGACCTCGGTTCCTGAGAGCAGGATGACGTCTCCTCTGCGCGTGTCTTCGCCCGCTGCGCGGATGTTGTCGCCGGGAGAGGGGACCTTCTTTAGTTCGAACTCCTCGCCCCAGCCCGAGGTGTTCTCGACCATCACCACGGCGTCGACCCCGTCAGGGATAACACCGCCGGTGAAGATCTTGATGGCCTCGCCTTCTCCGACGCGCCTCTTCGCCGGGCGCCCCGCGGGTGCCTCGTCGACCACGCTGAAGATGCGTCCGACCTCGGCATCCTCGCTCTGCAGCGCGTACCCGTCTACCGCCGAGTTATCGAAGGGAGGCGAGTCGGTCGTGGCCTCGAGATCCTGCGCCAGCGCAAGCCCCAGAGCCTCCCCGAGCGGTGTCTCCTCGACAGGTAGCCGCGGGGTGCTCTCGAACACGAGCCGCTCGGCCTCAGGGTACTCGATCAGCTTCTCGAAAAGTTGCACCTTCACACCTCGACTAACCTATCGTTTGCCTGCGGACACGCTACCACACAGTTCTCCACTCTACTCCGTCAGCAGCGCCATCGCCCGGCCTGGCCCACCTGAGGATTCGGCGATCTTGACCGGCAGGAAGATGAAGTAGGCGCCACGCACCGGCAACTCGCCAAGGTTGGTCAGGATCTCGACGTAGCGCATCCCGCGGCTCAGCCCCTCCTGGTGAACAGGCACGCCGTCGTGGGCGCTCCCGATGCTTGGGGCGTCGATGCCTATGGTCTTTACGCCGCGCTCGTGCAGGTAGATGGCGGTCTCCGGAGCAGGAGCTGGCCAGCCTGGAGCCTTCCCCGTGACGAGCGAGCCGTGAATGTATCTCTCGCCCTCCTCGCCCTCGACGTAGTAGCGGTCCCAGCCCGTCAAAAAGAGCACGACCTCGCCAGCCCGGAGCGATCCGTGCTCCTCCTCAAAGCCACGAACGTGATCGGCGGTGATAAAAGGGCTGATCCCTGGTTCTCCCCCTTCCGTGAGGAACCGGACGTCCACCACGACCGCCGGACCCATCAGTTCTTCGAGCGGCACTTTGTCTCCTGTTTGATCCCCGAGGGGTCCTGCAAGATCTAGGCCCGAGTCGGGGGGCGGGACGAAATGAGTAGGGGCGTCGAAGTGGGTGCCGCAGTGCTCGTCCATGACGACGAAATTAGTCTGGTAAGGGGCTGTGCTGCGGGTCGTGCCCGTTGGGCCCTCGACCTCGGCGAACCAGTTCCAGTTGTGGTGGGCGTAGGTCATGTGCCCTGGCCACGTCCCAGGCAGCCGCTCCGATACGGTTAGTGAGAGATCCACTACCCTCGCTCCAGCCAGCGATGCGAGGTCCAAACCTCCTCCTTCAGAACCCCTCGAAGTAGCCTTCGGTGTCAAAGCGCAGTCCTTCCGGGTCGCCGACTACCTCGGCCTCGGCGTTTTGTAGTACCTCCTCGACCATACCTTCAGAGACGTAGAGGTACTCGAGATGCAACGTGTTCGGTATGCGGACGAAGCGCGTCTCATCGGGTGGGACGCCCCAGTTGCAGCGGACGGCTGTCTGGAGCGCCTCCTCGTCGCTCGCGAGGACCATGGGCACCTTCGCCCGCTCGATAAAGGTGCTCGTGACGACGTTGGCGTTCATGGCCTTGTGTTCGATCTGGTCCGCAAGGCGCCGCGTAGTCAGGTCGGCCAGACCGACCCCGAGGGCGTTGCCGTGCGACTCCTCGCTGATGTCACCGACGATTACGTATTTCACGGCGGGCACCTCGGGCTCCTCGACGCCGAGGATGCGGAAGCGTCCGATCACGTTCGTGTCCATCCCCGTTCCCGAGTAGTTCTTGCCCAGGGCGTCGACGTGGAGCACGTCGATGTCGGAGACAGGCAGTCCAGGCATCATCCGCATGTACTCGGCGAGGAGCTCGGCCTCGCGCTCGTGGATCTCTGCTGCAGGTATTGCCTCGATGATGGCAGGCTCATCGTAGGCGTTCTCGACGGTTGCCACGCCGAAGAGGATGTGGCCCGACTCGAGCACCTTGTCCGCGACCTCGACCATGAAGTCGCTGATGCCCTCGACACCGTAGCCGTGCAACGCGAGCGCCTGCTCGTGCTTTCCAAGCCCGATAGAGGCCATCTTCATGAGGCCGCTCTCTATGCTGGAACGGAAATCCGTGTGGGCTTTGATCCTATTGACGAGCACCACGCCGTCGGCCTCAGAGGCGATCCTGTCCATGTACACGGGCACCCCGCGCTCCGTCTCCCCGAGCTCTACGACCTCCATCGAGGAGTGTATCGGCGCCCCACAGAATTCTTCCGTGACGCCCAGAGACTCGAGGATCTCGACCTGCCCCTCTGCCGTAGCCCCGCCGTGGCTCCCCATCGAAGGCACGATAAACGGCTCAGCCCCCATCTCCATCAGAATCGCAACGAGAGAGCGCAAGATCCCATCTATCTCCGCGATGCCTCGGCTCCCCGCGGTGAGCGCCACGCTCATACCGGGCCGGATGGCCGAAGCTATCTCTTCCCGGCCCAACTGCTCCCGCAGCGCCGCTTCGACACTCTCGACGTGCGGCCTGGGAAACCTCTGCCTGACCTTGACAACCTTCGGGAACTCCACCTCTAACTCCTCTCTTCCGCCCGCTCCTCGGATCTCTCCTCGGCCCCAGCCAGCCTGCGGGCGAGGTCGATGGCGGCGCGGAGGCTCGTCGGGTCGGCCTTTCCCGTCCCCGCAATGTCGAAGGCCGTGCCATGATCCACGCTCGTCCTGAAGAACGGCAGTCCTACCGTCACGTTCACCCCTGTATCGAAGCCCATCAGTTTGATAGGAATGTGTCCCTGGTCGTGGTACTGGACCACGACGATGTCGAACGCACCCGCTCTGGCCCGCATCATCACGGTATCTGGCGGATGCGGGCCTGTCGCGTCAATGCCCTCCTCGACGGCGGTGGCCACGGCCGGCGCTATCCTCTCGGCGTCCTCGGTACCGAAGAGCCCGTTCTCCCCGGCATGGGGGTTCAGGCCAGCGACGGCCACCCTCGGGCTCTCGACGCCTAGTCTCTGCAACGACTCGTGGGCGAGACGGATGACGGCCAGCTCTCGCCCGGGCCTGGCCCGCTCTATAGCTTCCCTCAAAGAGACGTGTGTCGAGACGTGGATCACCTTCAGTTCATCTGTGACGAGCATCATCGCGTAGTCTTTCGTTTCCGTCAGATTGGCCAGGATCTCGGTGTGACCAGGATATTTGTGGCCTGCCAGGTGCATGGCCTCCTTGTTGAGCGGCGCGGTCGCTATCGCCCCGACGCGCCCCGCGCTCGCCAGCCCCGTCGCCCGCTCGACGTAGCGGAAGGCCGCGTCGCCAGCCCTTGCATCCAGCTCGCCGAAAGGTAGATCCCCGGGCAGCTCGGTTTCGGAGATCACATCTACGGTGCCTGGCTCGAACCTCGCGTCCTCGGGTTCTGCGACAACGTTTGCGCGCAGCGCCAGGTTCAGCAGGCGCGCGGCCCGCTCCAGAATCCCAGCGTCGCCTACGACGATGGCCCTGTTGTGGTTTCGGAAGTCTCCTTCATCGAAGGTTCGGGCGATGATCTCAGGCCCGATCCCGGCCGGGTCCCCCATCGTTAAGGCTATAAGGGGCTGTGTCATGGGTTCCTCTCCTCCCCGCTGAGAGCGAGCGCCTCTACTGCTCCTACGAGTGTATCCGGTCTGCCGAAGCCTCCTGCCTTGGTAACCACGGGGTAAGGCATGGGTCCGATCATGGTGCCCATCGGGACCCCGGTCTCCACCTCTCCTTCGAGCCTGATCCCAAAGTCCCCGAGCCGCCGCGCAACCCCAACCGCCGTAGCCCCCCCGGTCAAAACCAGCCCCTCGAATAGCCCCTCTTCCGAAAGACGCCAGGCAACCTCGGCAAGCGACCCGAGGACCGATACGCTGGAAGCGACTCTATCCTCAGGAGAGTGAACGACGGCGCACGTTCCACCGGCAAGCGCCTCCCTGGCCGCCTCTACCGCCTTTTGCACAGCGTTGGGTTCTCCACCCCCGACAGGGACACCTACCTCCCCGTACTCTTCGACCAGCCGCCGCACCTGCTCCCGCGCGACGCCGCTCAGGCTACCGACTACCACGAGTACAGGGCGGCCCGGGGCTCTTTGCACGCCCGCGGATCCCGCGCTAGGCCCAGGATATACGCTCCCGAGCGCGAGCGCGAGCCCCGCAGAGCCGGCCCAGAGTACCCGATCAGGGTCAGGCACAGCCCGCACGAGAGCCTCCAAGTCCGCGTCGCGGTCCGCATCGGCGACGACGCACTCGTAATCTTCCAGAGTTCTGCGGACACGCTCAGGGTCAGCGAGGTCCCCTGCGCCCAATGCGCCGACCGATGAGAACGCGTCAGCGAGCAGACTTGGGACGTGGGCCTCACTAACGGGGGTATGGGGATCGTTCGCCATCTCGGTCTCGTGGATGGGGACGCCGTGGACGCTTTGGATCCCACCAACGGTGGTACGCCCGGCGGCCGGAAACGCGGGCGCGACGACGACGCGTTCGCGACGCGCACCACCCAACGCTGCGGCGAGCTCGGCGGCGATGTTTCCCCGTAGGGTAGAGTCCAACTTCTTGTAGACGATACGCGCCTCACGGGCCAAGTGCGCCACCTCGAGAACGTGCTTCGCCGCGAAGCCGGCGGGCATGGTGCGGGAATCGGTATCGAAGGCTACGGCGTCGAGGTCATCTGCGAGTACCTCCGTCGCGCGGAAAAACACCGCGGTCCGGTAACCGGCGTGGACGAGCTGGACGCCGGTGTCCGCGGCGCCGGTCAGATCGTCGGCGATTACAGCGATGAGCATCTCAGCATTTCAGCTTGTGGTCACTTCAGCATGTCAGCCGCTCCGACTGACGCCTCCACTTGTCAGCATTTCAGCTTGTCAGGTTTTTCGGTCGGAGACGATTCTCAATTGAGCAGGTGCTCCTCTAGCATTCTCTCAAGCGCACAAGGTCTCACCATACTACACGTAGCTGACCGGCTGACTAGCTGACAAGCCGCCAGGCGAAGCCTGGCGGCTTGCTGACGGGCTGACATGCTGACTGGCTCACTTCGCCATATACCCGCCGTCCACAGAGAGGATCGCGCCCGTTACGAACGAAGCCTCGTCCGAGGCGAGGAAGAGGATGGCGTTCGCCACCTCGGCCGGTTCGCCGAGCCTCCCTACCGGGTGTGCCTCTCTCATCGGGGCTATGTACTCCTCGGGCAGTTCGACGACGGCCTCGGTCGCTATCGTGCCAGGTGCTACGGCGTTGACGCGGATGCCCCTTGCGGCCCACTCGACGGCGAGGTGCTTGGTGATCCCTGAAGCGACGAACTTGGCGGGTCCGTAGGTGGACTGCTGGGCCTGTCCGGCGAGACCCGAGATCGAAGACAGGCAGACGATGGAACCTCCCGGCTCCGCCTGCCCCAGCATGGCCTCAACGGCGAACTTGCAGGTGAGGAAGATCCCCCGCCCGTCCACGGCCATTACGTAGTCCCAGTCCTCGGCAGTAGCCTCGACTATAGTATTTAGC
>DASQWQ010000309.1:0-4450 GCA_035640175.1 Rubrobacter sp. | reverse complement strand
GCTGGGTCCTCATACAGCCTTCGGAAGGCGCTGTCGTCCCCGAGCACTCTCACGCTGGCGAGGGAGGAGGCCTCGGCTCGCTCTTCGAGGACTAGCAGTTCACACCCTGGCCGATAGCAGACTACTAAGGACCATAGACGCCATTCTCGTAGCTGCTTTCGATGTGAGCGGCTGCACTACACGAGAGACGCGACCGACTGGTGCGAGCAGTCCTTTGCCCGTTCCCAGAACCCTGCATGGAGAGGTTCAGAAGAACTTCTTGGATCTACCCTTCGCATGTTTCTTATGTACCACACCGGAGATTCCCGTGGTAGGATGTACATAAGGCGGCCGGTGTGGAGGATGTGTTGGAATCGGGGCGGATAACCAGGGAGTGGCTGGAGGGGTTGGACCCGGTGGAGTTCCAAGAGATCTCGGCCATGATCTCCGACATACAACGCGAGCGCGCAGAGGCGCGACGACAGAAACTCGAACAGCGACGATCCGGAGCCCGCAAGAAGACCCAAAACAAGCGCTACCTCGAACTGGAACGCGTCAAATGCGGCAAGAACGGCTGCAAGAAATGTGCCGGCGGAGAGCTTCACGGCCCTTACTGGTACCTGTACCGGCCCAAGGAGAACGGACCAGGACGAACCAGCGAGTATGTCGGCAAGGTGCTGCCCGAGACGCTCGCCGAGGAGTTCGACATCCCCGAGGATCAGCGGACGTCGAACTAGCCGACCTGTTTCTTATGTAGGCATTTGCGCCTCTTCGGCCCCGCCATACATAAGGCAAGCGGACCATGCCTCCCCCGAGGCGGGTAGGTAGGTGGTGTGATCGCGGTTCAGCCGATGCTGGAGGGCTAGGCGCTATCCTCGAGCTTGATTGTCCTGGTGGTGCCGAGCGGCTTACCCGAGTCGTTCATGGCTTTCAGGCCGACGTAGGGCTCGGTGGTGTGTACCGTGATCACGGTCTCAAAGCCCTGTCGGGGGGCTGACCCTAGGGGCTCCAGTTTGTCGGGACCGCTCCCGGCCAACACTTGCCAGGTGGTCACCTCCGTGGCGCCGTTCCAACTGGCGTAGAGCGTTACCTCGTCTTCCGACCCCGATTCGGTGGCTACCGCGGGTTCGTCGGTGGATTGCCCACTCCACGGGAAGCGGAAGGCCCTGTAGGACTCGCCCTCGGTCGGGAACGCGGCGCTGAAGAGCCACTCACCGTCATGGCTGAACTCCGAGAAGACCGGCGCACTGCCCCAGCCCACAAAGACGTTGCCGTTCGGCAATACCTGCACGCTGCCCTGGGTAGCAGAGAGCAACTTGTCAGGGCGGCTGTACTCGTGCGCTAGGCTGGCACTCATGGCGTTTTCGTCGATTTCGACCATGATGCCGCGGGACTGCTCTTCCCTGGTTACGTTGCCGTTACTGAAAATGGTGATGATGCCGTCGGGATGGCGGCGGACGTCGTGCTGGAAGGCGAATGTGGTGCCCGGGCCCATCTCGAAGTCGTTCTTCTTCCCGCCCAGTCGCCACACGATCTCGCCTGTCTTGCGGTCGACCTTGTAGACGGTGCAGGTCGAGCGGGAGGAGATGAGCAGGTGATTCTCGTCATACACGTTTATGGAGTTGATGTGGAAGTAGTCGTTGGGCTTGAGATAAGACTCCTCGAGGCCGACGTGCTCCAGGCTGTGCCACTCGAAGAGCACCTTTCCGGTCTCGATGTCGATCTCCTGGACTATCCCGTCGAGCACAACATCGTCTACAGGATCGCCCACCGGAATGAGGTTCTCGGGCACCTTGTTGTAGTCGTGATCAGCGCCGTATACTCGGGCGTGATGAGGAACTCGTGTTGGTCCCCCTCGTAGCTGTTGGCAGCCGTAAAGGGGCTATCTCGCAGTAGGAATGGTCGAAGATCACGTACTCGCCCTGGCCGTAGCCCGTGTGGCGTCCTTTCCACCAGGTGAGCACCCTCTCACCCTTGTACGTCTGAACCTTGAAGTTCATCACATCCATATCCTCGTTCTGCAAGAGGCGCAGCCACACGGGCTGTCCGTCGTTATCGAGGATCATGCATCCGTCCTGCCCCGGGCCGGCCTCCCTGGGTCCGTTCTTCGGGGCAATGAAGATGTAGCCGGGAGCAGTATCATGCCCCCGCGTGATCACCTCGATAACCGGCCGGTGGAGATCCGGACGCGAGGAAAGTTCCACGCCTGCCCTGCCGGTGCGGATGCGGCGGTCGCCCGGGCGCGTGGGGCCGGATCGCAGCCCAGGATGCTGCCGAGCGCGAGCCACGCGGCGGCGGCGCCCGCGGCCTGTAGGAACCTCCTTCGCGTGAACCTAGGGTTAAAGTTGGCGCCTCATTCTCGCTCCTGCACGGGTTACTTCTTCGCCCATCTTCCTGAAGTTACGCAAGGTCCACAATTTATGGGCGCTCTTGGTCTCTTTCGGCCTACGGCTAGTCAACTCTCGCAGCGGCGCGTGGTCCCTGGACCGCTATCCGACGACGAGGTTGACGAGCCGTCCGGGGACGTAGACGCTCTTGCGGAGCTCTTTGCCTTCGATGTGGGGACGGACCCTGGCGCTCGACAGAGCCAGCTCCCTGGCTGCCTCTTCCGAGATATCGGCCGGAGCATCTATACGGTCGCGCAGCTTGCCGTTGACCTGGACTATCAGCGTTATCTCCTGAGCCTGGATCAGGGCTTCATCATAGCCTGGCCACGCCTGCTCGTGCACAGAATATTCCTCCCCCATCGCGGCCCACAGCTCCTCGGCATGGTGCGGCGCGAACGGGCAGAGGACCGTGACGAAGGTCCGCAGGGCTTCTTGCCACTCGTCTTCTTCGACGCGGCCTCTTATCGCGAGCAGGTAGTTGGTGTGCTCCATGAGCGCGGCGATAGACGTATTGAAGCGAAAGGCTTCGAGGTCGTCAGTGATCTTCTTTATCAGGCGGTTCGTCCGGCGCTCCAGCTCCGTCGGGTCTGCTTCGCCGCCGGAGGAGTCGCCCCCTGTCACGAGCGAAAGGGCGCGCCTGAGCCAGCGCGAGACACCCTCTATACCCTTGCCGTCCCAGGGACCGCCTTCGTTCCACGGACCAATGAACATGAGGAAGCCCCGGAGCGCGTCGGAGCCGAAGCGGTCCACATACTCCTGCGGGTTGACCACGTTGCCCCGGCTCTTGCTCATCTTCTGCCCGTCTGGCCCGAGTATGTTTCCCTGGTTGCGAAGACGGGTCATAGGCTCGTCGAAGTCAACCAGATCAAGATCCCTCATGACCTTGGTGAAGAAGCGGGCGTAGAGCAGGTGCAATATGGCGTGCTCGATGCCACCGGTGTACTGGTCCACGGGGAGCCACTTCTCTCCCCGTTCGGGATCGAACGGCCCCTCATCGTAGTGCGGCGAGAGGTAGCGATACCAGTACCACGAGGAGTCCATGAAGGTGTCCATCGTGTCCGTCTCGCGCGTGGCCGGGCCGCCGCAACCGGGACACTCGGTGTTGTAGAAGTCAGGGTCGAGTTTGAGGGGTGATTCGCCCGTAGGCATGAACTCGGCTTCCTCTGGGAGCAGGACAGGCAGGTCCTCTTCAGGGACGGGGACGATGCCGCACCCGTCGCAGAAGATTATAGGGATCGGGGTCCCCCAGTAGCGCTGGCGGCTGATCAACCAGTCGTGAAGCCGGTACGTGACCGTAGCCTTGCCGGCGTCGCGCTTCTCGAGCCAGGCCGTCACCTTCTCCTGGCCCTCGGTGCTCGGGGTGCCGTCGAACCTACCTGAGTTGACCATCGTGCCCTCGCCGGCGTAAGCCACTTCGAGCGCTTCGCCGTCCCAGTCCGGCGGCGCTATCACGGTCCTGATCTCGATGCCGTACTTCTTTGCGAACTCGAAGTCTCGCTCGTCGTGTCCTGGGACGGCCATGATCGTGCCCGTACCGTAGCCCATCACGACGTAGTCGGCGATGTAGACGGGGATCTCTTCTCCGTTGGCCGGGTTGATCGCGTAAGCCCCCGTAAACACACCGGTCTTTTCCCTCGTTACGTCGGTACGGTCGATCTCGCTCATCCTGGCTGCCCTCTCGACGTAGGCACGCACTTCTACGGCCTGCTCCGGGGTCGTTATCTTCTCGACCGCCGGGTGCTCGGGACTCATAACGAAGAACGTGGCGCCGAAGAGCGTGTCTGGGCGGGTGGTGAAGACCTCGACGGGCCCGTAGCCCTCGATCTCGAACCTTATTTCGGCGCCCTCGGAGCGCCCGATCCAGTTCTGCTGCAGCGTCTCGACCCGCTCTGGCCAGTCAATCTTCGAGAAGTCGAGCAGCTCCTCGGCGTAGTCGGTGATCTTGAAGAGCCACTGCGCCAGATTCTTCTTTACGACCGGCGTCCCGCACCGCTCGCAGCGCCTGTCCGGTCCGATGACCTGCTCTCGCGCCAGCGTCGTGTTGTCCTTCGGGCACCAGTCGACCGGGGCTTCCTTACGGTACG
>DASQWQ010000308.1:0-4937 GCA_035640175.1 Rubrobacter sp. | reverse complement strand
TGCTAAAGAGTGCGGGTCTACCCCAGACGGTTCGGCTCTACGATCTCCGGCACACCTGCGCCACGTTACTGCTCTCCCGCAACGTCCATCCCAAGTATGTCCAGGAGCTCCTGGGACACGCCTCTATAGCCCTGACCCTCGACACCTACTCTCATGTCCTCAAGGGCATGGACGGAGGGATAGGCGGCGCGATGGACGAAGCACTCGGATAGCCGCGTTGGTGTAGCGGTTGGTGTAGCAGAGCCCCGGTCCACAGCCGGGGCTCTGTCGTTCCCCATTGTTTGCAGGGATTTTGGTAGTGAGCCGCCCAGGACTCGAACCTGGAACCTAGAGATTAAGAGTCTCTTGCTCTGCCAATTGAGCTAGCGGCCCGCGAGGGCGAAGTATAACATCGCTCGCGGAGAAATAGGGCCAAAGTTAAGTTTTGTTCACAGGGCTTGCAACGGAGGTGTCCGCTCATTTATAATCTTCGTATCATCCTAGCGGCCCTATCTGGGGGCCGCTAAGGGCCGGAAAAGGGTCTCACCCTTCTATGAACACCGGCCCTTTTGTTTTGAGCATATCAGCTAGTCAGCATGTCAGCACGTCGCCTGTTCCAGGCGACTTGTTAGCATTTCAGCTGGTCAGCTTTCGCATGGGGACGTCCTGGCTGACCGGCTGACAACCCGCCGCAGGGTGGCGTGCTCAGAGGCGGCGGAGCCACCGTGCTGACAAGCGAAGGCCGTGAGGCCGGAGCGTGCTGACATGCTGAAGTGCTAATCACCCTACTTCCTCAGCGATGGTGAATAGTTCTTCGGCGTGCCGGCGCACGGAGTTTACGAGGTCGTCGTTCGCCGTCGCGATCAGGATTCGTCGGAGAGGGGCGTGGTAGCGCATCAGTTCATCTTCGGACATGCCCGAGAGGTTCTGCCAGCCTATGGGATTACGCTCGCCGGGGAGGGGGTTGCTTCGGATCAGGCGCAGATCCACGGGAAAATGCTCTTTCTCGGGGAGGTCTATGAGGATGTCGAAGGGACCGGCGACACCTTTGCGGTATCGGGTGAGATAACGAGACCAGGCCTCTTCTACGCGGCGGCGCCAGGAGGAATCGTCGCGTAGCCGGATCAGCGAGGAGTAGCTGGGGTGGCGCTCGTCGAACTCCAGAGCGAGGTGATAGGGTCTGCGGTCCGCGAGGCGTTTCATGAGGGAGGCCGTAGAACTCTCGGCACAGTCCTCTAGCAGTACGAAGGCTCCCGCGTCATCCAGCTCGGAGAGCTCGTCGAAGGTCACGTGACCCGCCCCTATGGCGTCCTGGACGGCCCTGAGGAACATCACGGTCGGGATGCGCAGGGCGTGGTGGCCGTAGACGTTGTAGTAGACCAGGTAGCGGGAGAAGACAACGGATTGCAGCGTGCCCACACCTTCTTCGTCCAGCGCCAGTATCGCCTTATTCTCCTGGCCAACGATCCTGAGGCGCTGTATAAGGGACTCCACTTCGACAAGGCCAAAAGGAACCCTGGCCCCCCTGGCGTCGCGGATCAGGCAGTCTAGGGCGTCCACGTTCAGCGAGCCGAACAGGATGTCCCGTAGCAGATGCTCCGTAGGCGTCAGGCTGTGTGGCGGTTTATCCCCGCGCGAGACCAGCCTGAAGACGTTGTGGGGTTCGATGTCCCACTCTGCCCTCAAGACCTTCGCCACCTCGCTGTGTTCGATCCAGCGCCTGCTCAACTCCTTGAGGGTGGGTGCGCCTGGCACCTTGATCCCTTCGATGGAAGTGGCGTAAGGGTATCGGCCAGCGTCTAGCATCAGGGCCGCGGCCAGGGCAGCCCTTACGTCGCGGTCTTCGAGATAAGCGCCCGACTCCGCGATCCGCTTTAGCGTCAGCCCCGCGAGGTGGTAGACGCCAACCGCGTGATCCAGGCGCGTGTGACGGGCTCTCGGGAAGGACCCGAAGGTAAATCCGAGCTGGCTCATGCCCCTCAGGCGTTGCATTGCACCGGTCTCGAGCAGCGTCTTCACCGCCCGATCTATAGAGACGTCCCCCCAGATTACGTCCCTGACTCTTCTGCCGGAGCCCCCGAAGAGCTCCCCAACCGTACCGCTCAATGACGCTCCCGATCTTCTGCTCTCGGCTATTCTAACCAAAATGGACAGACCCGAAAGGATGCCTCGGGTTGGCGACGGGTGTAACATTCTGTTTCTTGAGAGAGGAGGCACCATACACATAGAAGAGGCACAGGCTCTACAGGGGGAGTCGGTGATCCTCAGGCCGCCGCGGGAGTCCGACGTGGAGGTGGTCTACTCCTGGGACAGGGACCCGGAGCTCGCCGCCTGGAACGGACGGTCACCCATCTCCATCTCCCTTTCGGCGGCCCGTCGCGATTACCTGGCCCGTTGGGAGGACCCGAGCGTGAAGACATTTATCATAGAGGCCCGAGAGGAACCTATCGGCATGGCCACCCTCTATGACTTCCGTCACGATGGCTGCGAACTAGGCATAAAGATCGGACCCGGAAACCTTCGCGGCAGAGGCTACGCTACCGAAGCCGTTACCCTCCTCATAGACTACGTCTTCGACACCCTGGGTCTCGCAGCCGTCCGCGGTTCGACCCTGGCCCACAACGACCGCATGCAAAGGGTCTTCGAGAAGAACGGCTTTGTGCGGGTTGGTGACGGTTCCCTCCTGAGCCGCTACGATAACCGCCGCTACACCGAGCTCTTCTACGAACGCCGGCAAGAGGATCACAAGCCGTAAGGTAAGATCTCCGCCGGAACCGCCACAGACGTCGACAGAGTCCCTCTGCCAGTACGCCGATCTGCAGAAGCAAAATGCCGGCTCCCGCAATGCCCCGGCACAGCTTTCCATTCGCTATCTTGCCCTAACCGACTACAATAAGGCTGATGAAGACGCAGTTGGAGCTGAACATCAGGAGCCGGGGCGCGATGAGCGGGGTGCTTACCATGGGCAGCCTCGACCCCGCGTTCGCCGCCGCCACCAGCGTGCACGAAGAGCCTGTGGTCGTAGACCTGCGTACGGTCGAGTTCGTCGAGCCGGCCGGACTCTGCGCCCTCGCTGCACTACTTGAGTACCTGAGCGCGCGCTGCGAGGTGGTGGATCTGGCACTGGCAGGACGCGACGTGCCGGCCTATCTGGAGCGGATGAACTTCTTCAGGTCGTTCGGGGATAGGGTACGCACCAACGCCGACGTGGCCTCTCTTGAGGAGCGCAGAAGGCACAACCCAGGGACGCTGCAGGAGTTGATCAACTTTCACACGGAGGAGGAGATACCAGGGATCATTGAGAGGATCTCGGAGATCCTGGAGAACCAGGGCTACCGCCTGCGCGAGCGGGTCGCGATCTGCTCCACGCTCTCGGAGGTGTGCGCGAACGCCGCAGAACACGGCGTCTCCTCTTTCGGGGCCTACGCCGCCGTTCAAGCCTACCACCACATCGTCAGCGGGTCCCGCCGTCGCGGCGAAGAGGTCCTCATCGCGATCGCCGACGGCGGCGTTGGCGTGCGCGAGACCCTCTCCCGCAACCCGAAATACGCCGAATTTACTACAACGGATAACGACGCCTTGCGCCACGCACTCGAGATGGGCGTCTCGGCGACCGGTGAGATCGGCCGCGGAGGAGGACTCGCCCTCGTCGCAGGGATCGCCGCCCGCGCTGGCGGATCCCTCTCTTTGCGCTCCGGCTCAGGCCGCGTAACCGTCTACGAGAATCGTAAGAACTCCCGTAACGTCCCCGAATTTCCAGGCACCTTCGTTCGCGTCTCCTTGCCACGCACCCCACAGGAAAGATCATCAGGATGAAGGCAGAATACCCCCCAATATGCCGTTGACTTATCCAGGGAAGACCGGTACAATCCTTATATATGATTTCACTGACGACAGTGAGGACAGCTCCGGTGATTGAGGAGCGAGCGCACCGGGTTTTCGAGGTCGCTGGGGGCGACTTCGGGGGCAAGTTGATGGTGACCCGCAGGACGGGCCGTGCGGTTCGTGAGGCGCTCGAAGGAGCACTGGAGGAGTTGCCGAAGGGCGGCGTCTTGTATGTGGACACGCGTGGGGTCGAGCTCATGGACTACTCGTTTGCGGACGAGTCGCTTGGGATACTGGCGTCGAGATCTGCGAGTGGGGAGTATGGGGACAGGCATCTGGTCCTGGTCGAGGAGGACCGGGATCTTCTGGAGAACGTCGAGGCCTCTCTGAGGCAGCGTTCGCTCGCCATGATCCGGGTCGATGAGATCGGGGGCGAGCCAGGCATAGTCGGCAAAGTACCCGACCATCTTCTCGAAACCCTGCAGGCGATCTACGACGCGGGCTCCATCACCAACGCGGCCCTCGCCGCGAGGCTGGATCTCAACCATACAGCTTGCAACAATAGAGCCACCAGGCTTGCGAAACTCGGCCTGATCCATCGCCGCATCGAGACCGCTGCTCCAGGCGGACGCCAGTATACCTACGAGCGGATCGCCTGATGCTTATTTTTGACCACATCCTCACCGAGTTCAGTGAAGATAGCGTTACCGGCCTGTGGTCGGAGGAGGTTCAGTGATGAGGGAAGAGTACATGATTGAGCGCCAGGGCAAGAGGTTCGTGCTCTATGCGGGTCTTTTGGAGGAGGCGCACAGCCGGGGGCTCAGGAGCATCGAGACCGAGCTTTTACAGGTTCCCACCAAGGATAACGGCGAGGTCGCGATCGTGAAGGCCGTGATCCGGACGGAGGAGGGTAAGTTCGGGGGGATCGGCGACGCTTCCCCGCAGAACGTGAACCGGGCGATAGCCCCACACCTGATCCGGATGGCTGAGACGAGAGCCAAGGCGCGTGCTCTCAGGGACGCCATCAACGTCGGCGTAACCGCTTTCGAGGAGCTTGGCGGCGAGGAAGAGGTAGTGGAGTCTTCGGGGGCACAGGAGCGTGAAGGGCGGCAGCCCAGGGCGCAGAACGAGGA
>DASQWQ010000307.1:0-11831 GCA_035640175.1 Rubrobacter sp. | reverse complement strand
CGAGCCAAGCTCTGCGTCGAGGTCTTCTGGGGAGGTGAGCCGAACGTCCAGGTTTCGGAGCGCCTCCAGGTTGGTGGCAGGGTCCCCCTCGTACTCGCTCTTCGTCGCCAGAACCGCGACATCGACGCCGGAGCGGTGTAGCTCGCGGGCGATTACGAAGCCGTCGCCGCCGTTGTTGCGGCCGCCCGAGACGACGAGGGCACGGCGCGGGGCGAAGCGTTGGAGGGCGAAGCTGGCCATAAGTGCGCCGGCCCGCTCCATGAGCACACCGCCTGGGATGCCGAGATTCTGCGCCCCTGCGTCTGCGCGGGACATCTCATCTGCGGTGTAGAGCTTCACCCCGAGATCTGCTCCCGGCGCACGATGCAGACGGCGACTGCGGAGAGCTCGGAGTGAGTTATGGAGATGTAGAGGTCTTTTTCGCGGACGCCTACCGCGTCGGCGAACTTCTTGATCTTGCCAGAGATACGGACCGTTGGTGCGCTGCGGGGCATCCGCATGACCTCGACGCCGTTCCACTGGATCAGGCCGCACCCCAGAGCCTTGGTAACGGCCTCTTTGGCAGCCCAGCGTCCGGCGTAGTGGCGTTCGGCAAAGCGGTACTTCTCGCAGTACGCTATCTCGGCCTCGGTAAACAGGCGCCGGCGTATCTTCGGGGTGCGCTCCAGGGCGAACTGCATCCTCTCGACGTCGACGACGTCGACCCCGATCCCTGGTACGACGAAACCTTGCACGGGGGTATGTTACGGCAGATTCACTCCAGGCAAAAGGGCTATAGTATGAGGATGGACACGGCCACAGACGCTGTCATCATCGGCAACCCGAACTCGGGACGCGCGGGCGACGAGAATTATCTCGAGCGTTTCGCGAAGATCCTGCGCTCAGGAGGCCTGACGGTGGAGGTACTCAACACCGAGCACCCCAACCACGCCACCGAGCTTGCTTCGCTTGCGGGAGACCGTCTGGTCGTGGCCGCGGGGGGCGACGGCACGGTCAACGAAGTATTGAACGGACTCTCGCTGGGGGCCACGTTGGGCGTACTGCCGCTCGGCACGGCGAACGTGCTGGCGCGCGAGCTTGGGCTGCCGCTCGACCCGGCTGAGGCCTGCCAGCGCATACTGAAAGGCGAACGCTCCAGGGTGGATTTCGGTGTCGCCACAAACGACGAGGGTGCCGAGCGCCGCTTCGCCTGTATGGCCGGGATAGGCTTCGACGCGAAAGTAATAGACGCCGTGACGCCGCGCCTGAAGCGCTACCTGCGGAGGTTGGCCTTCCAGGTAACGGCGTTCAAGGTGCTCTTCGGAAACAGGTTCCCCCCAATGGAGATAATCCGCGGCGACGAGGTCCACACCGCGAGGTTCGCCATAGTAGCCAACGGCCAATACTACGGCGGCGACTACAGAGTTTCAGGGCCTGGCCTGCTGACGAGCGGGACGTTCGAGACCATCCTGGTCGAGCGCGTGAGCGACCTCCTGAGGCCTGACGTCTTCGCCGGGATCATGACGAGAAGGCCCCTCAACCGCGCGATGAGGTCTTTTACCTCGACGGAGGTCCACGCCAGGGCCCCAGGCGCAGAGGAGGTGCCCGTACAACTCGACGGTGAGCTCTGGGGCGGATTACCTATGTCCTTCCGCATCGAACCCGGCGTCCTGAACGTCGTGCGTTAGCCACGCTCCGGTGCGGACACGACCAGCACGGCAGCCCCCCGCACGTGGCCGCTGCGCAGGGCATCAAGGGCCTCATTGGCCTCTTCCAAAGTAAACGGCACGACCTCCGTTCGAACAGGCACCTCAGGGGCGAGTGCGAGGAACTCCTGCCCGTCCCGGCGCGTGAGGTTGGCCACCGAGCGCACCGAGCGCTCGCCCCAGAGGATCTCATAGGGAAAGGACGGGATGTCGCTCATGTGTATGCCGGCGCAGACTACCGTCCCGCCCCTGGCGACGGCCCTGAGGGCAGCAGGGACGAGGGCGCCGACCGGCGCGAAGATGATCGCCGCGTCCAGTTCCTCGGGTGGCGCCTCTTCCGAGCTCCCAGCCCATTCGGCACCAAGTTCCCTGGCAAACTCCTGCGCCTCCTCGTCTTTAGGGCTGGTCAAGGCGAAGATACGCCGTCCCTCGTGCGCTGCGACCTGGGCCACTATGTGGGCCGAGGCCCCGAATCCGTAGAGACCAAGCCTCTCGGCATCGCCGGCGAAGCGCAACGAGCGGTGCCCGATCAGGCCGGCGCACAACAGAGGAGCAGCCTGCAGGTCGGGGTAACCCTCGGGGATCGGAAAGCAGAAACGACGGTCGGCGAGGGCGTACTCGGCGTAGCCGCCGTCGATCTGGTACCCCGTGAACCGGGCGTTCTGGCACAGGTTCTCGCGCCCAGTGAGGCAGTAGCGGCACTCGCCATCGGTCCACCCGAGCCACGGCACCCCGACCCTGTCCCCCACCGTGAACCTGTCTGCGTGCTCGCCGATCTTCTCCACGGTGCCGACTATCTGGTGGCCAGGGATCAGGGGCAACCTGGGATCGGGCAACTCCCCGTCAACGACGTGCAAATCCGTCCTGCACACGGCGCAGCAGTGCACGCGCAGGAGGACCTGCCCCGGGCCGGGCTCGGGCGTAGCCACCTCCGCGACACTCAGCAGCTCGCCGGGTACGTCCAGGATCATCGCTCGCACGTACGTATCCTCCTATTCCAAGAGCATAAACGGCCTCGGGAACATGCTCGCTACTCGACGGTGACGCTCTTGGCGAGGTTGCGTGGCTTGTCTACGTCCAGGCCCCGGTCTTTCGCGACGTGGTAGGCGAGGAGCTGCAGCGGCACGCTACAGACAAAGGGGGCCAGGATCTCCAGTGCCTCGGGAACTGGGAGCACCAGGCGCGCCATCCTTTCTGCGCCTTTGTCCCCCTCACGGGCGACGGCGATCACGATAGCGCCCCTGGCGACGGTCTCCTCGACGTTCGAGAGGGTCTTCTCGCGGATAAGGCCCTCTCCGAGAACGGCTATGACGGGACAATGTTCGTCCACCAGAGCAATAGGACCGTGCTTCATCTCCCCCGCCGGATAGCCTTCGCAGGGTAGGTAGGAGATCTCCTTGAGCTTCAGAGCCCCCTCGAGCGCCACGGGATAGGAGATACCGCGCCCGAGGAAGAGCGAGCACCGCGCCTCCTCGAAGACCTCGGCGGCCTCCTCGACCCGATTCCCGAGCAACCCGAGCGTCTCCTCGACCTTCTCCGGCGCTAGCCTGAGGTCGCGACCGATCTCCCGCAACTCTCTGTCCGCGGTGGCCCCCCGAATGCCGGCGAGCGCCAGCGCCAGCAGGTCGAGTACGGCGACCTGGGCGACGAAGGCTTTGGTTGAGGCTACGCAGATCTCGGGTCCGGCCCTGGTGAGCAAGACCGCGTCGGCCTCGCGGGTTAAGAGCGATCCTTTGGTATTGGTGACCGCAAGCACTTTGGCCCCGAAGCTCCGCGCCGCCTGAACGGCCGCCAGAGTATCCGTGGTCTCTCCGCTCTGGCTTATGGCAACGGCCAGCGTCCGCCCGTCCCCAATGGGATCGGCGTAGCGATACTCGCTGGCGATCACAACCTCGACGGGTATACGGGCGAGCTTCTCTATGGCGTGTTTGCCCAGCAGGCCGGCATGGTATGCCGTGCCACAGGCTACGATAACGACCCGGTCTATCTCCGAGAGGTCGAGCCCCACCTCGGAGAGATCTACGACGCCCTCGGCATCGATGCGGCCGAGAAGGGTTGCGCTAAGGGCGGCGGGCTGCTCGTGGATCTCCTTGAGCATGTAGTCCTCGTAGCCGCCGAGTTCGACGGCCTCCGCGTCCCAGTCAACCTTGAAAGACTCCCGCTCGACAGGCTCGCCCGAAGAGGTGAACACCTCTACCGAAGAGTCGACCATCTCGACGATCTCACCGTTTTCGACGACGAAGAACTCGTGCGTCTCCCCGAGCAGCGCCTGCACCGCGCTCGCCAGGAAGTTCTCACCTTCCCCGAGGCCAACGACGAGCGGGCTCTGATGTCGGGCCGCGACGACCTTGCCAGGCTCATCCACGCTGACCGCAGCGACAGCGAAGGAGCCCTCGAGCCGCTGAATCACCCCGGCGAGCGCTATCCGCAACGTCTCCCCGGCCTCGACCCTCTCGGCGATCAGGTGCGCCATCACCTCTGTGTCCGTCTCGGAACGGAAGACGACGTCCCGCCCCTCCAACTCCTCCTTGAGCTCCGAGAAGTTCTCTATGATGCCGTTGTGTACGACGGCCACGCTTCCGTCTCCACCGAGATGGGGATGCGCGTTCTCCTCGCTGGGACGCCCGTGCGTCGCCCAGCGGGTGTGTGCCACTCCGGTCCGCACCTGGGAGAGGTCATCGTTGCGCCTGGAAAGCGCGCGGGTAAGGTTCTCGAGTTGCCCTACCTCTCTAATCTGCTCTATCCGGCCTTCCCTTTGAAGGGCCAGCCCCGCCGAATCGTAACCCCGATACTCGAGGTGCCCGAGACCCTTCATGAGTACCTCGACACATCGCTCTTTACCGGCGTAACCCACTATGCCGCACACAGGCTTACCTCCCTGCTCTTCCGGGGATGGGATCAGGGAGGGCAGAGAAAGGATCCAGAGCCTCCCTCGCTCTGTATCCGGGCCCGAACGGTGCTTTGTCCCCGGCGTCACCACCGGGTTTTGTCACCGCCCTGACGACTGCCCGAAGCCGAGACGTACCCGCCGAATGCTTCGATGAACGTCTTCCTCGTCGACTCCCGCACCTCTTCGCGAGAGTCCTGGCGCTTGTATTTACCCTCTTCCCGCAAGCTCCGACAATCCCATCGCGCTCACTGGTCATCTACTGCGAATGTGATCCTCCCCGGGCGACCTCCTCATCTTCTCCAGAACGACGCCGCTAACTGTAACGGTTGCGCCGCGAGAAAGAAACCCGGCACCCTGAAGCACTACAAGAAGTTCAGGTCCACGATGCCCGATGCGGCGAGCAGGGCGACGATGATGGGCTGGTGGATCAGGTAGATGAACAGCGAGTTCCTCCCCAGAGGAAGAAGCGGTCTCGCCGATACCGGCGCCTTGTCCTCCGTAACCGCGGGACGTCTGCCATCGCCGTACACCACGTTCCCAAAGAACAGCCCGATCAGGACGATACCGAACCAGGGCAGCAAAGGCCTGTAATCGGGCATTATCACGCCCTCTGGTACGACGCCGAAAGGCAAGAGCCAGAAGCTCTGTGAGTAGTGGTCAAGGGCCAGTGCGTACTGGCCGGCGACGAATATGAGTGTGCCGAGCACGAGGTTGGTAAACCGGAGCCTCAGAAAGGGGTAAGCGAGGATTATGGAGGTCCCGATCAGGTGCAGTATGCCGAACGCCACGACGCCCATCCCGAGGGCCAGGAAGACGACGGTCAGCACCGCTCCGTACGCCAGGATCTTCAAGCCCCGCGCCAGGTACTTGCCGAAGAGACTCCACCCCGTCAGGGTAGTCCTCGCCCGGCTAATGGCGAGCGAGACGCCGACGAGGAACAGAAAGAGGCCTGCTGTAACGTCGGCGAAGAGCATCCATGGCCCCGTAGTGGACTGGATGTCATAGCCACCGAGGGTGTCCAGGTCGTAGGTGGTGTGGTAGACGATCATCATGATGATGGCGACACCGCGGGCCGCATCCACCTCCCAGAACCTGTCCACCTTCTGCCCCACCTTACGCTCCGTCCCGGCTCCTCTCCGGTTTTTCCGGATCATACCCCACCCCCGCCCCCAGCGGCCCGTGACGCATGGGTTAGGATTGCTTTGTGAGTAAGGACTTCATCATCAGACCTGGGCGCAGGGAGGACGCGGCCGAGGCGGCACGGCTGTGGATGCAGAGCGCCGAGGAGCATACGTCCCACGACAGGATCTACGAGACCTCACCCGGCGCCGAGAAGACGATGCGGCGCTTTCTGGCCGACGTGGCGAACAGCGGCTACTCTTTCCTCTTCGTGGCTGCGGCAGGAGAGCGGACGGTGGGCTTTATCTCAGGCGAGCTGCGTCAGGGCTCCCCGACCTTCCTCCCGAAAACGTGGGCCTCCGTGGATGATGTTTTCGTCGAACCCGAGTACCGCAACCGCGGCATGGGCCGCGCCCTCCTCCAGAGCGTCAAGGCCTGGGCGCAGGAGAGAGGCGCAGACGGCATCTCACTCCAGGTCGCCGCCGCCAACTCGCGGGGCCGCAAGTTCTACGAAGACCTGGGGTTCCGTGATATCTCCGTCTATAAAGTGCTGGAGTTCTAGAGCAGTCAGCTTTCAGCAGTCAGCTCTTGGTTCTTGTGTGGCCGATAGCTAGAGAGCGTGAGAGGACTCGCACGCCTGCCTCCGGCTCGTAGCCTAGGGCAACGTAGAATGTTTCGGCTGCGTCGTTTTCCACCTGTGCTTCAATGTAAGAGATGTTGTGCTGTGTGCAACGCTCATGCGCCGCTTCGAGCAGGGCGTGGCCGACGCCCTGGCGTCTGGCTTCCGGGCGCACGTGGAGGTCTTCGATGCTGGCGAAGAGCCCGCCCGCGGAGACGTTGAGGCGGTAGGCGAGGACGACTACACCCAGCATCTGATCCTTCGCCCTGGCGGCCAGTACCTCCACGTCTCCGGCCTCGACAGCCTTTCGCAGGCGGTCGGCGAAATCCTCTGGCACGGGATCGCCGTCCCTGATAGCTTCGTCAAGGAGCGCCAGGGGCCTGGCCAGGCCGGTTGCGGGGACGGGGGCTACCTCGACCGGCCTCAACGTTCGATGACGCTGGCGGCGATTCTGGCTGCTGCTCGAATGGCGCCCTCTATCTCTCTTTCCTCGACATCGAGGTGTGTGCACAAGCGGACGTAGCCGGGTTTGCCAGGGGTGGCGAGCACACCTTCACGGGCCAGGGCCTGCAGGAATGCGGGAGGGTCGTCGACAGCGACGAGGACGAGGTTGGTCTCGGGTTCCCTGGCTTCGTATCCGGCCTCTCTCAACCCTGAGGCGAGGTTGCGGGCATGTTCGTGATCCCTGGCGAGCCTGTCTACGTGGTTCTCGAAGGCGTAGAGGGAGGCGGCTGCGATGATGCCCGCTTGACGCATACCACCCCCGAAGGCCTTGCGAGTCCGGCGGCCTCCCCCTATGGTCTCCTCGTCCCCAGCGAGCAGTGACCCGACTGGTGCTCCTAGCCCCTTGGAGGAGCACACGGAGACCGTGTCGGCGTGTGCGCACCACTCGCTGGCGGGGACGCCGGTCGCAGCCTGGGCGTTGAAGAGCCTAGCCCCGTCGAGGTGGACCTTCATGCCGAGCTCTTTGGCCGTTGTGGCGACTGCAGCGAAGTCCTCGAGTGGGAAGACCTGGCCGCCTGAGGTGTTGTGGGTGTTCTCCAGGCAGAGCAGCCTCGAACGCGGGAAGTGGACATCCTCGGGCCTGACGGCGGCGCGGACGGTCTCCGGGTCGAGGACGCCATTCTCGCCGGGGAGGGTGCGGAGCTGGACGCCAGAGAGCATCGCCGGGGCGCCGGCCTCGTAGACGAAGATGTGGGAACCTTCGTGCAGGAGCACCTCTTCTCCGCGGTTCGTGTTGACGTGGACCCCAATCTGGTTGGTCATCGTCCCGGAAGGCGCGTACAGCGCAGCCTCCTTGCCCAGCAGGTCCGCCACGTACTCCTCGAGCCGGTTTACAGTCGGGTCCTCACCAAACACGTCGTCCCCAACCGACGCCTCGAGCATCGCCCGCCGCATGCCCTCCGTAGGACGAGTCACCGTGTCGCTGCGAAGGTCTATCAAGGCTCGCCTCCATCACTCTGTTCGGCCGTCTCCAGCACCCGCCGCGTGGTGGCGAAGTGGATCTTCGCCACCTCCGCCAGACTGTCTTCCCCGAGTTTCCCGACCACCCGCCGACCGGCCTCCACAACGTGCGTCGCTCCGAGTGGCAAACCGAAGCCTACCTGCTCCGAGAGTCGGTCGATCTCCTCGAGCTGCCGCGCCCGCGCCACTATCGACGCAGCAGCCACAGCCGCATCGTCCTCAGCCCGAGGACGCACCTCGAGCCGCACGCCATCAGGTACGAAAGGCACGAGATAGGAGCGGGCGGATCTGGCAAACTCGTCCACCACTACTACTTCAACCTCGTTCATAAGTTCACCCATGATCGTGGCGTCGAGCTCGCCGAGCAGCCTGTTGACGTTTCCGGCGGCGGCCCGGCTGGACTCGTACTCCAAGGGCGGGAGCGATATGACGTGGACGTTGGTCCGGCCTACGGCCTCGAGGATGCGCCCTGAGATACGGCGGATGCCTGAAGCCCTGATCTCTTTTGAATCCCTGACCCCTATCTCCTGCAGCTTTCTCGCCGTCTCTGCGTGTATTATCCTGACCCCGGCGACGACCAGAGGACCGAAGTAGTCGCCCTTCCCGGCCTCGTCGATGCCGAGCCTCGGCGTACCGTCGAGAACGGGTCTCCCTTCTGCGCGGGCCGTCGAAGCCCGCGTACCACCAACGCTGGTCTGCGACGTGCGCCAGCCTTCGAGCAGTTCCCGCAACCTTGAAGCTCTACCTCCGGCAGAGATCTTACCCGTGTGATAGACGTTCAGCTTCGCGGTCTCGTCGTCGCGGGCCAGGTCATATTGGGTGCCGTGGTCTATAGCCCTGCTACCTGCTATCTCCACGCATTCTCTGTCGAGGAGCAAACGCAGGTCTGGGGGGACTTCGGTGGGTGGGTTCAACGGACCTCGAAGCCTTCGAGGTCTCCGCTGGCGCTCTCGAAGTCTGTATCCACGTTCTCGACCGAGGCGTGCTGAGGGCCTTCTTCGCACCAGCGGACCATCTCCCTGACCCTCTCAGAAGGGCCTTCGAACAGGGCTTTGACCTGTCCGTCAGGCACGTTCTTCACCCATCCCGCTAGGCCGAGTTCTTCGGCCTTCTGCCTGGTCCAGTCCCGGAAGAAGACCCCCTGCACCTGGCCTGAGACCCGGACGTGCGCGCGTTCCAGATCGCTGTTCTGCACTTTGCGTACCTCCGTTGGGAGCCTTTGCGGTCAGTTTATCCCGTATTTGGGCAGGTTCACCCGATATGCTAGCCTAGAGCGGCCATGAAAGCAGAGAAGCAAGCGGTTACCGGGGGGCCGGAACGCGGGAGGAGCCCGGAGAAGGTGCTCCTTACCGTAGTCGTGCCGACGCGCAACGAGGCCGACAACGTCCCGAAGCTCGTGCACGAGTTGCGCGAGAGCCTTTCGGACCTGGATTACAGGGTGGTCTTCGTGGATGACTCGACGGACGAAACCCCGGAGGTGATCCAGGTCCTCGCCGAGCAGGACGGCCGCATCCGCCTGGTGCGCCGGGAAGGGACAGAGCGGTACGGCGGCCTCTCGACGGCTGTGACGACGGGTATGGAGCTGTTCTCTGGCGCGAGCGAGTACACCTGTGTGATGGACGCGGACTTGCAGCACCCTCCCGAGAAGGTGCGTGAGATGCTGGAGATCGCACGCCGCTCCGACGCCGACGTCGTTGTGGCGAGCCGCTACGGCCCGGGCGGCAGCTGCCCAGGCCTCTCTGGCAGAATGCGTCGGGCCGTGTCCGTGGGAAGCAAATACCTGGCCTGGATCGTCTTTAAGGAGGCCCGCAAGACGAATGACCCGATGACGGGCTTCTTCCTCATAAAGAACCAGTCGATCTCAGGCATCCAGTTCAGGCCTACGGGGTTCAAGGTGCTGCTGGAGATACTCGTGTGCGCACCCGAGCTCAAGATACTCGAAACGCCTTTCGAGTTCCAGGTTCGCCATGCCGGGGTATCCAAGGCGACCGTGCGCCAGGGCTTCGAGTACCTGACTCACATTCTGAGCCTGTTCTGGTACGTGCCTTCGGCGGGGCGCTTCTGGAAGTTCGCCCTCGTCGGGGCCTCCGGCGTGCTGGTCAACATGGTTACCCTTATCGTGCTCGCCGAGTACTTCGACGCCCACAAGGTCATAGCCTGGATGTTCGCGGTCGGGCTCTCCATCCTCAGCAACTTCCTCCTCAACAACGCGTTCACCTGGCGCGATATCAGGCACTCGAGCAGGATCCACTTCTTCCTGCGCGGCGTCCTGGCCTATCCCGTCGCCGTCATGGGCATCGGGGCGAACTTCGCCGTCTGGTACCCACTCGTGAAGTACGTCTCAGACGACTTTCCGTACTACGCGCTGTTCAATCTGCTCGGCATAGTGGCAGGGACGAGCGTGAACTTCATCCTCTCCTCGCAGCTGGTGTTCCGTCCCTCGATGCCAAAAAACCTCGACCCCAATGCTCCACCCAAGCAGATAGCCGAGGTAATAAGGCGGGAGCTCAAAGCCGATAGAGTTGTCTTGATCAGGGTCCCGGATCTCACGCCTCTCGGAGAACATTCGCCCCGGGATCTCACTGCCTCGGACCGGAGCGTGCTAGACCTGGTCGTCAAGAGCACCCACCCCACCCTGACCGTGACCGGCCCCCGACGCCTGCCCCAGGCCCGCACGAATGCCCGCTGGACCAACTCCCTGGCAGTTCCGATCATCCACGACGATCACGCCCTGGGAGTAGTCTACGCGACCAGAAAATCAACCGAACCCTTCACCGAAGAAGACCTCAACTGGCTGACCGCATACACAAGCACCGCCGCAAGGATATTCGAGTAACAACGCTTGCCCCCGCATTACAGCTTATCAGCTTTTTGTTTTCGCTCTTAGCTGATCGCTTGTAGCAGAATGTGCGATTCTAAGGAGGTCAATACCTCTGCAAATCGCTGTCAGAGCCCGACCGTAACCACATGTCATGGAGCCCCTGAACGAAAAAAGGCGTCCCGGCAGCACTGCCGGGACGCTATGTTCGGCTCCCCCCATCAGGAGCCTCTAGCCGGACTTGATCACCCCTCCCCGCTGATGAAGTCCGTCGCGATCCCACGCCTAGACCCAAGCTTTAAACCGAGCCCCGGGTAGGCGGGAATCACCAGAACAGAAACTAGCATCCCCCTACACGTCCCGCAACCTCCTGCAATCCCTTTACCTGAGCCGGAAAATGTATACTGTGTGCGTCAGGTACGACATGTCCACAACCCGCCACAGACCAACACAATATGTTGAGTCTCAACCAAAATCATAATCTGTCATAACATGTCTATCAACTGTCAGTAGAGAGTCAGGTGAGTTTGAAGTTGAGATGTATCCGTTGGTATCGGCGGAGAGCCTGGCGTAGTCTCCGGGCGCGTTATGGCCGTGGGCATCGGCAGCATCGAGGGTCGTTGCCGCGGGCTACGGCGATGCGCTTTATACTATCGGTATGAGGCCGGTTTGCTTTCTGTCCGACTTCGGTCTAGCCGACGACTTCACCGGTACGTGCAAGGGTGTGATGCTGAGGATCGCGCCTGGCGTGTCCATCGTTGATCTAACGCACGAGGTACCTGGTTTCGAGGTAGAGACGGGGGCTGAGATCCTGCAGCACGCCACCCGCTACATGCCCGCCGACACGGTATACCTGGCGGTGGTAGATCCGGGGGTTGGCACAAAGCGACGGGAGCTGGCTCTACGGACGGAAAGCGGGGCCCTGCTGGTCGGTCCGGACAACGGGCTGCTCGTTCCGGCGGCAGGGTCCCTAGGTGGCATCTCGGGTGCTTGTGCGCTCACCGAAGAGCGCTTTCACCTGCATCCCGTCTCCAACACGTTTCACGGCCGCGACGTCTTCGCCCCGGTAGCGGCCCATCTAGCGGCCGGGGTTGAGCTCTCGGACCTGGGGGAGCCCGTAGACCCTTCTTCACTGATGCGTCTCAGACCGGCGAGCGTACTCGTAGATGAGGAAGCGGGTCTCGTTACCCGCATCATCTCCGTAGACCGCTTCGGCAACGCAAGGCTCTCCATCAT
>DASQWQ010000306.1:0-5432 GCA_035640175.1 Rubrobacter sp. | reverse complement strand
GGACGCCGTGCCACTCGCACTGGGCGATGAACACGGCATCGCCCTCGCTCAAGCGCACTGGCTCTCCTTCGGAAAGGGCGAGGCATGAGCCCTCCAGCACGTACATGATCTGCTCTGCGTTGGGATGCCGGTGCAGCAGGTGCACTTTGCCAGGTGGGAGCTCGGAGGAGAGCAATATGATTCGACAGGCCCCGGTGGCGTCTTTGTTGACGACGTTCCTGACGATCAAGCCTTCCTGGTCGGGCTTAGTCATCACTTGCCCGGCGACATCCCGGCCGTTTCTAATCTCCACGCTTCTCCTTTCTTCCTCGAGTCGATAGCCTAAGAAGGTGCGCTAGAAGGGCCCCGACACTGATCGCTCAGCCCATGACGAGCAACACCCTACCGGCTACCTCGCTACTCGCGACCCGCGCGTAGGCTATCCCTGCCTGCTCTAGTGGGTAACTTTCGGCAATGGCCGGCGCACGTAGGGCCCCTTCATCGAAGCCCGGGACTAGGTCCTTCAGGACGGCGGCGCTCCCTTCGGCGTCCAGAAAAGACGTCATCAGACCGAAGAGGCGTAGCCCCTTGCGGTAAAAGTCGAGCAGGTTGAAGGAGACGTGCTGCTTGTCGGGGGTCGTCGTGATGACGACCATGCGCCCCTTCTCGCCAAGGCAGTTCAGGGCAGGTTCGAACAGGGGTCCACCGACGGCGTCGAGAACGAGATCCGCCCCTCCCCCACCTGTGGCCGCCTTGACAGCGTCCGTGACTGCTTTCCTGGAGGTATCGACGATGACATCGACGCCCGCCCGCTGTGCCATCGGACGCTCCGACTCATCCTTGATGGCCCCGATGACGCGAGCCCCCTTCCAGCGAGCGATCATCACCGCTGCGCTCCCCACACCCCCAGCCGCGCCGGTAACGAGGATAGTCTCCCCCTCCGAGACATCACCCAGCTCGACCAGCGCGGACCCGGCAGTAACGTAGGCGAGGCCCGAGGCACCCGCCTCCTCCAGTGAGAGCGTGTCGGACTTCGGTACGACGGCGTTCCTTGGGACGGCGAGGTATCGGGCATGTGACCCGTCGCGGAAGAATCCAAGCTCCCCGCCGCCCGTGCCCCAAACCTCCTTACCAACGAGTTCCTGCGGCCCTTCGACGACAACCCCGGCGAAGTCGCGCCCAGGTATACGCGGCAGGGTGGTGAAGGCGAAGGAGCCTCGTGCGTTCAGCACATCGCTGCGGTTTACGGCGGCGGCGTGGACTTCTATAAGGATCTCCCCTTCCGCCGGATCTGGCCTCGGAACCTCGGTCGGTCGGAGTTCCGAAGGATCCCCGAAGCGTTCGATCAAGATGGCCTGCATTTCGCGATACACCTCCACGAGTCTTCCGAGAACTCTGGCTACCTACCACATTATCTCGAACGATCCTTACATAAAGAGCTCGTGAGCGCCGCGCCCCTCGAGGAGCGCGGCACCTCAACGGGAAGGATCGCGTTCAAGCGAACGCCTGCGCGGGCAAGGCAGGTTCGGCTTATCGGCTACGCCCTACGCTGTCCCACTCGTGGTCCGCGGAGTGACCCAATGGGCGGGGCGTTCCGCGTGGGTCACCAAGAAATCTCGCGAATCCTCGGCCAACCGACGCGCTCGCTCTAGGTCGAAGCCGACGAGTTGACCGTCGCGCTTGAGGGCGCGGCCATTGACCCACACGGAGGTCACGTTCGACGTGTCCATGCTGCAGACGACTGTACCCACCGCGTCGATGACGGGTGCCGCGTTGACGCGCTCGATGTCGAGCATTACGATGTCCGCCCTCTTGCCGGGCGTGAGCGATCCAGTCTTGTCGGCGAGCCCGCAAACGCGAGCACCGTCGATGGTGGCGAACTCCAAAACGTCCCGCGAAGAAAGTAGTGGCGGGACCTCTTCCAGCTCCTCATCGAAGACCCGCTCGTGGACCCTCACGCGCTCGGCCGCGAATAAGAATCTCATCTGCGTGAACGGGTCGCCCGGCACAGTGGTCACGACGTCGCAGCTGAGACTGGGACGCAAGCCGTGCTCCAGCAACTCCCCGGTGGGCGGCATGCCATGACCCATCGTCATCTCGACCATCGGCGCGATCGAGGTGGTGCCTCCGGTGTCCGCGATGAGCTGGAACTCCCGGTCGGTCAGGTGGTTGCAGTGGATGTAGGTGGTGTCCGGACCAAGCAAATCGAGATCATGCAGCTGCTCGACCATCCTGAAGCGGCCGGCGACGTTGCCCATCCCGACATGCACGCTGATGGGCACGCCGATGTCCCTGGCAAGCTCCCAGTCGTGTCTGACCACCTCAGGAACGCAGAACCCAGGACCTCTAGTACCCATAGCGAGGGTCATCAGCCCGTCGTCGGCCGAGAAGTACCTGTCCCTCACCCGCCGAATATCCTCGGGCGACTCCAGAACGCTGTTGAACCACCAGTCGGCAAGAGAGGTGTTGGGATTGCCGTAGCAGTACACCGAGCGCAGCTTGACCTCGGCGAGAGCACGGATCGCCTCGTCGGTGTGGTCGGGCGTGTTGTTGATGTGCGACCAGTCAAGGAGTGTCGTCACGCCAGCGTCGATCGCCTCGAGCGCGCCGAGGAGGTTGCCGGCGTAGACGTCCTGCGGGCGGTAGGCCGGCGCCAGGCGGTCCAGGATCAACGCGAAGTACCCATCGAGCGTCACGTCCGGCGCGATGCCGCGTACTACGGTCTCCCAGGTGTGACGGTGCGAGTCGATAAAGCCGGGGATGATGATCGCGCCCGAGGCATCGAGGATCTCGCAGTCGGACGTGTTGATGGACGGGGCGACTTCCGCGATAACCTCGTCCTCGATGAGCACATCCCCACCTGGTATGTCTCCTATGTCCGGGTCCATCGAGATGATGTGGCCACCGCGGAGCAGGGTTCGTGCAGGCATCTTTTTCCTAACCTTTCTGTCGTGTGGCTACCAAGACAGTCCCGTCGTGCTTGGCCTGTACGCGCATCAAGCGGATCTTTCGACCTGTGCGATGTCGCCCACCGCGCACGCGTCCGCTGGGTCGAACGGCCGACTTTCGCATTGTGTCAGGCTGGCGCAGCGGACATCGCCGGCTCAAGCGTTATGTCGAACTCGCAAGTGTAGAACGGAGTGTCGAGACCGCGCTGCGTCAGTTTCTCTCCGTTCTCGTGCCTGCTCAGTGGCCTTACTAAGGCTGGTTTGACCGCCCCTATGGTGTCATGATCCAGGTATGGATCGTCCGGGAAGAAGACCTGGGTGATGAGCGGCTCGTGTCCTTCCGCCTCCACCTTGAAATGTATGTGTGCCGGACGCCACGGGTGCTGGCCGGTGGCCTCAAGCAGCCTGCCCACCGGCCCATCCGTCGGGACCGTGTATGGCTTGGGCACCATCGTCTGAAACTCGTAGCTGCCGTCCTCGTCGACGCCGAACCTTCCCCGAAAGTTGTAGTCCGGCTGCCTCTCGTCCCAAAGGTCGTAGCCGCCATCCGGGCCCGTCTGCCAGATGTCGAGGATCGCGTCGCTTATGGGGGTGCCGTCCGCGGAGGTGACCCTGCCGTGGACGAAGAGTACATCTCCGTTCTCGACGCCTTCGTACTCTTCGTAGATCTTTACCGGCTTCTCCCGCCAGGGTGGGTCCTCTCGATAGAGAGGTCCTTCCACGTCGCTGGGTGTGACGTCGGTTTTGCCTTCGTGGGAGATTGCGTCTACCAGTACTGAGGTCTTGGTGACGTCGGAGAGCAAGATAAATTCGTCCTGTCTTCCGACCTCGGTAAGGAAAGCGAGCACCGCGGACCACTCCTCCTCCGTCACCCGGTGCTTCTCGATTACCTGGTGTAAGGCTGCGAGCGCATCCGGCAAGACCTTCTGCAGCCTCTCACTACTCACCTTCGTCGAATCCACGCTCTTTTCTCCTTTCCCGCCTGCCCCTACATGCCATTATGGCTACTCAGATTTGATACGTCCAATACCGTTTTTTGGTCTATTTACACAATCTTTATATAAATAGACACACGAAGCGCGGTCATCTCTGGGGCCCGGCACCTCGCTCCATTCAGCGGCCCGTACCCACGGCCTCATCGTTGCGTCCCTTCGCGGGAGTTGCTTCCCGACTCCAAGGTCTCGGGGGAGACACCGTAACGCCTGGCAGCGGCGAGGAGGTCATCGTAGACCTCAGCCGTGAGCGGGATGCCGTCCTCGCGGTGCATGGCCATCCTCTCGTGCGTCCCGTCCCCGGGCATCGAGACCCTCTCGAAACCGGGTGCGGGCGGTCCCTGCCTCGTCTCCCGCTCCTTCTCGTCTATGCGGGAGAGGAACTCGGTCATGGGCATGAAGGCCTCTACGGAGATCGCAGAGAACATGTGCCCGACGCGCTGGGGCTGTGGGTCGTCGTACATGCGGGGCATCTTCGCTCCAAACTCCGCCCCGGTGAGGACGCCCGTCAGTATGTCCAGCATGATGGCGAGGCCCGAGCCCTTCGGTCCGCCCAGCGGCAACACGCTCCCCTTGAGGGCTTCTTTCGCGTCGGTGGTGGGCAGCCCTTCGCTAGTGATCGCCCAGCCCTCGGGTATGGGGTCGTTGTTCTTGGCGGCCAAGATTATCTTGCCCCGCGCCTGGTTGCTCGTCGCCATGTCCAGAACGACCGGGCGCCCGGAGCTCGACGGCACGGCGATGGACAGGGGATTGGTCCCAAGCGTGGGCTGCTTGGAGCCGTGGGCGGCCATGACGGGAGAGGTGTTCATCGAGCAGATGCCCACCATACCCTCACGGGCGATCTTCATGGTCCAGTATGCCGCGGTCCCGTTGTGGTTCGAGTTGCGGACGCCCACCCAGGCGCTGCCGACCTCTCTCGCCTTCTCAACCACCAGCTCGACCGCCCTATCGGAGGCCACCTGTCCCCAGCCATCGTTGGCGTCGAGGAGCGCCGTTGAAGGGGTCTCGCGCACGACGTCTAACTTTGTAGTGGGGGTCATCAGGCCCTGCTCCATCCTGAGCAGGTAGTCGTTGAGCCTGGTCACGCCGTGCGACTTCATGCCCGCAAGGTCAGCGTCCACTAGCGAGGCTGCGACGATCTGGGCGTCTTTTTCAGGAACGCCGGCGGCGTCAAGAACCTCCTCACAGAACTTTCGTAGGGCCTCCCAGTCTACCCTCACCCCGTGCTTGGTTTTGGCCATCGGTTTCTCCTTTATAGAACGCCCGCTGTGCCTAAGACTGCCGTCACCTGCTCAGCGCAACCTCACCGGACTCATCCAGTGTTGCATCACCCGCTCCGCGGAGGATGTCGACCAGCGCGGATGGATCGTCAGGAGCCGTCGCGCCCCGCCAAGCAACATGCTGATCGGGGCGTATTAGTATCAACGGGTCGTCGTAGAGTTTCGCAATGTTGTGGTCGTCGAGGCGGAGCACAGCCAATGGCATACGTCGTGCGCCAGCAGCTTCTACGATT
>DASQWQ010000305.1:0-4019 GCA_035640175.1 Rubrobacter sp. | reverse complement strand
GCCGCGGTCTCGGGCAAAGACTAGGGAGGAAGGCATGGATTTCGGCGTCACGCTTCAGACGAATCCACCGGCAAGCCGGGTCATCGAGCTGACCAGGAGGGCCGAGGACCTCGGCTTCGGGTATGCCTGGACCTTCGACTCACACATCCTCTGGCAGGAGCCCTACGTCATACACTCGCAGATGCTCTCCGCAACAGAGAGTATCATGGTCGGCCCGTTGGTTACCAATCCCGTCAGCCGCGACCCTTCGGTGACGGCCTCCACCTTCGCCACCCTTAACGATACGTTCGGCAACCGCACGATCTGCGGTATCGGACGCGGCGACTCGGTGGTGCGGGTCCTTGGCCGCAAGCCGACGACGCTCCGGCAGCTCGAAGAGGCCATGAACGTCATAAAGGAACTGGCCGAGGGACGCGAGGTCGACTACTCCGGCGTCAAGCTCCGTATCCCCTGGGTCACCGAAGGGAAGCTCGACGTGTGGATGGCGGGCTACGGGCCAAGGGCTCTGAGCCTCATCGGGCGCAAGGCAGACGGTTTCATCCTGCAGCTCGCAGACCCCGTGATTCTGGACTGGACTATGAAACACGTCCACGACGCGGCGAAAGACGCCGGCCGCGACCCGAAGGAGGTAAAGGTCTGCGTCGCAGCCCCTGCCTACGTCGGCGAAGACCTGGCCCACCAGCGCGACCAGTGTCGCTGGTTCGGTGGCATGGTCGGTAACCACGTAGCCGACCTCGTCGCCCGCTACGGCGAAGACAGCGAGGTGCCGCATGCCCTAACCGACTACATAAAGGCGCGCGAAGGTTACGACTACAGCCATCACGGCCAGGCAGGCAACCCCTCTACAGACTTCGTACCCGACGACATCGTCGACCGCTTCTGCATCCTCGGCACCGTCGAAGACCACGTAGAGAAACTGAATGAACTAAGAGATCTCGGCGCGGACCAGTTCAACGTCTACCTCATGCACGACGCCATGGAGGAGACGCTAGCCGCTTACGGAGAGGAGATCATACCGGCATTAGGGTCGAAGGCCTTTAGCTGAAGATCGTTGAGCAACCTCAAGAACTCGCTGAAGTCGGGTGGAAGCGGGAGCGTAGCCATAGATCATCTGTCGGGTTTCTTCGACGGCTTGAAGTCTCTCGTGCGGGCTCTTGCCGTGCCAATACCTCTTCTCGGCGTTATCCTGTTCATCTAACCGAACCACAGAAAAAGCTCTACGATCCATCTTGCGTTCCACGCAAGCAGTCTATAGCGCCACAACACTCATCACATCCACCTTATGTGGCATGCGAACGTTGCAGGGGTAGCGCTGGGTGCCCTAGTTGGAATATTCTTCGCGGGTAGGGAGGTGCACAGAATAGATGAAATCCGAAGTTAGCATCGAGGGGCTGGGCTACCGTTACAGGGGGCAGCAGAAGCGCGCGCTCGATGGGGTTGACCTGGAGGTGGCTGAGGGGGAGTTCGTGGTCGTGATGGGACCATCGGGGGCGGGGAAGAGCACTTTATGTGTCTCCTTGAACGGTCTGATCCCCCACTTCTTCAGGGGCAGGATGGAGGGGGAGGTGCGCGTCGGGGGACGCTCCACCCGCGAGGGGAGGGTCGGCGAGTTCGCCCAGGAGGTAGGCCTCGTCTTCCAGGACTTCGAGGCCCAGCTCTTCTCTACCAACGTGGCCCTGGAGGTCGCCTTTGGGCCCGAGAACTTCGCCGTCGAGCGCGACGAGATGGTCAGGCGCGTCGAGAGCGTGCTCAGGCAGGTGCGCCTCGAAGGGTTCGAAGACCGTACGCCGGCCACCCTCTCCGGTGGCCAGAAGCAGCGCCTCGCCATAGCCTCGGTGCTCGCCATAGAGCCGCGCATACTTTGCCTGGATGAGCCGACCACGGATCTCGATCCCATCGGTAAACTGGGCATCTTCGAGATCGCCGAAGACCTCAAAGACCGCGACGACGTCACCCTCATCGTGGTCGAGCACGAGACCGAGGAGACCCTCGACGCCGACCGCATAATCGTTCTTCGGGAGGGCAAGATAGTCGCAGACAGGCCGGCCAGGGAGGTTCTCAGGGACGTAGACCTCTTACAGGAATCCAGCGTCATGCCGCTGCAGGTAACCCGCTTCTTCCACGAGAAGGGATTGTGGCAGGGACAGTTGCCCCTGACACCGGAGGAGGGGGTCGCGGAGTTCAAGCGGCGGGGGTGGCGGGTGAGTCCGGAGCGCCACCAGGAGTTGATTGAGGCGGACGCGAAGCGGGAGGAGGGTTACGGAGAGCCCGTAATCGAGGTCGAGGGGCTCACATACCGCTACCCGAACGGGGTGGTCGCGCTCGAAGGGGTGGATCTTACCGTCAGGCGGGGCGAGTTCCTGGCTATTCTTGGCCAGAACGGATCGGGTAAGACCACGCTCGTCAAGCACTTCAACGGGTTGCTGAAGCCCACCGAGGGCACGGCCCTGGTGGGCGGGGAAGAGACCGTAAAGCAGGGGTTGCGCCGGCTCGGCCAGACCGTCGGATACGTCTTTCAGAATCCCGACCACCAGATCTTCTCGGACACCGTTTTCGACGAGGTGGCGTTCGGGCCGAAGATCAGGGACATGGATGAGGGAGAGATAGAGGAGAGGGTCAGGGAAGCCCTCGCCGCCGTAGGAATGGAGGGGCGCAGGGATGAAGACCCGTTCGGACTCACCAAGGGTGAGCGCCAGCGGGTGGCGGTGGCCTCTGTCCTGGCCGTGCGCCCCGAGGTCCTGATCCTAGACGAGCCGACCACGGGCCTGGATTATGCTGAGCAGCGTAGCATGATGGACCTGGTCAGGAGCCTGAACGAGGCGTGCTCCACGATCATCGCCGTCACCCACACCATGTGGGTCGTCGCCGAGTATGCCCACAGAGCTGTGGTAATCAGGGATGGGAGGGTCGCCCTGCGGGACACCGTCAGGAACGTCTTCGCGGAGGAGGACGAACTGCGGGATGCCGCGCTTCGGCCCCCGCACATCGTGTCGTTCGGAAACGCGTTAGGATACCCGGTGTTATCCGTGGAGGAGATGTTGAAGGTGACCGAGGAGGCATAAATGGACCCGTCCCTGTACCTCGACCGGGACACGTGGGTCCACCGTCTGGACCCACGGACCAAGATGTTCCTGCTCGTGGGGATGTTCGCGTTGCCGTTCGTTTTCCTGAACCCACTCTATGAGCTGGCCGTGCTCGCGCTGGTGCTGTTCTTCGGGTACCTGGCGCAGTCTCTGGCCAACCTCAGGCGCATCTGGTTCATTCTGCTCACGATCCTCATAGTGACCACCATCCTATGGTCCATCGTCGGTAGCGGGCGGACGCCGTTGTTCCTCTTCGTGGAGCGGGAGGCCCTGCTCTACGGGTTCAGCATCGCGCTGCGCATAGTCATCACGGTGATCGCGGGCATTATCTTCCTTTCCACCACCCGCAACGAGGAGGTGGGCATAGGGTTGGTCCGGCTGGGGATACCTTACCGTTTCGCCTTCGCGGTCTCGACGGCCCTCAGGCTGGTTCCGACGGTGATCGCCACAGGCCTGACCATCGGCCAGGCCCAACGCTCACGGGGACTGGACCTCGAATCCGGGCACATCATCCGGCGGATCCGGAATCACCTGCCGCTCCTGGTGCCTGTCTTCATCACGACCGTCCGGTCCACGAACGTCTTTTCTATGGCGCTGGAGTCCAAGGGGTTCGGGGCCCGTTCCAGGCGCACGTTCTTCCTCCACACAGCCATGAGCGGGAGGGACGCGCTGATTATAGTGGGCTTCGTGGTGCTCCTGGCAGCGTGCATCGCGCTGCGTGTGGCTGGGTACGGGGGGCTGGAAGGGTTCAGTAGATAGCGTAGGCGAGTCCAAGGAGGTGCGAAAATGAAAGAAGTCCTTACCATGTGGCGCCACACGCAGATGGTGGTGCTGGTGGCTTTGAGCGCGGCCATCTATGCGGCGGTCTTGATCCCGTTCAAAGGATTCCCCCTCGTCCCTGGCTATATCGAGCTGCGACCGGCCAACGCTTTTCCG
>DASQWQ010000304.1:0-2658 GCA_035640175.1 Rubrobacter sp. | reverse complement strand
GAGCAGCTCGACCAGACCGCGCCTATGGAGGCGCAGGCGAGTAGGGCGATCACGGCTTCAGGGACGTTCGGCAGATAGGCGGCGACCCTGTCGCCGCGCTGCACGCCCATCTCCTTGAGGCCGGCGGCGAGCGCGACTGTCTTCTCCCGCAGTTCGCCCCAGCTCACCTCACCGAGGGACCTCACCTCGGACTGGTGCAGGATCGCGGGCTCGTCTAGGCGGCCCTTGGCGTGCTTCAAGACGTGCTCGGCGTAGTTCAGCTCCGCGCCCGAGAACCACTCGGCCCCTGGCATCCCGCGCTTCGCAAGCACCCTCTCGTAGAATTTCGAGGCATCGACGCCGCAGTACTCCCACACTGAGGCCCAGAATCCTTCGAGATCGGTGACGGACCACTCCCAGAGATCGTTATAGTCTTCGAAAGAGAGGTCCTTCTCGTCTCTCAGCCACTTCATGTAGTCGAAGATCCTGGCGTTCTCCTTGAGTTTTTCCGAAGGCTTCCAGAGCGGGGTCCCTTCCGCGGTTTCGGTCACGAGTATCCCTTTCCCTCTACAACTGACTCTCTAATGGGCAGTCGCCCCGCCATCCATGACGAGAGACGCGCCATTTATGAACGATGCCTCGGGCGCGCACAGGAAGGCGGCGAACTCGGCCACCTCCTCCGGTTCGATCAGGCGCTTTATCGCTGGCTCGGTGAGCATGATCTTCTCTACGACCTCCTCCTCCGAGATCGCATGCATGCTGGCCTGGTCGGAGATCTGGTTCTCCACCAGCGGTGTCCTGACGTAGGCGGGGCAGATGCAGTTGGACGTCACGCCTCTGGCCCCTCCCTCCAGGGCGACGGTCTTGGAGAAGCCCTCCAGGCCGTGCTTGGCGGAGATGTAGGCGGACTTGTAAGGCGAGGCGACCATGCCGTGGATGGAGGAGATGTTGATAACGCGCCCCCAGCCCCTGTCGTACATCCCCGGCAACGCCTTCTGCACGATCCTGAAAGGCGCCTCCAGCATGATCCTGAGTATCATCGAGAAGCGCTCGGGCGGGAACTCCTCGACGGCCGCAACGTGCTGCAGGCCCGCGTTGTTGACCACTACGTCAGCCTCAACCTCGAGGCTATCCAGCACCTCGTAATCTGAGAGGTCGGCCTGAAGCGCCTCACCACCTATGCCTTCGGCGACCTCTCTGGCAGCATCGCCGTCGAGGTCAAGCACGGTGACCACTGCGCCGGCCCGCGAGAGCCTCTCGGCGCATGCGCGCCCGATCCCGCTCGCCGCCCCCGTTACGAGGGCACTACACCCCGTGAGGTCCACGTTGACCGACGACGACCCCGACGTTATGGAAACCTCATTCATGTCCCTCCTTCGCCTCGAAAAAGCCGCCTGTCCCAGGCAGAATCTTCCCCCGATGCGCCACCGGGAAACCAGTATACAGCGCCGTGGGCAAGGCTTGAGCCTTGCCCACGGCGAGCATTTCAGCTTGTCAGCTAGTCAGCATGCTTCGGCCTGCGGCCTGCTGAAATGCTGACCGAAAAGTGGCGGGGCCGGATGGTGATTCGGCCCCGCCTGTTGTCTTGTGAGAACCTTTAGGGTTCTAGACGGCCTGTCCCTCCGGCACCTCTTCCTGATCCTGGCGCCTGGCGCCTATCGCGAAGGCGAGCGCCGCGATCCAGACCGCTATGATGAGGATGAAGGCCACGGTGGAGAGGCTGGACGAGAGCCCGACGGCACCGAAGAACGTGTTCGCGTTTACGACAAGGATGAACCCGCCGACCGCGGTACCCATTATACGCGTCGGCAGTATGCGGACGATGTAGGCCGCAATGGGGGCAGCGATAAGCCCGCCGACGAACAGAGCCGCAACGATCGTCCACGGCACCTGCGCCAGTCTGAGGCCGAACAGGAAGCCGATGCTCGCGCAAACGGCGATCACGAACTCGCTGGTGTCGACGGTGCCGATGATCTTGCGCGGCTCCATGCGTCCTGAAGAGAGCAGCGTCGGCGTCGCGATGGGACCCCAGCCACCGCCGCCGAAGGCGTCGAGGAACCCGGCCACCAACCCGAGCGGGCTCAAAAATGCCCGAGGGACGGGCCTGATCTCGATGGGACGCTCACTCCTCCTGAACGCGAACCGGCTGAGGACGTAGATCCCGAGTACGAAGAGGAAGACGGCGACCGCCGGCTCGACGTAGGCCGCCGTCGCCTCCAGCGAGGACACCCAGACCAGCACCAACGCTCCCGATAGTGCCCCGATCCCACCGGGGACCGCAAGCCAGACGATCTTGGACCAGTCCACATTCCCGAAGCTGGAGTGAGAGATCCCGGAGACCGCCGTGGTCCCTATCTCCGCGATGTGCACGCTCGCCGAAGCTAGAGCAGGCGCTACGCCTGCCGCCAGCAATACCGTCGTAGACGATACCCCGTATGCCATCCCCAGAGATCCATCCACCAACTGGGCAACTAAGCCAGCCAGACCCAAGAGCAGAAAGTTCTTCATCTACCATAACCTCCCTAAACCTATTTTGTCTATAACTATTGTTGACTTTACAAGACCGCTACGGACTGTATATCGCGAGTAATGTGATGTCAAGGGTGCGGCGGGAGTTTCTTCGAGCTCCCGCCGCGGTTCACGAAGAATTTCAGGGGGCGCGGTGTGGGTCTCAGACGA
>DASQWQ010000303.1:0-8387 GCA_035640175.1 Rubrobacter sp. | reverse complement strand
ATGGCTAGGTTATCGTCGTTGGGCAGAGGCACCAGGAGCGTGAGGTTTGGAGCATGGGCCAGGAACCATCGGGCGGGTTCGAGTAGTGTCTGTGCTGTGGCAGCGGGGTCGGTGCAGGCCACAGAGGTAGGGAGCATGGTCACGTAGCCAGCCCACCGCAAGTACACGGTCGTAACCATAAGCGCTAACCCGAGGTTCAAGGCGAGTAGCGTCTTGAGGGGAGTTCGCAGAAGGGGCCCTACAGCATCACTTAACACCGCCTCGCTCAACCTTACCCCTCCTTCCCCTCACCAAATGGACAAAGTCGAGCTCTAGAAACCGTCTAAAAAGCCTCATGAGCGAACTAATCTCTTCACCATTAGGCGGCTCATCGCAACGTACACGAACGCCTCGCTCGTGGCCGGCAGCTTCTCATAGTCCTTGCTTAGCCTACGGTTCTGGTCGATCCACGAGAACGTCCTCTCCACCACCAATCTCTTCGGCGAGACCGCAAAGCCCGGCCAAGGCAGCGGCTCTCGGCCTTCAGGAACCCATACCCACCGACTCGGGGGCCGCACGACCTCCACGCTCAGGCCCAACACTTTCTCAACCCAGGCCTTGCCCTTACCCTTGCCGTTGAAGCCGGCATCGAGCCACAGATGCGAAAGGCACGGGAACCTCTCCTCGACGAGTTCCATGAGCGGCTTTATGCCCTCGCGGTCGAAGACGTTGGCCGCGTGGACCTTCGCTTTGAGCACCAGCCCCTCGGTGTCCACAAGTTCAGGTGGCGCTTTCTTCCCTTCACCTTCTTGCCCGGGTCGTAGCCGCGCTCTTCCCCGCCGATGCCGGTGGTCTTCACGCTCTGGCTGACGACGATGCCGGCGCTGGGCTACGGGTCTCTGCCGAGGTCTACCCGCGCCCTCCTGCGTAGTGCGCCTGGTCGTCGCTCGGGGGTTCGGGAGAGCCAACCCTGCGACCTATAGCGGGGGCCGGGCGGCAGAACCCGGCCCATCCTGGCCGCGAGAAGTGCCGGCTCCTCACGACCACTCGCACCGCTTGGCCGATGCTGATTACTACCACCATGTCTCCATGCCCCCACATCAGTCCTCAATTTTCCGAGAGGCATTACAACTACTTTCTAACCACTGTTATACTGTTCTCGTGACGAACAAGGGTGAACAGCGGCGTGGCTGGTTCGTCCTGATCTACAAGCTGCCGGCCGAGCCCACCCGCCTTCGGGCGAGCGTGTGGAGGAAGCTCAAGGGTGCCGGGGCGGTGTACCTGCAGAACGGGGTGGCGGCGCTGCCTGAGGACGCGGCGGGCGAGCGGGCGATGCGGGGCGCGACCCAGGAGGTACGGGAGTTTGGTGGGACAGCCCACCTTTTGCGAGGTGAGGCGGTGGGCGACGAGGCGGCGCTGGTGGGGGCGTTTGGTGAGGCGCGTGACGCCGAGTACGCGGAGATCCTGAGCAAGTGCCGCGACTTCCACGCCGAGCTCGAGAAGGAGCGCGCGGCGGGGAAGTTCACCTTCGCCGAGCTCGAGGAGAACGAGGAGGACCTCGACAAGCTTGGGGCCTGGTTGCGCAAGGTGGAGCTCAGGGACCGTTTCGGCGCGCCGTCGGCCCCGGAGGTGAGGGCTGCGGTCCTTGCGTGCCGGGAGGATCTGGAGGCGTTCGCCGCCTCGGTGTACGAGGCCGCGGATCACGGCTCGGCGGGCCCCGCGCCGTCCAGCCCGTGAGCGGGTGGGTCGGTTATGTGATCTCCTCCTTCGGTGCCCGGGACCTGGCCGTCCTGGCCATAAGGTGGTGGGGACGGCGGCGTGGCGGGTAGGGTGGCGGCACCTTGAGCGTGGCCTTTTCGCTTGCCCTCTTCAGCGCCGGCGTGGCGCTGGTTATCTGGGCGACGGAGCGCCTCCTGGAGGGGCTGGTCGGGCTCGCGTGGCTGCTCAGGGTCTCGGCCTTCGCCGTCGCGGCTATCCTCTCGGGCTTCGAACCCGAGAACGTGGCGGTGGGCCTCGCGGCGGCCCGGCGCGGCGCCGAGGAGGTGGCCCTGGGGACGGTTTTTGGCGGGGCCATCTTCCTGGTGTGCGTCGCGCTGGGTCTCGGGGCGGTGCTCTACCCGCTGCGGGTGAGGCTGCCCCGCGGCTTTCTCGTGCTGATGGCGGCCTGCCCGTTGACGGTCGGGGTGGGGCTCCTCGGGGGCACGACAAGCCGCCTGGCGGGGGCGGCGCTGCTCGCGGCCTTCGCCCTGGCCGTCGCCTACCTGGTCGTGGCCTCCCGACACCACCGCTTTCTGGAGTCCGAAGAGGTGCGGGAGGCCGAGGAGAAGCGCCGCTCGTACCCGAAGGCCGTCGGCCTGACCCTGATCGGCCTCGCCGTGATCGCGGTCGGCGGCGAGCTGGTCACCGTGGGGGCCGAGGGCATCGTCTCCGCCCTCGGTCTCTCGGCGCTCCTGGTCGGCATGGTCCTCACCCCGGCGGCAATAGAGGTCGAGGAGGTGATCCGCCAGGCACTCCCGGCCAGGGAGGGCCGGCCAGAGGTCTCGGCAGGCAACCTGGTCGGCACCCTCCTGTACTTTCTGTGGTTCAACCTGGGCCTGATCTCGCTGCTCGTGCCCGTGAGGGTAAACCCGCAGGTGATCGCCTTCGACTGGCCCTTCCTGATCGCCCTCACGTGGCTGGCGACCCTCTTCTTCGCCCGGGGCCGGGTCGGGCGGGTAGAGGGCGCGGTGCTCCTCTTTGCCTACGCCCTCTACGTCGCCCTCCGCGCCTTCTACCTGTAGGGCCCTGAAGCTCGCCGCGGCCCGCGTACCCCTCCGGCCTCATGGCGTTCAGCCACCCGCCCTCGCCCAAAGCGTCCAGGCCGAACGGCCGCGGTTGGGCCGAACACGAGGCGTCTCCAAGAGGCGGGACCGTCCGATCCCAAGCAGCTTGCCGGTGTTCCAGATCTGGGCTGACGGCGCCTACGGTGGCAAGGAGCTCGCCAAGTGGTGCGAGGAGGATACCCCTCCGCCTTGGAAAAATTTAGAAGGCCGCCACCCCCGCCTCGGCGACCTCCTGGTCCTGATCTACTGTACCGCCGCTAACGCCTATAGCCCCTGCTACTTCCTCGCCGCGCATCAGCGGGATGCCGCCAGCGAAGTTGACGACCCGGCCGTTGTTGGTCGTCTCCAGGCCGTAGAGCGGTTGGCCCGGTTGCGTCATCTCGGCCAGGTCCTGGGTCGGCATCAGGAATGAGGCCGAGGTGAAGGCCTTGTTTATCGCGATGTCTATGCTGCCGAGCCAGGCGTCTTCCATGCGCGCGAAAGCCTTCAGGTCCCTCCCGTTGTCTACGACCGCGACGTTCATGGGTTGGCCGATCTCGCGGGCCTTCTCCATGGCGGCCTGGATCACCCCCTGTGCCTCCTCGAGCAAGATCGTGGTCCTGTCTCCTGATTGCACGTCCTGACCTCCTTCCCTTTGTTCCACCAGACAAAAGGGTATCAGAGCCTGAAAACCGCGTAAACGTCTGGCGGCCAACTCACCTCGCGCAATCACTTGACTCACCTTCTACTCACCCCAGGTCTTGCGCAGGACACGGACCCAATTCTCGTGAGCGAGCTTTCGGAGCGCCTGGTCGTCGTAGCCTCTGTCCCTGAGCGCCGACATCAGCCTCGGCAGGCGCGACACATCACCTATCTCCTGCGACACCAGAACCCCATCGAAGTCGGAGCCGAAGCCGACCCTGTCGATCCCGACTCGCTCTACCAGGTAGTCGATCTGCCGAACCATCACTTCCAGAGGAGTGCTTGCATCCCGGGCCCCGTCCTCACGGAGGAAGTGGACCGCGAAGTTGAGGCCGACCATTCCGTCGGAGGCGGCTATGGCGTCGAGCTGCTGGTCCGTGAGGTTTCGAGTGGAGGGGCAGAGGGCGTAAGCGTTGGAGTGGCTCGCAATGAGTGGGGCATCTGTGAGAGCTGCCACATCCCAGAAGCCTCGCTCATTTAGGTGAGATACATCGATCATGAGGCGGAGGTTGTTGCAGGCGCGAACCAACTCCCTACCGGCTTCCGTTAGCCCCGGTCCTGTATCCGGTGAGCGCTGAAAGTGCAAGGCGACACCCTCAGCAAAGGCGTTCGGCCGAGCCCAGACAAAGCCTAGTGAGCGCAGCCCTGCCCGGTAGAGCACGTGCAGCGTGTCGAGGTCGGTATCGATCGCGTCGGCGCCCTCCAAGTGGAGCACCGCCGCCATTACTTCGTCATCCAAGCACCGCTGCAGTTCAGCGGCGGTGCGGACGACCCGGAACTTCCCATCCGAGCGATCCTCGATCCTAAACAGCATGGCAATAGTGGCCATCGAGTAACGCAACGCGTACGCGGCATCGAGTGCGGGTGGAATCGCGCTCGGAGTGCGCCCGGGCGTAGGTTCGGGCGTCTGCTCTCTAGGTGTGGGAACCCAAACGGCAAACAAGCCGCCCCCGAAGCCCCCCTCCCGTGCCCGGGGCAGATCCAGGTGGCCCTGGTCGCTGCGCTCGAAGAATGCGCTGGGGCCGCCACCATCCGGCCCACCGAGCCTATCCAGTACATCGTTGTGGCCATCGAACACGACCGGAAATACATTCCGCCCCATACGAGTATCTCCCTTCTTGACGACACACTCTTATGCAATTGCAAAGTGGGCTTCCCCCACTAGAGTGGACACGTTTTCCTTACGCGACGCTACATTCTTTCATTCTATCCTCCTCCAAATTCGTCGGGCTCATGTGACCAAGAGCCGAGTGCAACTGGCGGGTGTTGTACGATCCCGCATGTTGATGCCCCTTCTAAGACCGAAGTTTTTTTGGATCTTGCCCTCCTTTAGCTTCCGGAACCTCTCCACTGTGGCTGGCTCCTCGGGGAACAGATAGAGTTCAGTTCTAGCATCTTTAGTGATCCGGATGGTCTTATTGCTTCGCGGTGGCCGGCCTCAGATCCGGTGAAGCCCAGGGACTATTATCGTAATCTGTTAAGCGGGTGAGTTACGCACGAGTAGTTTCGCAATGGCCACTCCACCATAGATGGTGCGTCTGTAGAGGGTCGGCTTTGCCTGCTACTCGATGCAGGCCACACGAGTGTAGAATCGAGTGCCAATTCGCAAAGTGCGTCCACGCAACGGATAGGAAGGAAAGATAAATGGAGGTCAAAGCGGCGGTAGCACACGAGGCCAGAAAGCCTCTACAGATAGAGACGGTGGAGCTGGAGGGGCCGAAAGCCGAAGAGGTTCTCGTCGAGATGAAGGCTACCGGCGTGTGCCACACCGACGAGTTCACGCTCTCGGGGGCCGACCCGGAGGGGCAGTTCCCGGCGGTGCTGGGCCACGAGGGCGCCGGGGTGGTCGTCGAAGTCGGGCCGGGTGTGCGGAACCTCAAGGAAGGCGACCACGTCATCCCGCTCTACACGCCGGAGTGCCGGGAGTGCAAGTCCTGCCTATCTCAGAAGACCAACCTCTGCACGGCGATACGCTCCACCCAGGGCCGTGGCGTAATGCCGGACGGGACGAGCAGGATCTCCCTGAACGGCGAAAAGCTCTACCACTACATGGGCACCTCGACCTTCGCCACCCACACCGTACTGCCGGAGATCTCGGTGGCGAAGATAAGAGAGGACGCGCCCTTCGACAAGGTCTGCTACATCGGCTGCGGTGTGACCACCGGGGTAGGGGCGGTGTTGAACACGGCAAAGGTAGAGCCCGGATCCAACGTCGTGGTCTTCGGGCTCGGCGGAATCGGGCTCAACGTCATCCAGGGCTGCCGCATGGTCGGGGCGGACAGGATAATCGGCGTGGATATCAACCCGGACAAGAAGCCGCTCGCCGAGAAGTTAGGCATGACGGACTTCGTCAACCCGGACGAGGTCGAGGGAGATCTCGTGCCGTATCTCGTGGACCTCACCGGAGGAGGGGCGGACTACACCTTCGAGTGCATCGGCAACGTGGACGTCATGCGACAGGCGCTGGAGTGCGCCCACAGGGGCTGGGGGGAGTCCATCATCATCGGCGTCGCGGGCGCGGGGCAGGAGATCTCCACCAGGCCGTTCCAGCTCGTTACCGGTAGGGTGTGGCGCGGCAGCGCCTTCGGCGGAGCCAGGGGGCGCACCGACGTGCCGAAGATAGTGGACTGGTACATGGACGGCAAGATCGAGATAGACGACATGATCACCCACACCATGCCCCTGGAGAAGATCAACGACGCCTTCGACCTCATGCACGAGGGCAAGTCCATCCGCTCGGTCGTGACGTTCTAGATACAGCCTCTAGCGAAGGGAGAGCATGGCGAAGACCAATGTACGGACCACCGCCGAGAGCCGCTGCTTCGGCGGGGTTGTGAGCTTTCACGAGCACCCCTCGCAGGCGACCGGAGGCGAGATGCGCTTCTCGGCTTACGTCCCGCCGCAGGCCGAGAGCGGACCGGTCCCTGTGCTGTATTACCTGGCCGGGCTCACATGCACCGAGGAGACGTTTCAGATCAAGGCCGGAGCCCAGCGCTACGCCGCCGAGCACGGCGTTATGCTAGTCTCCCCTGACACCAGCCCCCGCGACGCGGGGATAGAAGGCGAGGATGCCGACTACGACTTTGGCACCGGCGCGGGCTTCTACCTCGACGCCGAGCGCGAGCCGTACTCGAAACGCTACAGGATGTACTCCTACGTCACCGCAGAGCTACCCGAGCTGGTGGGAGACACCTTCCCCGGCAAGCCGGACCCCGAGAGGCAGGGCATCTTCGGACACTCGATGGGCGGTCACGGCGCGCTGGTTCTGGCCTTGCGCAACCCGCGGCTCTACGCCTCGGTCTCCGCATTCGCCCCAGTGTGCGCCCCTGTCCTAGCGCCGTGGGGCGAGAAGGCGTTCTCCAATTATCTTGGAGAAGACCGCGAGTTGTGGCACGCCTACGACGCCAGCGAACTGGTGCGCGAGCGTCCGTTCGCGGACGGGCGGGAGATACTCGTGGACCAGGGCACCGACGATGAGTTTCTCGACGAGCAACTCTATCCGCACGTCTTCGAGGAGGCCTGCGGGGCTTCGGGGCAGAAGCTGACGCTCAGGCGCCACGAGGGCTACGACCACAGCTATTACTTCATCTCTACCTTTATGGAGGATCACATCCGCCATCACGCCCGAGCCTTGGGCGCCGCCTGACGGCGGTCCGTGACGCGCGTGGCAGGTCCGAAGCGTCGACGCGGCGGCTTCGGGCATTCTCTTGTGCTAGAACAATCCAGAAGAACACATAACTGCCAATAGGAGAGACATGGCGAAGACCCACAAGGTGACCTTTCGGCGCAGGGGCGTAACCATAGATTGTGCCGAGGACGAGTACATCCTCGAAAAAGTCGAGAACGCGGGCTTGCGCTTCCCCTACAACAGCCGCAGCGGCACCTGCACGACCTGTATTGTGAAGTGCCTCGAAGGTGAGATAGACCAGGACCTCGCTTTTGCACTGGACGACCTTGATTTGGAGCAAGGCTGGCGCCTCATCTGCATCGGCATCCCGCTTTCAGACGTGGTGCTGAATAGATAGTAGCTAGAGCGTGTAGCTGTCACCAGGGGCAAACCGGAACCTTTTAGAAGCTTGCAGCAGCCTGGCTCGGGGAGAGCCCGTATCCCGGGCATGCCTCCCTCTCAGATTATGTATATTTCACGGGATAGGGGAAGCCGAAAGGCAAGCGACATGGAGAGGATTTTGCCAGACTACGATTTGGTGGTCATCGGTAGCGGTAAGACTTTCCACGGGAAGCACGGCTCGAGGAACCGAGGATCCCGCCGCTTCAGCGGATGGGAGTGTCAACCAACCCTTCACCGCCATTCCGCTCGGCGCAGACTAGGAAAAACGCGGGGTGTGCTAGACGCCTTCGTGCAAAAGGGGGTAGTATTAGGAAGGGCGATCAGGAAAGGAAATTACCGTGGACGATCTTAACCCCATAGCCGCCAAAGGCGCGCAAGAGATAGCAGAGGCTCAACGACGGCATTATGGGCCACGTATAGAGAAATTGGTGCAGATGGGCACAACCCGCGAACTCGCCGAGTACCTCGTCGGCCTCGAAATAAGGATCGCCAGACTCGAACAGGGGCCGACCACGAACTGGTAACGGCCCGCGTTACAAGGGACCGTTCGCCGATGCGATAGACTACGCTTGCCGGCATCGCTCAGGGAAACTCCGGCGAAGTGCGGTTGTGCCCACGTAGTAGGATATCGAGGATGAAGTGTATTGATCATCGGGCCTCACTAACCCATCAGCGAAGATTTGGATAAGGGCAAGGCGGATACCGCCAGGAGCAGCGACGGGTCCCGGACCACCAGTGCGACGCCGATGGTGGACGAGTACAGCCGCGACCTGACGTGGATGGCGAAGGAAGGGATACTCGACCCCGTCATCGGGCGGATCGAAGAAATCGAGATC
>DASQWQ010000302.1:0-10444 GCA_035640175.1 Rubrobacter sp. | reverse complement strand
GGTCCGCAACCCGGCAACAACGTGGTCCTCACCCTTGACCCGGAACTCCAGAAGCTCGCCTACCAGGAGCTCTCAGCGAGCTCCACCGGCAGGGGCGCCGTGGTCGCCTTGAATCCCAAGACAGGAGAGATCCTCGCGATGGCCACCGCCCCCTCCTTCGACCCCAACGAGGTAGACGAGAACTACCCCGACCTCGCCAACGCCCCCAACGCGCCCCTCGTCGACCGCGCGACCCAGAGCCTCTACCCGCCTGGTTCGGTCTTCAAGGTGATAACGTCCGCCGCGGCGCTGGAGGCGGGGGTCAGCCCGCAGCAGACCTTCTTCGACAGCGGGACCTACGAGTTGCCTGGGTACACCGTCCAGAACTTCCAGGGCAAGGACTACGGTGAGGTAACGTTCACGCGGGCGCTCGCCTACTCGATCAACGTGATCTTCGCCAAGATCGCGGTCAATATCGTGGGGGCTGAGGCCCTCACGCAGATGGCCTTGAACTTCGGCTTTGGGGACCCCTACGATGACTTCCCGTTACCTGTCTCCGGGAGCAGCGTCAACAGCCTTCCCCCCGAGCAGTGGACCACGGGCACCCTCGCCCAGACGGCCTTCGGCCAGGGCGAGGTGCAGACCAACGCCTTCGAGATGTCGCTCGTCGCAGGGGCCGTCGCCAACGACGGCGAAGTCATGGAGCCCCGCATCGTGCGCGAGGTCCGCTCCGCCGACGGCATCATCCTGGACAAACCAGCCCCAAGCGTCCACCGGCAGGCTCTCCCAAAGGCCGTGGCAGGCACCCTTAACGAGATGATGCAGGAGGTAGTCATCCAGGGTGGGTTTACCGAGGCCGAGATACCCGGCATGAGGGTCGCGGGGAAGACGGGGACCGCCGAGTCAGGCAACGGTCTCCCGCACTCGTGGTGGATCACCTTCGCCCCAGCCGACGACCCGGAGATCGCCATGTGCGTGATGATCGAGAACGGCGGAAGGGCCGATAGGAGTGCCATGCCCCTGGCGGCCCGCCTGATGAAAGCCTACCTCGAGGATGGAGTCTGAACGTTGTCCGCACTCGCGTCTATAATCTAGGTCCGTGCAGCAGCTAGTAGACAATCGTTACCGCCTTCTGAAGTCGCTAGGCAGCGGTGGCATGGCCGACGTATACCTGGCACACGACGACATCCTCGAAAGGGACGTGGCCCTTAAGGTGATGAGCAGCCGCTACGCCAGCGACGAGGAGTTCGTCGAGCGCTTCAAGCGTGAGGCCCAGAGCGCCGCAGCCCTCTCGCACCCAAACATCGTCTCTATCTTCGACAGGGGCGAGTCCGAGGACGGGACTTACTACATAGCGATGGAGTATCTGCCCGGCGGTACCCTGAAGGACCGCATCGTCAAGCGCGGCGCGCTCCCCGCCCGCACGGCGGCGGCCGTGGCGCTCCAGATGGCCGAGGCCCTCAGGGCCGCTCACGAGCGCGACGTCATCCACCGCGACATAAAGCCCCAAAACATCCTGATCACAGGGTCGGGAGACGTAAAGGTCACGGACTTCGGTATAGCCCGGGCTGCGGCGTCTTCGGCCATGACGAGGACGGGCCACGTCCTGGGTACGGCCCACTACATCTCGCCCGAGCAGGCGATGGGCGAGCCGGTCGGCCCGGCGAGCGATCTCTACTCGCTCGGGGTAGTCCTCTACGAGATGCTCACAGGCGAACTTCCCTTCGACGCTGACACTCCCCTGGGGATCGCGATGAAGCACGTCAACGGGCACCTGCGTCAGCCGAAGGGACTCAACCCCTCGGTGCCCGACGGCATAAACGCCATAACGCTCAGGCTGCTCTCCAAGAACCCCGAAGATCGCTACGCGAGCGACTTGGAGCTCATAGAAGACCTTGAGCGCGTCTCCGCCGGCCTCGACCCCGTCGGCGCCACGACGGAGATGATGCCCCCCGCCATCGCGGCGACCACGCGCCTCACCCCCCCCCCTCTCCCGCAACGGGTAGGTCGTAACAAGAAGCGGCGCAGGAGGATGGCGCCTCTGCTGCTCGCCCTCCTCGCGCTCCTGGTCCTGATCTCACTCCCCTGGGCCGGCTACAGCCTTCTTCAGGAGCGGCAGGCCGGCAAAGAGGCGCCGCAGATAGGCGTCCCAGATCTGGTCGGCATGAGCCTGGATGGCGCCATAGAGAAGGTTGGGGACGATTTCGATATCGAGGTCGCGAAGAGCGTCTCCGGCGAGAGACCCGTCGACACCATACTCGGCCAGAACCCCAGCACTGGGAAAGCCGAAAAAGGCTCGACGATCTCGGTGAACGTCGTCGGGATGCAGGTGTCGGACGTACCTGACGTCGTGGGCTCGGGGCGCGCGGAGGCGGAGCAGGCGCTGAAGGCCGCCGGCTTCGAGGTCGAGGTCGACGAGCGGGAGAGCTCCTTCGATAACCAGGACCGGGTCTTGGGCCAGGACCCATCGGGCGGTACGCGTGCTGAGGTGGGATCAGGGGTGACCATCACCGTCGGTACCGGCCCTTCGAGCGTGCCGGTTCCACGGCTGTACGGAAACACCCCGGCACAGGCTGAGTCGGTACTCCAGGGGGCAGGCCTGAGGTTAGGCACCCAGAGCCGCGATTACAACAGTGACGTTGCAGAGGGCAGTATCTTCTTCCAGGACCCCTCAGGAGGGGCGAACGTGGAGCCCGGAACCGCAGTCGACGTCACCGTCAGCCTGGGTCCGGAGCAGGTCGAGGTCCCTGAGGTCTACGGCCTGAGCGTGGCGGCGGCGCAGACGGCACTCTCCAACGCCGGGCTGAACTCCACCCCCATCGAGGTTGAGGGTGACGAGGCGGCAGGCACCGCGCTCTCGACGGACCCAGGGGTCGGCGCGATGCTTGATCCAGGCTCCACCGTGAGCCTCTTCTACAGCGCAGGTCCCCCTCCCGTTACAAGGGCGTCCCCGGATGCCTCAACGTCGCCCGACGCTTCGTCCAATCCCGAACCAGCGCCAGACCCCGATCGGGGGGGCCAGGACGAAGGGAACACCGACGCGAAACCCGCCGCCGACAAACGACCGGCCGATAGACCGGCACGCAACGATCGCACTCAGGGCAATACCACTCAGGGTAACAGTGGACCTAGCAACAGTGGACCTGACAGCAGTGGACCTGGTAGCGGCGGAGGGTCGGACACAAACGAGCGCTTGGGGACTGTACAAGAAGAGTAAGGATATCCTTGATTCTCTGCTCGGGACTCGTAAAGAGATTTTCAGAGGTATCGGCCTACAACGAATCGCGCATTCGGCCTCGAACGGAAACAAAGTGCTGACCGGCTGAAATGCTTGCATTCCCCTTTGCAAGCTGCTCTAGAGGAGCTCCCGCCTCACGTAGTCTCCGAGGGACCCTGCGGGCATCTCCACGGGAGGATCTACCTCAACGAAGCTGTGACGTCCGACGGCGTTCTCTAAGAGCCAGTCCTCCTCGACGGTCTTGGCGCGCCCGAGATCGTAGCCGGTCTCGAAGTAGACCGCACGTAGCCCGCCCGACGGAAGCTCGACCACAAGGATGGGGTACTCTCCGGGAGAGTTCGCCCGAATCCTGACTCTCTCTTGTGCCTGGTCGCCTTCCATGCCTGGAGTCTATACGAGATCAGCACGAGAAGCCGGCGGGGGCTCAGAAGGGCCGTGATAAAATCACGGGAGCATGAAGACACCATATGACATTCATATTCGTGGAGGGAGTCGCCATGTCAGATCCCATACCCAAAGACGGAGGAACTGAGGCCGGAGTCTCAGAGGGAATCGCCGGTGAACCCCTGCTCGACAGGCTGCCTCCTGCGGATCTGCCTGAGGAGTTGCTGCTGCGGCGTCTCGGGAGGCTCGACACCAGGCGCGCCCTCGCCGAGATCTGCAGGAACGTGCCTAGCCTCGAAGAGCTCCTTCTTCCAAGGGGCATACAGGCCGACGCCCTGACGCGCAAGTCAGGCGGTGGCGCCCCCCTCCTCCGGGGCATCGCGCGCAGGATCTCCCACGACGCGGCTGCCTGGGGGGCGTTTCGCACAGCCATCCAGGAGCAGATCCCACCCGAGACCTTCGAAGCCTTGGAAGGTTTCTCCCTGGAGAACCTGGAAGAACTCAAGCAGACCCACACCACCGAGGGCTTGCTGCTGGCCGCCCTCAGCGCGGAAGAGGAGCCCGAAGAGGGCGTCGTCGGGGCGCTCGTGGACGCCTGGCGGGAGGAGAGAGGCGAGGCCGAGAAACGGGCTTCCGAGGATGCGCGTGCCAGGGATCTCGAATCCGAACTGAAGCGCCTGAAGCAGGACAACGAGCGGCTCTCTTTCGGATTCAGGGCCGCCAAAGAGAGGGCCGCCGCCCTCGCCGAAGAGGTCGAGGTCCTTACCGGCGAACGCACGGACACCTCCGAGCTGGTCAGGAAGGCGGAGGAGAGGGCAGCCTCAGCGTTGGACTTGCGGGGCCAGCTCGACGAGCGCATCGAGAACCTCGAAGGGCGCAGCGCTCAGCTCGAGCAGGCGCTCGAAGGCGAGCGCTCGGCCTACTCCAAGGCGGCCGAGCGCGTCGAGGAGTTGCACGAGGAGCTTGGGCGCGTGGTCGAGGAGCGTGACAGGATCAGGAACGCCCTGCAGGATGCCCGCTTTACCGACAGAGGCTTCGGAGAGCTCCTGGTGCGGGCTATAAAGAACGAGGTCGTGGCCCTGCCAGCTTCGCTCGAAAGCACCGCGCAGGCCGCCCGTCTGATGGAGTTCATGGGCAAGGTGCTCCAGTCGCACGCCGACCTGCGCAGTCCCGGGGAACAGGGCCGCAGGACCTCGGAGGAAGACCCCGACGACAAGGACCCTTCTCCAGCGGGCCGGCGGAGAAAGACAGATGGGCCGGCGCGTAGCGCCACGCTCCCACGGGTCAGCGGCTATGCCAAGCCAAGGCCAACGCTGTCCTTCCGCGCCCTGGGAGGGGCGGGTGAGGTGGGTGGCAGCAGCCACCTCCTCGACTTCGGCAAGACGAGGATTTTGGTTGACGCGGGGATCAAACCGGACGGCCGCGGCCCCGTAACGCCCGATTTCGGCGGGCTTGATGGGCTCGACGCAGCCGTTGTAACGCACGCGCACCTGGACCACTGCGGGGCGCTGCCCCTGCTAGTGCGAGACCGACCGAAGATGCCGATCTACTGTACGCCCCCTTCGGCGAAGCTCATAGTCAGCGCGCTCAACGACCACGCGGCGATGGGCGGCGGGTTGCCCGGAGGCGCACCTATCCATGAGGTCCGTAAGCGGCTGGTCCCTGTACCCTTCGGCAAGCCGCTAGATATCGGGGGGGCGAAGGTCACGCTGACCGAGAGCGGTCATATCCTGGGTGCTGCGAGCGTCCTCTTCTCGTCAGGAGAAGCGACAGTCTTCCACACCGGCGATATCTGCATGGAAGACCACTTCTCCATCCCCTCGGCCCGACTTCCTGAGGTCAGGGATATAGAGCTCCTCATCATGGAGGCGACGCTGGCCGACCAGAAGCCACAACCGTTCTCGGAGTCGATCAGGACCATGGTCGAGGTCATAAACGACACAACGCTGGATCGGGGCGGGACAGTCTTGATCCCTACCTACGCCCTCGGGCAGGCGCAGGAGATCATTCTCGGCATCAAGCACTACGGCAGGGAGTACGGCCTGGACAGAGAAGTCTTTATCTACGTTGACGGTTCCGTGGTGACGACCTCGGAGAGGCTCTACGCCGAGCAGCTCGGGTATATGAAGCCCTACCTCCAGCACTGCGACCCGCGTGAGATCTTCTTCTCAGAGAACATCAGGGCCGTCGCCAACGACGACAAGGCACGCGAGCGTATCCTTTCGAACCCTTGCGTCATTATCGCCTCCCCGGTAACGATGCAGGGTGGGGCGAGCGCTTTCTACCGCAAGCGGCTGGAGAAGAGTTCGGAGAACGCCGTTATCCTGCCATCCAACGCTGCCTCATCCTACGGTACGCACCGCGCCGAGGGCGAGGAGGAGCAGTGGAGGGTCGAGCGGGTCAGCTTCGCCGCGCACTGCACCCAGGATGAGTTGCTCGGCATCACCGAGAAACTGAGCCCGCGTCAGATCATCCTGATCCACGGCTCCAGGCGCCGGATAAGCGACCTGGCCTTCAGGCTCGCACCGAACCACAAGATCCACACCCCGACCGTCGGCGAGACGGTCCGCGCCGTGCTCTAGAGCGATTCACAGAAGCCCAAAGCTTCTATGAATCGCTCCGTCAGCTGTCAGCCTGTCGTCGGGGTGAGGCTGCGAAAGCTGTGATACGTTATCTTGGCCAGCGCAGCACCGTCGGAGCCCGCCGGCCTTCGAGAAGATCCCTCAGGGCGTAAGGCTCGTCCGTCCAGCGTCTGCCAGCGCCCCCGGAGAGGGACGCAAGGTCGATCAGGCGTCCCAGAATCCTGAGGCAGAAGCCGTTCAACACGTCGTCGGGATCGTCGACCCGCCCGCGCGCACGGGTCACGAAGAGCCCCCTGGTCTTCCAAACACCGTCACGGTACACGGCGAAGGTCTGGCAGGGAGCATCTCCGGCCTCCGCCGACCAGCCCAGGATGCGACCCGAGTAGCCTGAAGGCTCGAGGCTGTAGCGGCTCAACTCTTCGTGCATGAGGTCCTCTGCGGTCTCGGCCGCCGCGCCTGGCACGACCGCGAATGAGACGCCGGCCTCACGGCCTGGCCCCGCCATGGCCCGCATGTCGAGCGCCCCGCCAACGGAGGAGGTCTCTATCTCGAACCCGGCCTGCCGCCCCAGTACCGCCGTATACTCGAGCCCCGCGAAGAGACGCCCGGAGAAGCGGCGCGCCGTAGTCTCCGCTTCCTGAACGAGTTCGAGTGATACGTCGGCCACTTCGCGGTAGCGGCGCAGACGGGCGAGCGCGCTCTCCTCGAAGCCCAAGACTCTAATCCTTCGCCCAAGCCCTGAGAACGCGGTCTGCTAGCCCGGGAAAGAGCGTGACACCAGCGACGAAGAGCCGATCAGGGATCGTCACGTAGACGTCGCGAGGGCCTTTTTCGGCCGCGTCCGCTATCCTCTCTGCGACTCTCTCTGGCGTAACGCCCTTCGGGCGCCAGCCGCGCTTCTCGTCCCTCGTGCGTCTCGAGTTCTCCCTGAAGGACGTGCGGGTCGTCCCGGGATAGACACTGGTAACGGAGACACCCCTATCGACGACCTCTATCCTGAGCGCGTCGGAGAGAGCGTTGAGGGCGAACTTGCTCGCGCAGTAGGCGCCGACCTTGGGGATCGCCCGCCTGCCGACCACGGACGAGACATTGATTATGCGCCCCCCCTTCCCCATGTGGGGTAAGGCGGACTGGATGCAGTTCAGCGGGCCTATGGCGTTGACCTCGAACACGTGCCGCACGTCCTCGGCCCGCACCTCGGTGATCCTCCCAGAGAGTCCCAGCCCGGCATTGTTGACCAGTATGTCCAGGGACCCTAGCTCCCCGACAGTCCGCCCGACCATCGCTTCGACGGAGTCTCTGTCCGAAACGTCGGTCTCGACGGCCAGCGCCAGGCCGCCTGAGGCTGAGATCTCACGCTGCAGAGCTTGGAGTTTATCCACAGCCCTGGAGGCGAGCACGACAAAAGCGCCGCGCAACACCAACTCTCTGGCCGTCGCCTCGCCTATGCCGCTCGAAGCCCCGGTGACGACCGCCACCTTGCCTTTCAGGACCCGCTCCATAGGATGACTATCTCTGGCGAGTGGGGTGTCTTGCTCTCCTGAACCCCCTCACCAGGACGGACGCCAGGGTGGGAAAATGGATGGGTCCTGATGCCGCAGGGAGATGTCGTAGAGCTCGCGGAATATCTCCATGACCTCCTCCTTGCGCCGCTCCTCGCGGGCGGTCAGCCTCTGCGATCGCTTTAAGTTCTCCAGCCAGCGCAGGCTCTGCGTCTTGCTGACCACTATCCTCCGTCCTTCCGTTCCTGGCGAGCCTTCTTCCCTTAGGGCCTTTTCTCCCCTTCGGGTGCTTGCCCCTTCATCGACAGGGGCACGTATAGTACCATCTCGGAGCGCGCTTCTGTCAGCTAGTCACCTTGCTAACAGACGGCGGGGGGAGGGTACTCTCGAGAGGCTGTTTATAGAGGCAAACCACTCGCGGTCGAGCATGGGCGGCGAACCGACACCAAAAAGCTGACAAGCTGCCGCAGGCAGCGTGCTGACCGGCTTGCGGTCTGCATTCCGCCAACGCGTGTCCGGAGCCGGGTCCTCGTCTGTACCGGCTCTGTATACTACCCGAGTGGCCAGCGTACTCGTCGGGATAACGGGCGGCATCGCGGCGTACAAGGCGCCGGGTGTGATCCGGCGCCTCAGAGAGGCCGGAAACGACGTCAGGATCGTTGCCACCCAAGCTGCCTTCCGCTTTATTCCTGAACAGACGCTCTCCATCGCAGCCGGCGCCAGTGTCCACACGGACGTGACCTGGTGGGAGCATTCGGGCCGCGTCGAACACGTCTCCCTCGCCCGCTGGGCCGACCTCGTCCTCATAGCCCCAGCGACCGCAGACTCGATGGCGCGGGCCGCCATCGGGCTCGGGGACGACCTGCTCTCGGCCACGATCCTCGCCGGCGCGAAGAGAGTACTCTGGGCCCCGGCCATGAACCCGGAGATGTGGCAGAGTCCCGCCACAATGCGAAACGCCGAGACGCTGAGGGGCTGGGGTCACCGCTTCGTCGGCCCCGCCGAGGGCCTCATGGCGTCAGCGGAGGAGGAACCCGGCGTAGGGCGCCTCGTCGACGAAACTGAGATAGTGGCGGCTGTCGAAGAGATCCTCAAGGGCGGAGGTCGCTAGACCTTTCGCAGGTACTCTTTCAGGGCCTGTTCGGTGCTCGGGAAGGCCATCTCCTCCCATGGGAGGCCGTCTCGTGGGAAGCTTCTCACGTCCATCGTTTCGTCCAGAGGCTCCGGTTCACCACCGACGGCCTGCGCGGCAAACACGGCGATGGCCGGAACCTGTCCCTCGTACGAGTACAGACCAACGATGCCCGTAACCTCGATCTTTACGCCGGTCTCTTCTAGAGCTTCTCGTTCGGCGGCAACTTCGGCAACTTCGCCCCGCTCTACAAAGCCACCGGGGAACGTCCACTTACCATAGCCCGGTTCGATGGAGCGCTGTATCAGGACGATCCCGCCGTGGAGTTCGAAGAGCGCCCCCGCAACCAGCTTCGGTCCCAGATAGAAAACGAAGCCACAATCGCCGCACACTAGCCGCTCCGGCTCGCCTTCCTTGAGCGTGCGGGTATCAAGGCAGCCGGCACAGCGGGGACAGAATCTGTACTCCAATCCTAATGCCTGTTCTGGCTTTCAACGGTTGCTCGTATCTTTGCAGCGATCTCGTCCAGTTCTTCCCGGCTCGGCCGCGCGCTCCAGTCCGCGTCTATCCTGAACGAATCTCCCGCGAAGCGCGGGAAGACGTGCATGTGAACATGCCCCACTTCCTGAAAAGCAACCTCACCATCGGCAAGAAACGAGTTGATGCCCTCGCACCTGACCCCGGACTCCCGGATTGCTCTGGCTACGCGCATCTTGATCCTAAACAGATGTGCACCTGTTTCTTCATCCAAGTCGTTTAGGTAGACATAGCGCTCTTTGGGGATAACGAGAACGTGTCCTGGATTAACCGGGCCAATCGTCATGAATGCCATGACGGTGTCGTCCTCATGGACGACGCTGGCTGGTGCCCGAGCGGCAACGATGTCACTGAATATGTCATAGTCCATCGCCATCGGTTTCTAGGCTACCAAAGGTCGGAGATTCGTACGTGTAACGGGCCACGTCCGTCTGCTAGAATGCCCCTTCACGCGGACGTAGCTCAGTTGGTAGAGCGCCAGCTTCCCAAGCTGGAGGTCGCGGGTTCGAAGCCCGTCGTCCGCTCGTTTTGGGCATGTCAGCATTTCAGCTTCGCCCGTCCTCGGCCACGCCCCGTCGGGTGGGAACATCCCTCGGGGGTTCTCCGGAGCTTTGGACGAGGCTTACCACCCTGCTGAAATGCTGAATTGCTGACAAGCGAGGGCCGCAGGCCTGAGCGTGCTGAAATGCTACCTACCCCTGATCTTGCGCATCAGCCATTTGGCCGGGTCGTAGTACTCGTCGGCGACGCGCTCCTTGAGGGGGATAATGGAGTTGTCGGTGATATGGATGTCGACCGGGCAGACCTCGGTGCAGCACTTGGTTATGTTGCAGAACCCGAGGCCGTTGTCCTCTTTGAGGTCGGCCAGCCGGTCGGCCTCGTCCATCGGGTGCATCTCCAGCCACTGGTTCCGCACGAAGAAACGCGGTCCCGCGAACTCGGGGTGCTTGTGGTGGGTCCTCAAGACGTGGCAGACGTCCTGGCACATAAAGCACTCGATGCACTTCTTCGGCTCGTAGAGACGCTCGACATCCTCCTCGTACATCGTGAAGGGCGCCTGCTCGCTGGTCTGGAAAGGCTTGATGCCCTT
>DASQWQ010000301.1:0-23160 GCA_035640175.1 Rubrobacter sp. | reverse complement strand
CTTCGTAAATCTCGGGGGCGGTACGGCCCAGGAGGCCCTGGAGCTGATCGAACTCGTCCGCCAGAGGGTCATTGAGAAACTGGATATCGAGCTGGAGCCGGAGGTCAGAGTAATAGGGGAGCCGTAGGCAATAAGCTTGTCGGCACTTCAGCTAGTCGGCTTGCCGGTAGCGGTCCGTCGCCTGTGCGCAAAAGCGAATCGTATGCCTCTATAAACTGCCTCTCAATAGAAGCCTCCCGCCGCCATCCACAACATGGCTGATGGCTGATTGGCTGACAAGCCGCCTGGCGAAGCCGGGCGGCGGGCTGACATGCTGACCGGCGGCGGAGCCGCCGTGCTGAAGTGCTGACAAGCGGAGGCCGTAGGGCCGCAGCGTGCTGACTTGCTATTCAGCTGATCGCTGAATGCTGATCGCTGACCGCTTTAGGCTGCTCTGGCCGCCTAAACAGATTCGGTATGTTTGCCAGATCTGTGTGGGCGTCGCAGACGTCGAGGAGGGCCTGAGAGGTGCATTGGGCTGCGCTTATGACCTCGACGCGGATGCCCTTTTCGCTCTGGAGGTACTCGACAGCCTCGACGTAGTCTCCGTCGCCAGAGACGAGGACGTAGGTATCGGCGTGCCCTGCGAGGCGCATCATGTCCACCACGACGCCTATATCCCAGTCGCCCTTGTGCGAGACCGTCCTCTCCCCATCCGGGGTCAGGGTCTCGTGTACCATGAGCGGTTTGGAGCGTACCTTGTAGCCGAACTTGTTGAGGTTGTAGACGAAGGAGCGCGCCGAGGTCGTCCCCTGTCCCTCGTCAGCCTCCTGCTTCTCGACGATGTAGAAAGTGGCCCGAAGCAACTTCCTGTCTCCCACGGCCGCCGAGAGGAGCCTAGCGTAGTCGAGGATGCCCTTGTAGTAGTTCTTGATCGAGTGGTAGAGGTTAGCCCCGTCGACGAAGACGGCTACCCGCTCTGTAGTTCTCCCTTCCATCACGCCCGAATATTAGCAGAAAACATTGCATGCCCGTACAAGTCCGGCGGTTTACCGGGCACACGAACTACGCTAATATCCATTGGCCGCTCTGCATCGACTCTAGAGAGGAGTGAGCGGGCACGGACTTCGAGGCCAGCATAGCCGAGCATGCCGAGGGATACTCCGTTGTCTCGGTACGGGGCGAGATGGACCTCCATACCGCTCCGAGGTTCCAGTACGCCATAGAGCGGGCCGTCGAGAACGAGGGTGTCGGCGCGGTCGTCGTAGACCTCGGCGACGTTGCGTTCATGGACTCTACAGCCCTCTCGGCCCTCATACGCTCCAAAGACACCCTCGGGCAACAGGGGATCTCCCTCCGCATCGCCGCCCCCTCTAAAGCCGTCGAACGCATCTTCTCCGTAACGGGCTTCCAGGACTACTTCGACATCTTCCCTTCCCGCGAAGCCGCCATCCCGGTCTAGTTCTTCGAGCTCGGCGACCACGTGCCTGTGAAACGTGGCTCTGACCCGCGGTCCGTTGCGTACTAGAATCTGGTCATTGTGATGGCCGCCATAAAGAAGCTGGAGGTTCCAGGACCTCTCTCGCGTCTCGGTGAGGCATTCAGGGAGGCCGGGCACGAGCTCTACCTGGTGGGTGGGATCGTGCGGAAGGCGTTGCTCCGCGAGCCTGATACGGACACCGCGACGGGAGCACAGCTCAATCGGCAGGACGTGGACGCGGCGACAGACGCGCATCCAGCGAGGATAAAGGCTTTGCTGCGGCCCCATGCTGAGAACCTGTGGACGGTGGGTGAGCACTTCGGGACCATAGCGGCCAGGGTAGGAGAGTACGAGGTTCAGATCACGACCTACAGGACCGACCAGTACACCCGGGGGAGCAGGCACCCCGAGGTACGGTTCGGGGATAACCTGGGAGAGGATCTGGCACGCAGGGACTTCACGATCAATGCCGTCGCTGCCGATGCGCTAACGGGTGAGATCGTGGACCCTTTCGAGGGACGCAAGGATCTGGAGTTGGGTGTGATCCGGGCCGTCGGGGATCCCCTGGAGAGGATGCGCGACGACCCCTTGAGGATGCTGCGCGCCGTTCGCTTCGAGACCACTCTTTCGAAGCCGGAGAAGCCCTTCGCCATGACGCCGGACCTCGAAGGGGCGATTCGTGACAACTCCGGCTGGCTAAAGAGCATCTCCGCCGAGCGCATAAGGGAGGAGTTCGAGAAGATCCTGGTCTCGGAGGACGTGGCGTCTGGTCTGAGGACGCTGGTGCGTCTCGGGCTCATGCCCTACGTGGTGCCCGAGTTTATGGAGACGGTCGACGTCGAGCAGGAGACCGAGTTCCACCACAAGGACGTCTTCGAGCACACCCTGATCGTGGTCTCAAGCGTCGAGGCCGACCCCATCTTGCGCAAGGCGGCTTTCTTCCATGACATCGGGAAGCCGAGGACGCTCGTCTACGAACACCGCTGCACCTATTGCGGGACGAGGAGCACGGGGAAGAGCGCCGAGGAGGGAGAGTGCGAGCGTTGCGGGGGGCGCACTATCCCCAAGAAGATCCACTTCTACGGCCACGAGAACGTCGGGGCCGCCATAGCGCGCCGGGCCATGCACCGCCTCGCCTACCCCAAGGATGACGTAGACGCCGTCGCCCACCTCGTCGCCAACCACATGCGTCCTTACGGGTACGCCGCAAGCAGGGACCCGTGGAGCGACGCTGCAGTCAGGCGCTTCGTCAGGGACACGTACCTCGCGCGCGGCGACAGAGTGCTCGCGGACGTGGACATGCTCCTCAGGCTCGCCAGGGCCGACATCACGGGGAGCGCGCCGCGGCGGAGGCGCATCGCCGAAGAGTCCTGGCGCAGCCTCAGGAGCAGGGTCGAGGAGGTAAGGGCCGAGGACGCCGTCGAGAAGCTGGAGAGCCCCTTGAGCGGCAACGACCTCATGGAGCAGTTCGGTCTGGGGCCCGGGCGTTGGATCAAAGCTCTCAAAGACTACCTGCAGAACGAGGTGGTTGAAGGCCGTCTCGGTAAAGACGATAAAGAAGGAGCCCGCGGGCTCGCCGAAGCCTACGCCCGCGAGCAAGACATCTTGGAGGAGTAGAAGAGTATGGAGAACCTGGATCCCCTGGTCACGACCGACTGGCTCGCCGCACATCTCGAGGACGAGAACCTGCGCGTCGTGGATATCAGGGGTTACGTGGACAAGACGGACCTCGGCGGGGGCCGCCAGAAGGCCGAGTACCTGGCCGCCCGCGAGGAGTACGACGAGGCCCACATCCCCGGCGCCGTCTACGTTGACTGGACCGGCGACATCACCGACCCCGACGACCCCGTGCCGGCGCAGATCGCACCGCCGGAACGTTTCGCGGATCTCATGGGATCTCTCGGCATCGGCGACGATACCCGCGTCGTGATATACGACCATGCGGGTGGCCAGTTCGCCACACGCCTCTGGTGGGCCCTGACTTACTACGGTCACGACGGGGTCTTTGTCCTCGACGGCGGCTGGAAGAAGTGGACGGTCGAGGACCGTCCGACCACCGCCGAAGTTCCCGAACCGGAGCCGGCCGTCTTCTCCCCTGAACCTCAGAGCGGCTGGCGGATGGACGCCGAAGATCTCCTCGCCACCAGCGAGGGTGGCGACGCTCTCGTTCTCGATGCGCGCGACGAGGGGCAGTACACTGGTGCCGTGACGCGAGGGGAGGCCAGGGCGGGGCGCATACCAGGGGCTGCCCACCTCCACGCCGACAGCCTCTTCGACCCCGAGAGCGGTACCTTCCACTCCGGCGAGGAGCTGGCGCGGAGGCTGGAGGAGGCGGGTGTGCCCGAGGATAGAAACGAGCCTGTCGTCGCCTACTGCAACGGCGGGGTCGCGGCTACGGTCCCCCTCTTTGCCTTGTACCGACTCGGTTACAAGAGACTGGCCAACTACGACGGCTCGTGGAACGAGTGGGGTGTCAGGGAGGACCTGCCCTTGGAGCGTTGAACGCGCCAAGAGCGACCAGAGAGCAGGGAACAGCTTCGGTGTTACAATCTCCGGCGGCATGAAGAAGTACTACGTCCACAGGTCGAGGGCAAGAAACGCCATTTCCTGGGTGTTGAGTCTGCTCATGATAGTGGCCGGCGCCGCGCTCATTGCCTCCTTCTTCCTGGCTGGACGCCTGGACAGTACCGCCACGAACAGCGACAACCCTGGCGGTTTCAACGTGCCCAAGCTAGAGACCACGAACGGCGAGAACACGAGCAGCACCGGCCCCAGCGACAAGACCCTCGAGCTTACTGTCCCCGCGATGGCCAGGATCGAGAACGACGAAGTACCCTACACGGCGGGGAACGACGAGGAGGCGCTAAAGACGCACGCCGCCGTCCACCTCCAAGGCACCGGATTTCCCTGGGACAACGAGGCCAACGTCTACATCGCGGGCCATAGGTTGGGCTACCCCAACACCGAGAGCTGGCTGACCTTCTGGGACCTGAGCAGCCTCGCTGGCGGTGACAAGATCTACGTCACCGACGCCAACGGTACCGAGTACACCTACAACGTCTTCAAGACATTTGTCGTCAGCCCATCTGCTACCCGCGTTACGGAGACCCTGCCTGGCAAGAACATACTCACCCTCCAGTCCTGCACGCTGCCCGACTACGGCGAGCGTCTGATCGTGCAGGCCGAGCTGACCGACACATCGGAGAAAGCGGCGTAAGAAGGGTCCAGCGCCGTGGATGATGGACTCCTCGAAGGGCAGCTAGCCTACTACCGGGCACGTGCCAGGGAGTATGACGAATGGTTTCTCCGCAGGGGAAGTCACGACCGCGGTCCGGAGTGGAATCGCAGGTGGTTTCTCGAGTTGGAGCGAGTCCGCCAGGAACTCGACTGGTTCGGGCCAACGGGCAGGGTGCTCGAGCTCGCGTGCGGCACCGGTCTGTGGACGGTGGAGCTCGCGCGTCACGCGGCCGGCATAACCGCTGTTGACGCCTCGCCAGAGGTACTCGATATCAACCGCGCCAGGCTGCAGGAGGCCCGCCCCGAGATACCCGTGCGCTACCTCAAGGCCGACCTGTTCGACTGGAGACCCGACGACGCATACGACGTGGTGTTCTTCGGCTTCTGGCTCTCGCACGTGCCTCCAGGGCGCTTCGCCGCCTTCTGGGACCTCGTCCGGTCGGCGTTACGGCCAGGCGGACGCGCCTTCTTCGTAGATTCTCTGGGCCCGGAGGCTCCCGCAGAGAAGAGACGGCTCGGGTGGACGCCTGGAGACCACACCATGCTCAGACGACTCAATGACGGGCGGGAGTTCAGGATCTTCAAGATCTTTTACGACCCTGTCGACCTCGAAGCGCGCCTCGCCGGCATGGGTTGGCGCTTCTCGGTGCGCACGACGGATAACCACCTGCTCTACGGTTTCGGCGCGTCCAGCAGGTAGTCGTCGCGTCAGCTAGTCTCGCTGGAACTCCTGCGCCTTGAAACGCTCCCCCGTTACGTCTTTCGATTCGTCTGAGGCCAGATACAGGAAAACGGCGGTGTTCTCTTCCGGGGTTATGCGGGTGGCGGGGTCCTCTTCGGGGTAGGCTGCGGCACGCATCTCCGTGCGCATCCCGCCTGGATCAACGGCGTTAACGCGGATCCCGCGCCGCGCGAGCTCTGCGGCCAGGATCTGGGTGAGCCCCTCTATCCCGAACTTGCTTACCGAATAGGCGCCCCACTCGGCCCTGCCATCGACGCTGACACCGCTGACTACGTTGATCACGGAGCCACCCTCAGGGAGGTGTGGGATCGCCGCCTTCGAGACCAGGAAAGGCCCTGTGAGGTTGGCGTCTATGACCTCTCTCCACTCGTCCTCGGGATACTCTTCTATCCTGACCCTTGGACCCAGCAGACCGGCGTTGTTGACGAGCACGTCTATCTTCCCGAACCGCTCGAGCGCCTCACCGACCATCCTCTCGACGTCGGCGCCCTTCGATACGTCCGCCGCGAGGGCCAAGACCTCCGCGCCCGTATCTTCGACCTCTTCGGCGACCGGACCGATAGACCCTTCGCTGCGGGCGTTGATCGCCACCCTGGCGCCCTCTCTCGCAAAGGCGAGCGCGAGTGCCCTGCCGAGGCCCTGGCTCGCACCGGTGATCATAACTACCTTGCCTTCGAGCATCTCTCTCCAGTACAGCTTGTCAGCACTTCAGCTAGTCAGCTTAGTACGGATGCCGGTCTCGCGCTTCCGCGTAAGGGATTCGCTCGCCATGCCCGGTTGGTTGCCGGGGTGAGGAGCCATCCCTGGAAGCCTATAGCTGACAGGCTGAAATGCTGAAAGCCGCCGCAGGCGGCGTGCTGAAGTGCTGACAAGCGAAGGCCTAAGCATGCTGACCGGCTACCTTGCAACGTAGCCCCCATCGACGTGCAGGATTTCTCCGGTTATGTACCCTGCGGCAGGGGAGAGCAGGAAGAGGGCTGCGGGGGAGATTTCCTTCGGCGAGGCGAACCTTCCGAGCGGTATCCTGGCGGTCGTCTCGGCCAGGCGCTGCTCGTCCCTCCATAACTCTTCGGTCATGGCCGTGCTCACGTACCCTGGCGCAACCGCGTTGACCCTGACCCCGTACGGCGCCAGCTCCACTGCCAATCCCTTCGTTAGCTGGACGACCCCGCCTTTCATCGCCCCGTAGGCCACGATGCCTGGCACCCCGACCGTCGAGGAGATGGAAGCCACGTTCAGGATGGCGCCTCCTTCCATCATACGCGGCGCAGCGGCCCTGCACGCCCGGAACACGGCCCTCAGGTTCACCGCGTGCAGCATCTCCCAGTCCTCATCGGATAGCTCTACGGCCCGACCCCGCGCTTGGACCCCCGCCGCGCTGACGAGGAAGTCGATACGGCCCCACTCAACCACCGTCCGCCCGACCGCCGATTCAGGGGCGCTGTCCGCGGCGAGATCTACGGCGTAGGCTTCCGCCACGAGCTCTCTTGCGGCCGCCTCCAACGCCGGCCCGTCGCGGTCGACGAGCAGGACCTCGGCTCCCGATTCCACAAGGGTCGCTGCGATGGCGCGTCCTATCCCACTGGCCGCGCCGGTGACCAGCCCAGCCTTCCCGCCCATGTCGAGCCTCACCCGTCGGTCTTTTGCACCGTAGGATTCATCATCCGAGCAGTTGCCTGGCGAGGACTTCGCGCTGTATCTGGTTGGTGCCCTCGTAGATCTGGGTGAGCTTCGCGTCGCGCACGTACCTCTCCAGCGGGAGGTCCCTGCTGTAGCCGCTCGCACCGTGTATCTGCAGCGCCTCCACGGTGACCTTCATGGCAACGTCGGAGGCGCGCAACTTGGCCATCGCTGACTCCGCGGTGTGCCTGAGGCCAGTGTCCCTGAGCGTCGCCGCCCGGTGGGTCAGGAGCCGCGCCGCCTCTATGTCCGTGGCCATGTCCACCAGCATCCACCTGAGCCCCTGGAAAGAGGCGATGGTCTGTCCGAACTGCTCCCTGCTGCTGGCGAAGTCCACGGCCGCCTCGTACGCGGCACGGACCACCCCGACGGCCAGGGCCGCTATCCCGACCCTCCCTGTGTCAAGGGCCTTCAAGGCGAGCTTGTAGCCCCGCCCCGGCTCTCCAACGAGCGTCCCTTCAGGGACCCTGCACCCGTCGAGATGGAGCTCTCCGACCGCGGTGCCGCGCTGGCCCATCGTGTCGTAGGGGCCTTCACCATTGGTGAAGCCTCCCCGCTCGACGAGGAAGGCGGTTATACCCCTCGTGCCCGCTTCCGGGTCCGCCTTCGCCAGTACGATCGCCCAATCGGCCGCTTGCGCGCAGGTGATCCAGGCCTTCGTGCCTTCGAGGACGTAGGTGTCGCCCTCGCGCCGCGCCACGGTCTCTATCGCCGCCGCGTTGGAGCCTGCCTGTGCCTCTGTCAGGGCGAATGCGCCGACGGTCTCTCCCGCCAGCAGAGGACCTATCATGGACTTCTGCTGATCTGTTCCATGCTCGTCCAGGATGAGCGCGACGAGGTCCGCGCTGCACACGATATCCGCGACCGTGGCCGAGGCGGCGGCGAGCTCCTCGCTCCACACCGCCCACTCCAGCGTGGTCTTCCCAGCACCCTGGGGACGGGCGAGACCAAGAAGTCTCTCCTCTCCCATCCGGCGGTAGACGTCGCCGGGGAACGCGTTCTCCCTGTCTATGCGGGCTGCGCGAGGCGCCACCTCTTCGGCGACGAAGTGGCGCACGCGCCCCACCAGCTCCGCGTGCTCCGCTTTAAGACCTTCGTCACCCCGTGTCGTCATCGGACCAGCCTCAACGCTACTGCACCTCTACCTCCCTTGCCGCTTCCCTCAAGAGTGGGACGACCCCTTCGAGTTCCTCCATCGAGTACCTGAACGTCAGGGTGATCCCCCAGTGCCACGAGAAGGCGCAGCCCCTTGCCCAGCATCCCGTCGGCGGATCTCCTCTCCTCCGTCAAACGGTGTGCCTCTACGCCAGGAACTTGAGGATGTGCTGGGCCACGGTGCACACCTCGCCGCGCTGGTTGGCGACTTCGATATCTGCGCGTGTCCTCAGGTTCTCCTCGTCGATCTCGGAGATGGTGTAAGTAACCGTGACCGTATCACCGATAAAGATCGGCCCTGTAAACCTGATGCGGTCGTAGCCCAGAGAGACGGCCTTCGCCCCCGACTTCTCGATCATGAGCGTCGAGGTCGTCGAGGCGAAGCCTATGGAAAGCACGCCGTGGGCGATGCGCTCCTTGTATGGCGTCCTTTCCATGATCTCTTTGTTCACGTGGTTTGGGCTAAAGTCGCCCGTGATACCGGCGAACAGGTACACGTCGGACTCGCCGACGGTCTTGCTGAAGGTAACCGCGTCGCCGACGTCCAGGGGTATGGCCTTGTCCACCGTCTCTTGTGCGTCAGTGCTCCTCTGCACGTACTACTCCTTCCGACTTTAGGTCTTCGATCTCCCCAGGCCCGTAGCCCAGCTCGGAGAGTATCTCTTCCGTATGTTCGCCAAGTTCGGGGGGCAGGATGCGCAGCGGCGGCGCCTCCCCATCGTAGCGGACGGGGTGGGAGAGCACCCGCACCTTCCCCGCCCTCGGGTGCTCGAAGGTCATTATCGCCTGGTTGTGGACGACCTGCGGGTCCTCCTCGACGTCCTCGTAGTCGTTGACCGGCGCGTACCAGATGCCGACCTCGTCGAACACCCCAAACCAGTGCTGCGCAGGTCTCGTCCTGACGTGCCCCGCTATGTGGGCGTTCACCTCTTCCCTCCTGCGAAACTGATCCTCCTCAGTCCACTCGCGGAAGGTATCGTCACCGAAAGCCTCGGCCATCTTCTCCGGCGGCGTCAGCGATATGCATATGTAGCCGTCGGCCGTCTCGAAGATGCCGTAGGGGGCCTGGTGGAACCGCGAGGAGACACCGGTCTCGCTGCGGTCGTAGAGGTGCCCGTTGAGGTGGTAGATGAACGGTTCGATCTGCAGGTCCAGCGCCGAGTTCAGCAGGTTGCTGTCGACTCGTTTCCCCTTACCCGTGTCCCTGCGCTCGTAGAGGGCGGCAAGGACGCCTAGAGCCCCAAGCACGGCGGCGTGCTGGTCTACGACGGCGGAGCCGACCAGGGTGGGCGGGTCGCTCTTGCGGCCGTTGATCGTCGCAAGGCCGCTCATTGCCTGGCTCAGGAGGTCCTGGCCAGCCCGCTCTTTGTACGGGCCGTCCGGGCCGTATCCGGAGAGGGAGCAGTACACGAGGTCGGGCTTCTCCTCGGAGACCTTTTCGTAGCCGAAGCCCAGGCGCTCCATAGCGCCTGGCCTGTAGTTCTCGACGATGACGTCGGAATCGCGGATCAGACGCCACACGATCTCCTTGCCCCTCTCGGAGCGCAGGTCCACGCCCAGGCTGCGCTGGTTGCGCCCGCTGAGGAGGAAGAAGACGCTAACCCCGTTCTTGTAAGCCTCAGCCCCCGACCAGTGTCGTTCCCATGCCCCTTTGGTGGGTTCGATCTTCACGACATCAGCCCCGAGGTCCGCCAGGATCTGGACGGCGGAGGGGCCTTGCAGAAAGTGCGTGAAGCTAAGGACCTTTACCCCGTTCAACATCGTCTATCCGGTCCTTTCCGTGAGTGGCGGCAAACCGTGGCGAACAAATCTCCTATACCTCAACCTCATCGCCGGTCTCGGAGGCCCCCTCGAAACGCGGCTCGCGTTTCTCGAAGAAAGCCCGAATTCCCTCGGCACAGTCCTCCGTTCTGAAGACGTGGTCGCTCAGCTCCAGCGTCAGCCTGACGGAGTCTTCGCGGCTCGAGTGCAGCGACTCCCTCACGCCGCGTTTGATCGCCGCGACGGCCTCTTTCGGCTGGCGGGAGATGCTCCTGGCGACGCCGAGGGCGCGCTGGAGCCCCTCCCCGTAGGGGACAACCTCGTTGACCAGTCCCAAGCGCTCGGCCTCGCTGGCGTCGACGGGCTCGCCGAGATACATGAGCTCCATGGCCCGCGCGGGGCCTACGAGCTCAGGGAGGCGGAACAGGCCGCCGCTCCCAGGCACTACGCCGAGCCTTACTTCGGGGAGTGCGAACTTCGCGCCTTCGCCCGCGATCCTGAGGTCGCAGGCCATCGAGATCTCACACCCCCCGCCGTAGGCAAGGCCCTCGATGGCCGCGATAGCAGGCTTGGACAGGGACTCGAACCTCCCGAAGGCCTCGTTCTCCTGGGCTAGCTTCTTCTCCACGACCCGGTCGCGGACGTCCGCGAACTCCTTAACGTCGGAGCCGGCGCAGAACGCCTTCTCGCCCGCGCCAGTGACGACGACCGCGCGGACGGCGTCGTCCCCTTCAAGCTCGTCGATGGCCTCTATCAGCCGTCTAGTCATCTCCAGTGTGACCAGGTTCAGCGGAGGGTTGTTCAGGGTCAGCTTCGCGACGCCCGCGCCGGTGCGCTCCACGAGCACGGGTCCTTCGGCCACGGTCTAGTACACCCCCATCAGCCCAGGAAGCCACAACGAGAGGGCGGGGAAGAAGATGAGCAACGAGATGACCACGAAGAACACCACGTAGATGGGTAACGATTTGACCAGGGCCCGTGAGAAGGGGACCTCAGCGAAGGTAGAGGCAAGGAGCAAAGCCAGGCCATAGGGGGGTGTGATCAGGCTGGAAGAGAAGAGGCCGCTCAAGGCTCTCGGCCTAGCTGCGTCTCCCGAGGGCTGCCTCGGGTTGCGCCCTGCGTGCGCCGGGCAGCCCGGCCTCGGTCACGACGCGCCGGATCTTCTCCCTCTCCGCATCGGGGATGCGCCGGAGTGGGGGACGGACGTGGGCCTCGTCGATCCTGCCCAGGATGGCCAGCGCCTCCTTCATCCGGTTGTGCCCGTCGAGAAATGGCTCAGCGTAGGTCGCCTGCACCACGGGGTAGGCCCTGCCGGCCACCCTGCGGGCTCCCTCAAGGTCGCCACGGTTCACGGCCTCGAACATCTCCACGTGCAGATCGGCTATGACGCTACCGTGCCCGGAGAGGATGCCGTCAGCGCCGATGCACAGCGACGCCAATAGCGACTTGCTGAAGCTAGAGAGCAGCGAGATCTGCTTGTCCAGCGCCCCCAGCTCGCGCCAATTCCGCTCGTAGACGCCGATGTCGTTGGACCACTCTTTGACGGCGATGACGTTATCTATCTCGTCGCAGATCCTCACCAGGCTGTCGGTCGGGATGTGCAGCCCCGACGCCACCGGGTAGACGAACACGATAATAGGCAGGCTCACGGCTTCGGCGATCTGGGCTATGTGCCCGTACGCCATCTCGGGCCTTAAATGATGCCCGAAGTCATAGACCGTGGATGGGAACACCAGAAGGCAATCAGCCCCCTGCCGCTCGGCGGACTTCGCGATCCAGGCGGCCTTGCTCGTTCCGTCTTCGTAAACGCCGCACACGACGGGTATGGTCCCGTCCACTTCGTCCAGCGTCATCTCCAGAACGCGCTGCTGCTCCTCGAAGGTCAGCGTCGCCACCTCCGAAGCGTGGGCGTTGGTGGTGATGCCGGCCACCCCGGGCGTGTCGATCAGGTACCGCAAATGCCTGCGGTAGTTCTCCTCGTCGATCTCCAACGCGGAATCGAAAGCCATCAAATTGGCGGGTATGACACCCCTGAGAACCAGCTCCGGTCTCAAAGGAAAACCTCCTCTCGCTCCGCTCTTACCGCACCGGTTACTCTAGCATCCCGACCGGCCTCTTTCACAGAGTCTTCCGACTCCCCACACAGCAGAAACCCGAGCACCAGAGCGATTCGCAGCGGGTAGGCACATCTGCGAATCGCCCATTCGGAAAAACAACAAGCTGGCAAGCTGAGGTGCTTACCCGCTGAAATGCTTGCAAAGAAGTTTGAACCTCTTTGAACTAGTACGCGTCGACGGCACCCACGTAGCCTGGGATGTATTCGATGGGTGTCTCCACGACAACCCCGTAGTAGGTCGAGGCGTGGATCACCGTTCCGTAGCCGGTTGCTATTCCGACGTGCGAGATACCGTAGCCTGACTCGTCGAAGAACACCAGGTCGCCGGCTTCCCCATAGGAAGGCGTCCCGTAAGCGTACTGGGCGTCCGGAGAGTCGGGCAGGTACACGCCGAGGTCGGCGAACACCGCCGAGGTGAAGCCTGAGCAATCCAGGCCCGAGGCACCATAGGGCGTACCGATGTAGGATTGGGCGTCTTCCACGACCGCCTGCCCCGAGACATCGTAGCCCTGGGCGTACGCTTCAGAAGGTGAGCTTGTCAGTAGGACAACCGAAAACAGGGCACAAGAAAGCAGGATAGCAGCGAGTTGTCGCACGATTTATATCCCCCTCCAATTGTTTCGCTTGCACAACGGCGGTGGATGCTACCAGAGATATGCTTGGTTTCAAGGTGGATCCGGCGCAATAATGGGCCGCTCGCAGCGCGAAGGCACCCGGTATCAGGAAGGTACTAAACCCGAAGACCGGTCGTTAATCTCGCCCGCGCACACCCGTCTGCTCCTTCGTAACCCGCGCCCCCGCGAGGGCTGCACGCCCGCCGCAGACTTCTGGCTGACAGAGCTCTTGGAGTAAGAAAAGCAGTTACGGTGTACTCAAGAATCATCCCCGGTGCTAATACCAGGGTGTCACAGCGGGTTACGAAAGAGTCAAACCCTTCCGCAACCCGCGCTGGTCAGCACTTCAGCTTGTCAGCTTGTCAGCTTGTTGTTTGCTATTAGCTGACGGCCGACAGGCTGATGGCTCGGTGTGCACAAGACTTGAGAGCCTCGTGCACGCCGCTTTCAGTGCTCCCAGAGGGGACCGCGTCTCGCCCTCCGCCTTCGTTCCTGCCAGAACCTGATCTGCGCGGCGAGCCTATCTCCGTCGCACGCACCCTTATTCCTTTGTTGAAGACGCCCGCTGGTGGTCGGCGGGGGCGCGAGGGACAGGGCGGCGAACACGCGGCTCTTGCCACGCCGTTTGGCGTTGTACATGGCCTCGTCCGCGGCGTCGAGAAGGGCCGCGGGGTCGGTGGCGTGATCAGGGCACTGGACAGCCCCGGCGTAGGCGGGAACCTGGACGATCACGTGCGCGAAGACCTGCTGCGAGCGAGATGGAGGGTCTGATCCCGGTCTTTCGGAAGGCTTACGTGCGGGTCTCCTCGGGCCAGCGGCCGCCGTTGTTGGAGATGCGCCCAGCAAAGAGCGCCCGAACAACTGCCCGAGCACAACGGCTGAGGTAACAACGGAGGTCATGAAAGTGGAGAGGTCGAAGGCGGGGATGAGGAAGAGGAACGCGCTCGCAATAGAGCCCAGGTCGAAGCCGTAGATCAGGCCGATGATCGCGGCCGTGATGGCGATGAGAACGTTGAGCCTCGATACGCTTCGCCCACGCGCTGCCCCTTCTTCCACGGCAAACCTTTTTTCCGCAAAGGTCCCATCCGAGATGCTGGCATAGTAGCATAGTGGGCGAGGACCGAGGAGAACGGAGAGGCCCGATACAACGCGCGGAGATGGAATCGTGACCTGGGGGAGCGTGAAACGTTTGCACGTCTACTGTGACCCGGCCTCGGAGCGCCACGTAAACGACCTTGCCGGTGTGGAATCCCCGGAGAGGTTCCCTGCGGCCCTCACAGGGGTCGAAAGGGCTGAGCAAGGTGGCGTACGCGTGGAGTGGCGCCCATGTAGTCCCGCGGAGAGAGAAGCCCTCACTGCTGTCCACGACCCGGCTTACCTGGACCATCTCCGGGAGATGTCCGCGGCGGGAGGAGGCTACCTCAGCCTTGACACGGCCGTCAGCGCGGGTTCCTGGGAGGTGGCCTCGCTAGCGAGCGGGGCCGCCTGCTCGGCGGTCGAGAGCGCCCTCGCCGGCGAGACGACTTTCGCCATCGCCCGGCCTCCCGGCCACCACGCGGGAAAGGACTACGGGATGGGGTTCTGCCTCACGAACCACGCAGCCGTCGCCGCCGGGCGCGCCCTTTCGAGAGGGCTGGAAAGGGTGGCCATCCTGGACTGGGACGTGCACCACGGCAACGGAACCCAGGATATCTTCTACGGCGATGGTCGGGTGCTCTACCTCTCGGTGCATCAGAGTCCCTTCTACCCTGGGACGGGTGAAGCCGGTGAGGTGGGAAAAGGAGAGGGGCTCGGTTTCAACGTGAACGTGCCGTTACCTGCGGGCTCGGGAGAAGATCTCTATGCGGCGGCTTTCGCCGGAGTTTTCCTGCCCGTACTGCGGGAGTTCGGGCCCGAGGTGATCCTGGTCTCGGCCGGTTTCGACGCCCATGTAGACGACCTGCTAGGGGGCATGGCGCTCAGGAGCGACGCTTTCGGACACTTCGCTGCTCTGATATCAGACCTTTCCCGCGAGATCGGGGCCGCGCCCCCTGCGTTCGTCCTCGAGGGAGGCTACAACCTCGACGCCCTCACCGAGAGCGTCGCCGCGACAATGCAAGGGGTCGGGGAGGAAGCCCCCGACTGGGAGTATGCGGGCGGGGTGAGGCGCGTCCAGAAGAGCCGCGAGGCCCTAGCGCCGTTCTGGCGGAGCCTCCGCTGAGGCTATGAGGATCTTCGGCTTTCCGCCGTTCGAGGATCGCAGGGACGCAGGCCGCCAGCTTGCCGGGAAGCTGTCCCGCTTCAAGGACGAGCGGCCCGTGGTCTTCGCCCTACCAAGAGGAGGGGTGCCTGTAGGGTATGAGATCTCACGCTCTCTCGGAGCACCGCTCGACGTGTTCATCTCGCGCAAGCTCGGGGCGCCTGGTCAGCCGGAGTTCGGCATCGGGGCCGTCGCGGCAGGCGGCGTGCGCGTCCTCAACCAGGACGTGGTCAGGAGTCTCGGCATCTCCGACGACTACGTCGAGCAGATCACAGCTCAGGAGATCGCGGAGGTAGGGCGGAGGCTACGCTACTTCAGGGGCGATAGGCCCGAGCCGAAATTGGGCGGGCGGACCGTGATCCTAGTCGACGACGGTCTCGCTACTGGGGTGACGGCTCGCGCCGCCGTACAAGCCCTGCGATTGCGGGGGCCGAGACGCCTGGTCCTGGCCGCGCCCGTATGCGCCGCCCAGACCGCCGATCTCTTCAGGACCGCGGTGGACGATCTGGTCTGCCTGAAGTCTCCTTCGGACCTCGGGGCCATAGGCTTCTGGTACAGGAACTTCGAGCAGACCTCGGATGAGGAAGTCGTGGCACTGCTCGAAAGAGCCAGGAGCGAACGAGGCGCAAAAGGGAGCCCGTAGAACCCGCGTCAACCGGCCGGTGGGAGGAGGGACTCGGGCCGGTACAATTACCGTAGGATTCCGAGTTCTTGGAGAGGTGAGAGATATGTGCGGCAGGTATACGCTTTCTACCCCGGCTGGCAGGCTGGCCGAGGAGTTCCAATTGGACGAAGGGTCCGTGGACCTTGCGCCGAGCTACAATGTCGCGCCGACGCAGCAGGTCGCCGCTGTTCTGGAGGAGGAAGGGAAGCGGCGTCTAGAGATGCTCAGGTGGGGACTCGTCCCTTCGTGGGCGGACGATCCCGAGATCGGGGCGCGCATGATCAACGCCCGCAGCGAGACGGCCGCCGAGAAGCCGTCCTTCCGCAGTGCCTTCCGCAGGCGGCGGTGCTTGATCGCGGCCGACGGATTCTACGAGTGGAAGCGCGAGAACGGGGGCAAACAGCCCTACTACTTCCATATGCAAGAAGGCCGTCCCTTCGCCTTCGCCGGGCTCTGGGAGACTTGGGACAAGGGCGGTGGGGCTCTCCGCTCGTGCGCTATTTTGACCACCAGGGCCAACACTGTGCTCGACGGGATCCACGACAGGATGCCCGTGATACTGCCTTCCGGCTCTTACGACGCCTGGCTCGACCCCGACGCGGACAGGCATGAGCTCGCCGAGTTGCTGATCCCTTATCCCGGCGATGACCTCGAGACCTACCCCGTGAGCCGCTTTGTCAACAGCCCACGCAACAACGATGAGCGCTGCATAGAGCCGGCCGCTTGAGCATCGAGATCAGGGCCGACATTCGGGAGGTCCTGAGAGAAGGGACGCCCGTCGTGGGGCCCGAGTCGACCCTGATCTCCCACGGACTGCCTCGCCCCGAAAACCTGAATGTTGCCCGCGAGGCGGAGCGTGCCGTGCGCGCCGAAGGCATCAGGGTTACCGGATACCTTTTGTGCCTCCTGCCCACTCTTGTATGAGCGGTACTCTTGGTGCAAAGCTACGTAAAGCTCCTTTCAGCCCTAGTCCAATGCCCTAAGCCCGCCGGCGGTCATAATCCCCTGTCTACCGCCCCTGCTCCTCATCCAGCCTCACCCTCCTGCACACCTCCACCAGCGCAGCCTCCACCCCCTGAATAGAGAGGAGCGCCTTGTTGCTGAACGTACCAGTTGCTAGCGGCGGACGTGCGGTTCTTCAGAAACTGATCCAGGAGCCCTTGTACTTGATCCCCTGTCTCTCGACCCAGCCGAATCTGTAGACGCCATTGTCGCTGTGGTAGTAGTGGTGGCCAACTACCTTGAGCCCCGCGCCCCCGTATGGAGAGCCATCAGCGCAGTAGCTGGGGTAGCGGTAGTAGGCCTGGTGCAGGTGTACAGACCCGACCGGGATCCTACCGCTACCCGTCTTGCCCGCAAAGCCAATCACGGTGTTCCTGTCGACCTCTGCTCCCCTCTTAATCCCGGGAGCGAGGCCGCTCAGGTGCCCCGAGAGATTCACGTACTTGCCGTTGGCGGCTTCGATCGAGACGAAGGTGCCGTAGTCTTTGTGGGTGATGTTGCGGCCCGCGAAGGTCACCGTGCCGCTTCTGAAGGGCGAGAAGACAGCATCTCCGTGGTCAAGGGGGTAGTCTACGGCGAACTTATCGTTGGTGTAGTGTCGCCTGTCACAGCGACCGTATCCGAGCCTGCCGTGTGTGTACTCATCCCAGTAGTTGGGGCTGCCGACGATGCTCCAACCCGTAGGGATGCTATCGTCGGGGTTGGCGTTGGCCGTGGACCCGTACTGCGTCTGGAAGAAGAAGTCGGGGTCCGCCTGCCAGCAACCTTCGGCGATTGGAGTCTCCTCTCCAATCGCCGAGGCCGCGAAGGTGGCCTCCCCCTCGGTAGCCGCCTCATGAGCCGTCCGCTCGCGCTCGGCGAGCTCAGGATCACCTGCCCCGTAGAGAGTTTCCACAGAATTGGCGTCCGATAGCGTGAGCGAGCTGACCGGCCTCGAGGGGGGATCGAAGCGCAAAGTGGAGAGCAGCTCCTTGTCGTCTGAACCTAATGTATTCCCGTAGACGTTGATCTGGTACACCCGGCCGTTCACCGGCACATAGACCTCTGTGGAGGGCGTGCTGCCCGGGATGGGCCCCACCGCCACGCCTCTGTGTCCCTTCTCGCCGACGCTGACCTCCTCGCGAGTCATGGGGAGGTCGGGGTAGGCCCGGAGCTTCTCCAGAACCGTCGTCTTGATCTGTCCGGGCCGAAGACCGTAGGCCAGCGCGACGCGCACCGCCGGCGTCCCGCCGTGGTCGTGCGGAGCGCCCGAGTCTAGCCTCCACAACGTGAAGCCGTAGGTTTGGTCGTAGGTGTACGTCTCGCGCTCGACGAACCACTTGTTGGGATGGGAGATCGAGGCTCCGACCACCTCACCTTCCGTCCTCTCTGTGGGCACCTTGCTTTCTTGAAGAGCCTCAGCCGAGGAGACGAGCTTGCCTGCGGTCGACAATGCGGACATGGCCCCCACGATCCCAAGCAAGACGGCAAGACCTCTCAGGCCCCCACAATGTGTGAGGTTCAACCTCAAAACGCGCCGCACGGTGTCCCCCTCCGGTATTCTTCTTCCCTTGATGGCAGGGCATGTATATTAGGTAGCTTGCGGATCAGAGTCAATGGCTGCTCTAGAATGGTATTTGTGTCGTGGTGTGATCGAAGAGCTGTATGCCCGATCCGATGGAAGACAGGATCGTAGTGTCGTACAACGGGGATGTATGGTCCCCAAAGATGGCACCCGCGAGTACGACGCCGAACCGGGAATCAAGAGCGAGAGATCAACCGAGACCCCGATCTCTGGGTTCGAAGCAGACGGCTTGAGGACCGCGCTCACAGCGACCGCGGCTAGATCCATAGTATCTTCGGATCCGTAGATACCTCTGCCGGAAAAGAAATGGAAGGTCGCATCTTTGAGCGCCAAGAGCCTGAGAAGAGAGTTCGGAGAGAGCCTCTGCGGGGCGAAACTCGCCGTCGTAGTACTGACAGGGGTCCTACTTCTCCTCGCGGCCGCATGCGGCGGGCGGGCAGCGGACGACTCCTCCAACGATTCAGGAAAACAGGAGGCTTCGGGCACCAGGGAACAGAACGCCACAAGCGCCGCTTCCTCAGAGAAGAGCGTAGTCGAAGAGACCACTGTAGGGAAGGCTGGCCCCTCCGGCGAGGCGGCCGAGCTCGCGAGGGCAGAGGTGGGGAAAGAGGAGATCACCAACATGATCCCGGCTGACAGGAAGAAGCCTGACGCGGCGCGGCCTTTGCCCCAGGACCCGCCAAAAGGAATAGAGGTCTACCCGGCCACAACCAACCACACCGTCAAGGGACCCATCGAGTATGACAGAAAGCCGCCCACCAACGGAAACCACGATCCACTGTGGCAGAACTGCGGCTTCTACGAGGAGCCCGTAAAGGACAGGCACGCCGTCCATAGTCTGGATCACGGTGTGGTCTGGATCACCTACAGCCCCGACCTGCGAGAGCGGCAGATCAAGTCCCTGCGTCTCTACGGCAAAGAGAACTACGTCATACTCAGCCCATATCCTGCCCAAGAGGCGCCTGTAATCGCCACCTCATGGAGGGTCCAACTCGAACTCAAAGGCGCGAGCGACCCGCGCCTAAGCCGCTTCGTAAACCAGTTCAGAATCTCCGAGATAGCACCCCTCTCGGGCAACCGCTGCACCTTAGGCGTTGGTAGCCCGAAAGGATAGAACCCGAGCCTGCACATTCAGCAAATAAAGAAGCTGACAAGCTGGAGTGCTGAGAAGCTGACCAGCGCTGAGCGAGGAAGGGTTGCCCCTTCTTCGATCCGCGTTGGTCAGCCCGGTATGCCTGCGACGGCCGCTTCTATCTCCTCGTCTGAGTGCTCGAGGTTGACCAGATCTCCGGCGAGGTACTGTTGGTAGGCCGAAAAGTCGAAGTGGCCGTGGCCACAGAGGTTGAAGAGGATGGTCTTCTGCCCTCCTGCCACTTTGGCCTCGAGCGCCAGGTCTATGGTTGCTTTGATCGCGTGCGTCACCTCAGGAGCGGGCACGATCCCTTCCGTCCTGGCGAACGTGACCCCTGCCTCGAAGGTGGGGTTCTGGGCGTAGGCCCGCGCCTCGATGAGTCCCTCGTGTGCCAGCGCCGAGACTATCGGGGAGTCGCCGTGGTAACGCAGGCCCCCGGCATGGATGCCGCTCGGGACGAACGAGTGCCCTAGCGTGTACATCTTCATCATCGGGGTGGTGCCCGCGGTGTCGCCGAAGTCGTAAGTGTAGCGGCCTTTGGTGAGCGTCGGGCACGAGGCCGGCTCGACGGCCACGATGCGCGTGCTCTTCCCGTTCTTCAGGTTCTCGCGGATGAAGGGGAAGGCGACGCCGCCGAAGTTCGAGCCACCCCCGACGCAGCCGATGACCACGTCGGGGTACTCGCCGGTCAGCTCCATCTGCTTTAACGCTTCCTGCCCGATCACCGTCTGGTGCAATAATACGTGGTTCAGAACACTCCCGAGCGAGTATTTAGCGTCATCGTGTCCCACCGCGTCCTCGATCGCCTCGCTTATAGCGATCCCGAGCGAGCCCGGCGAGTCAGGGTACTCCTCTAGGATGTTGCTGCCTGCCTGCGTGAGGTCCGTAGGGCTAGCGTGGACCTCCGCTCCGTAGGTCTCCATCATGATGCGCCTGTAGGGCTTCTGGTCGTAGCTGACGCGGACCATGTAGACCGTGCAATCGAGGCCCATCACGCCGCAGGCGAAGGCGAGTGAGGAGCCCCACTGGCCCGCTCCGGTCTCTGTAGTCAGGCGCCTGATGCCTTCCTCGCGGTTGTAGTAAGCCTGGGGGACGGCGGTGTTCGGCTTGTGGCTGCCGGTAGGAGAGCCGCCCTCGTACTTGTAGTAGATGTGGGCCGGTGTATCAAGGAACCTTTCCAGGCGTCGGGCGCGGAAGAGAGGTGTCGGGCGCCAGAGGCTGTAGATCTCACGCACCACTTCGGGGATGGGAACATAGGGCTCCGACGTTACCTCCTGCTCGATTATAGCCTGTGGGAAGATCGGGGCGAAAGCCTCGGGCCCGACAGGCTCCATCGTGGCCGGATTGAGCGGTGGTTCGAGCTGGAAAGGCAGATCCGGCACCAGGTTGTACCAGCTCTCGGGTATGGCCTTCTCGTCGAGGATGAACTTGGTGCGTTCCACGATAACCTCCGGTCGTCTTAGCATTTCAGCATGTCAGCTTACACCTTTTGTGGCGCCGGGTTGAAGCGCGTTGTGGAAGCATTGCGCTTCCACAACGGGCTTCTCAGCATGCTTCGCTTGTCAGCCGCTCAGCATGTCAGCTGTTTGCTCTTGCTGAAATAATTGGAACAAAGCTTACTTTATCGTGAGACATGCGTCAACTGGAGGGGCGGAGATCAGGCACCCACGTGCCTATCGAGGAAGGCGGCTATCTTCGGGTATGCGTCGAGCCGGTTCTTCAATTTGGCGAGGCCGTGGCCCTCGTCCTCGTAGAGGATGTACTCGACCGTACCCCCGTTCCCTCTCACGCGCTCGACGATCTGCTCGGCCTCCCCGACGGGCACGCGTGGGTCGTTCTTGCCGTGGATGACCATCAGTGGTGCGGCTATTTTCTCAGCCTTGTGGATAGGGCTGATGAACTTCAATAGGTCATGGTCCCGCTCCAGCGAGCCGTACTCTTGCTCGCGCAAGGAGCGACGGTAGCTGCCCGTGTTCTGCAGGAAAGTGACGAGGTTGGCGATCCCCACGATATCCACCCCGGCCGTCCAGAGCTCGGGGTATTCGGTGAGGGCGGCCAGCACCATGAACCCACCGTAGGAGCCGCCCATTACCGCGATGCGTCCGTGGCCGCGCTCCCTCAGCCAGTACGCCGCGTATGCCAGGTCCTCGACGGAGTCCATCCGCAGCCCCACGTCGTCGAGGTGGGTGTAAGCCTTGCCGTATCCCGTCGAGCCGCGGACGTTCGGGAAGAACACGGCGTACCCCCTGCCGAGCAGATACTGCGTCACGGGGGCGAACGCGGGGCGTGCCTGGCTCTCCGGCCCACCGTGGACGTTCACTATGACGGGTGCGTCCTCTGCTCCCCTTTCGTAAAAGAGGGCTGGTATCCTACGCCCGTCGAAGCTGGTATAGCGCACGACTCGGGGTCTGCGGAAGCTGCGCGGCGGGATGCCCGCCGTGGAGGAGCGGGTAAGGCGCCGCGCATCGCCATCTGGCAGGTCGACGACCCAGATGTCAGGGTTGCGCTCCGGGGCTGTGAGGGTAAAGGCGAGCCGTCCTGAGTCGGGCGAGAACTCGAAGCCGCCCACGATTCCTTCCGGTATCCGTGGGTCAGGCATCCTTCGTCCCCTGCCGTTGAAGAGCAGCACCTCGGAGTAGCCGTCTACGTTGCGGCTCGCGACGAGGTAGCGGCCGTCCCTCGAAAGCTCGACGCCCTCGACGTCCCGATCGTCCGGTGTGAGGTACTCGAGCGCCAGCGTCGCGAGGTCGAGGCGGGCGAGACGCAAAAACTCCCCGTCGCGGTCCGTCGCCAGGTAGAGGCTCCCGCCGTGGGGCGTCACGTTCGCGCCGGAGAACCTCGCTTCCCCCTCGTGCCCGGTCAGGAGCGTGGTCTCGCCGGTTGCGAGGTTCAAACGGTACAGGTCATTGTTCACGTTGGAATGGTGGCGGGAGACGATCAGGGCCCTCCCGTCAGGAGCCCAGTCCGCCACCGTGTAGTAGCCGGAGACCTCCCAGACCGTCTCGGGCTCGCCTTCTGGCAGTTCCTGGACGAAGATGTCGAAGTCCGTCCCATTGCGGCGGGTCGCCGTGTAGGCGATCCGCTTTCCATCGGCCGAGAAACCTCCAGGGTAGTGTATAGCGTCAGGGGCGTTTGTGAGATCCCTAACCTGGCCGTCTTGGAGCAGGAAGAGCTGCGAGCGCTCGTTGCCGCCGACGTCCATGCCGAAGAGGAGCCTGTTCTCCGTCGGCGAGTATAGGGCGCCCGAGATGCGCTCCTCGTAGAAGGTTAGTTGCTCGGGCCAGGAGGGGCCTTGAGCTTCGCTGGCGACCTCCCACACTTGGGGCACGCCGGTGATCTCCGTTAGGAAAGAGACCCTCAGGCCGTCCGGGGACCAGCTCGCACCCCAGGCCCCCCTTACTTTGAGATAGCGGGCGAACTCGTAGGCCAACAGGGTCCCTTCTGACTCGGTGCCGGCGAGCAGAGATTAAAGCACAACAGGCAAGGCCTGAATCGACCGAGACCCGCCCCTTGGTTATACTCAGAGGTGAGCGTATCGGGAGGGAAGAGCTTGGTACTAAGACGTCTGCGGGACATCTTTGGCGGGCCGGATCGGCCTACGGGTGAGCCGTCGCCCCTTTACGGGCTCGACGAAGAAGAGCGGGCCAGGATCGGGACAGAAGAGGACCCGCTCCGCAACTTCGACGCAGCGATGCAACGCAACGAGGAGGCCGAGCTGGCCGTCCACAACGGCGACACCGAGCGGGCCATCAACCTTTACGAGATCAGCATCCGCGAGGAGTTCGTCGGCAGCCA
>DASQWQ010000300.1:0-2225 GCA_035640175.1 Rubrobacter sp. | reverse complement strand
GGTGAACTGCCGAACGTTCTCCGCCATACCGAATCTGCGTTGGCCACTCGGGTTGAGAGTCGACCCACAGATATCTGCCTCTGCACGTCAATCGCCGTCCTTGGGCAGCTCGTGCAGATGATCACGGGTGTAGGCTTCGATGACCTGCCGACGTGCGCTCCCTGGACGTCCCCAAGCCGTCCTTCGACGAGGTATTCTTCCGGTTGGTCAAGCAGACGGAAGAGGTTGGGCACGGATCGCGATAGGACCCGGTAATTTCGTACGTGCCGGGGTGGCGATCGCCCACGAGTGCGCAACGCCCGGGTGTGTCGGCGATGGCCTCGCCGACGGAGCGTTCTTGCCGGCTGCTGGTGGACTCATGAGGGGGTTCGAAAAAGTCCTGGGCTGCCCGGATGGTGCACCGGGCTCGCCCCGTATAGGTCCTCAAGGATTCCGGTTTGGGGCGTTTTCGGGTTAGGACTTGTCGGCCCGCTCCAGTATGGAGCGCAAGGCGTCAAGCTCGCCCCGACTCAGCGAGATGCCGCCTCTTTCCCCCGTTTCGGGGGTGCGTCGAGCGTCCGACTCCACCAGCACGGAGGCTATGGCGCCGATAAAGTAAGAGAAGATCCCGATAGCGTACAGCATCAGCAGGAAGCCCAAGATGCGCCCGCCGACGGTTACCGGGTAGAGCTCGCTGCCCACCGTCGTGACGAGGGTGGCCGACCACCACAAAGCGTCCCCGAAGGTCCGGATCTGGCTGTCAGGTGCCTCCCCCTCTAGGAGAAAACTCGTGGCGGCCCCCAGGAGGACGACCATCGCGGAGACGATGGCGAGCTGCCCCAGCCGGCGGCGCTTGAGCAGCGCCAGAGTAGATTCCGAGCCGCGCCCGCCGAAGATGAGTAGCCGCATCACGGGCAGCGCCCGCGTCGCCCGCAAGACCCTCGCCAGCCTCAAGAACTTCAGGAAAGGCACGAGCACGACCAGGACGTCGAGCCAATGCTTACGCACGTAGTGGCGCTTGACGGGGGCGAGCGAGAACTTGACCAGAAACTCGAGGAAGAACAGGCTCCAGAGCGCCCAACTCAGCACCTCGAGCCTTCGCTCCCAGGATCCACTCACCTCACCGCCTAGCTGGATGATAATGAGCAATACAACCACGACCGAGGCCAGGGCGAGCGGGACGTCGAGGTAGCGGTCCAGCTTCTCGCGCAGCTCCTCCCGAGTGACTTGGTCCTCCCGAAGCTCCCGCAGTTTCTCGCCTTTCTGAGTCATGCCGGCCTTCTTTCCCGGCGCCCGGGGGAAGTAACCCGACCGCGGTCGCCCGCCCCTGCCCGCGTGGCGGCTCTTTGGGTCCCCTTAAGAGGTCTCGCCCAGATCGACTATCCCTTGGAGCTCTCTGTCTAGCGTCCTGACGGCTTCCTCGGGGGGCTTCGCGCCCTTCAGCGAGGCGTTGAACTGCTCGGCCATCTTGAGGGACATGTCCGAGTAGTACGGTGAGAGGGGCCGCGGCCTGGCGTTCTTTATGGCCTCTTTGCCCAGGGCGATGACAGGGACCTTCTCCAGTATCTCCCGGTCGTCGTAAAGAGCTTCAAACGTTGGCAAAAAAGAGCCGTTCAGGGCCCGAGACCTCTGCTGTTCGGGGGCGGTGGCGAACTCGACGAACTCGTAGGCGGCGTCCTTCTCCTCTTCCGAGGCGGCGGCGTTCAGGTAAAAGTTCCACCCGCCCAGGCCGCTGAAGCTCTGGTTCTGGTCCTCCGCGACCGGCAGCGGCGCGACCCCGACCTGCCCGCGCTCTAGCCTCGACTCTGCCTCATCGGTCGCCAGGACGTACATGTACGGCAAGTTGCGGCAGAAGACCGCACGCCTATTCAAGAAGGCCGCCTGGCACTCCTGCTCCGCGTAGGTGGACACCGCCTTGGGGGCTACGCCACTCTCGACCATGCTCCGCTCGATGGCGAGGCCTTCGACCGCCCCTGGGGCGTCGATGACGACTTTCTCAGGGTCGTCCGGGTCTATGACGTCCCCGCCTGAGGTCCAGATGTACTCTAGGCCGTTGACCACGCCGCCTTCGTAGCGTGCGCCCTGGAAGACAAACCCGTCTTTCATTCCGGAATCCTGCATTACCTTGCGTGTCTGCTCTTTGAGCTCGCTCCAAGTCTTCGGCGGCTCGGAGAAGCCACTCTTCTCAAGCAGATCCTCACGGTAGTAAAGCATCCCGGCGTCGGTGAACCACGGCACGCCGTAGA
>DASQWQ010000299.1:0-2132 GCA_035640175.1 Rubrobacter sp. | reverse complement strand
GGAGCGACTCCTAGTACGAGAGGACCGGAGTGGACGTACCTCTGGTGTACCGGTTGTCCTGCCAAGGGCACCGCCGGGTAGCTATGTACGGAAGGGATAACCGCTGAAAGCATCTAAGCGGGAAGCTCGCCTCGAGATGAGATCTCCCATCCCCTTAGAGGGAGTAAGACTCCTGGTAGACCACCAGGTTGATAGGCCACAGGTGTAAGTGCAGCGATGTATGTAGCCGAGTGGTACTAATAAGTCGAGGGCTTGATGGTCTTATTCACGGTTCGCGCTGTGCGGTTTTCAAAGGGCAGGCGCCTTTACAACAGAATACTTGCCGCTTTTTAGAAAGGGTGACGATGGCGGCGGGGATACACCTCTTCCCATTCCGAACAGAGAAGTTAAGCCCGCCAGCGCCGATGGTACTGCGGGGGAGACCCCGTGGGAGAGTAGGTCGTCGCCCATCTTTTATTGCCCGCACCGGGGTTGTCAGAAAGCCGGCGTTTGGGCTAGGCTTGGTGTATGTTCGAGCTGAGCGGCGACGCCTTGGTGGTCTTTGTCTCCGATTCGCACATCGGGGGGGACCGTGGCTGCGACGGGTTCGAGTCGCCGGACGAGCTCGAGGCTCTGTTCGTGGAGCTTGCTGGCAGGGAGGGGCCGGTCGAGTTGATCCTTGCCGGGGACTTCTTCGATTTCTTGCAGATAGGCGAAGTTGCGGGTGGGGAGAACCGGGCATCGCTGACGATCGAGCGCCCCGATTACAGGGAACTCTTCGGTGCGCTGAAGCGGTTTCGAGAGGCGGCGGGGAAGCGCGTTATCTACCTGCCAGGGAACCACGACGCGGAGTCGTTCTGGAACAAGGAGATCCAGAAGACCTTGCGCGGGCGGGGCCTCGTCGACGAATTCGCCTACTACTACCTCGCCTCCGTCGAGACGGGCGGGGGGCGGCGGGTAGTCTACTGCGAGCACGGCAACCAGTTCGACCCCGAAAACTGCGTCGGGGATTACCACAATCCTCTGGATACGCCGCTGGGGCACCACGTCGTGATGGACGGCACCAGGCGCATCGCGCCGTTCGGTGAGATCTCGCCAGGGTTGGACCTCTCGGAGATAAAGATGGTCTACCCGCTGGTGGCGATTCCGGCCTGGATCGCGAGCCGATACTTCTACAATATGGTTGGCAAGGTCGCTTCTTACCTGCTCGTGCCGCTGCTCGTGACGTACGCGCTCTACAAGGTGATTGCGTTCTTGATCTCCCGCGCGACCGACGGTAAGGTGAGCCTGCTGTTCGGCAGCTATCGCGAATTGCCACAGGTGCACCAGGTACTTCTCGACACCGTCCTTTTCCTGCTCTTGGTGGTTGGGATATTCGGGGTCTTCTTCCTGGTCGTGCGCCACGCGGTCCGTAAGACGTTGAGGGCGGTGAGCCCGGGCGGAACGCCGCATTACTCGCCCGCGGAGGCCTCCCAGAGAAGGATACGGGCGATCCTCGCTGGCGAGGCAAGGCCGCCGATGAACCCCTCGTTCGATCCCACAACAGCCGATGTCTTCGTCTCGGGGCACACCCACCTACCTTCGCTCGCCGAGACCGAGAGGCCGGATGGTCTCAAGGCTGTGCTGGTGAACTCCGGATGCTTTTTGCGGCAGCTGCAGCCCATAACGCCCCGGCTAAAGGGGCCGCCGATCTTCGTTTCGAAGTTCGTTCTGACCCACGTACGGGTGTTTTCGCGGGAGGGGAAGTTGCGCGTCGAGCTCTGGGAGCAGCCGAAACCGGCCGGACAGACCCTGACACGCATCGAGCGCCTCGTCTCGATCGGCCGCCGGCCGCCCCAGCCGCCCGCGGGGGCCAAGCCTCGCCTCGTGGCCTGGACTACGGTGTAGTTGGCCGTGCAGCGTGTCTCGGACAGAGTGTTAGGGTAAACATAGGCTACGTCGCTTTTTAGTGGATTGGAAGAGATCCGGAGGGAGAACCCGTGCAGAATGATGAGATAGACCAGCAGTTCGTAGAGCGCCAGCGAGAGAGGCTGTTAGGCGTGCGCGACGAACTGGTGCGCATACGCGAAGGCATGGCCGAGGACGAGCGAGATCTCGGCGAAAAGGAGGGCGACTTTACGGAGCATGATTCCGGGGACATGAGCCAGAACATG
>DASQWQ010000298.1:0-7007 GCA_035640175.1 Rubrobacter sp. | reverse complement strand
TCGAAGTCGGGGTCTTCTGAAGCAAGCCTCGCGATGATGTCTTCCAGTCGCTCTACGAGATCTCTATGGGACTGATCTGGCACCGTGCGGATATCCAGGGCGACGTAGGCACTCGAGGGGATGACGTTGATCTGGGGTTCTCCGCACTCTGGGCCCATCAGGATAGTCGGTGTCAGACTCGGATAGCCGAGGAACGGGTTCTCGCCGTGGCGCTCGACCTCTTCTCTCTCCAGTTTCTCAACCGCGACTACGAACCTCGCGGCCCGCGTGACCGGGTTGACGCCGCTCTGAGGCATTGCCCCGTGCGCCATCGTTCCGCGCAGGGTAACTTCCACCCTGAGCGGGCCTTTCTGTTTTATGCAGAGCTGGTTCTCCTCGGGCTCGCAGGTAACGGCGGCGTCCACCCCTTCTGCGTGGCCTCGCTCGATGAACGCCTTGATCCCGGCCATCATCCCCTCCTCGTCCACGGGATGACAGAGTATCAGCCTGCCAGGGAAAGAGACACCGGAGTCCCTAACAGCACCCACAGCCACTACCGCCGCAGCCAGGTTTCCCTTGGTGTCGCATGCCCCGCGCCCGTAGATGCGGCCCCTATCTCTCTCTGCACCGAACGGCGGATGGTTCCAGTCCTCCGCGCTTCCTTCCGTCACCACGTCCGTGTGCTCCTCGAAGAGCAGGGTCTTCTCCTGACGATCTCCCTCCCACACGGCCCACACGTTCGGACGGCCAGGCGCGACCTCCTCGGTTTCACCCGAAGCCCGCGCGCTCCAGATAGTCCGAGACGAACCGGGCGACGCGCGCCTCGTTTCCGTCAGGCTCTTCGGGGCGGGAGACGCTAGGGATGCGGACAAGTTCCCGTGCTAGATGCACGAGTTCCTCGCGGTCGATCTTGTTCAGTACATCTTCGAGCACACGTCGGAATCCAGTGTTTACGCCCGTTTCGACGTCCGGCTCCGTCAACTCAAACCCGCCAGCAGCGGTCCATTATCACCACTCTCCGGTGCTACGGCAAGAGATCACGTACCGGCATCGTCCATCCCGGCAAGGCCGGTTCTGCTTCGGCCACGTCGTCGCTCTGATAGGCCGTTGGCCGGTCCGGTTCGTCGGCGCGGTAGACGCGTACAACACGCTCGCGCAGTACGTCGACGTCCCACACCACCAGGGTACCGGCGGCGAAGTAGTTGGTCCGTTTTTCCGCCATCTCCTGCTCGGCTCTCCCGTCATAATCGTTTTCGCTGCGAACTTCCGCGGCGAAGATTGGTGCGCCGTCCAGAAATTGCCCGCCTCGCAGGGGACCGGCATGGAAGGCGGCGTCCGGGCTGAACGAGCCGCGATGCGGCAGGTCCACCGTAAATCCGACGTTGTCGGGGAAAGCATAGCCGCGTCCCGTGCGCCGCTCGTAATCACGGAGGCTGATGTAGATCTCACCACCCGCTCGACCGGGAATTCCGCCGGCCGGCGTCATAAGCACTATCTCCCCGTTTACCAGCTCCGCCTTGCCGGTCTCCTGGACCCTGTGCAGATCTTCGACCGTCGCTCTCGTGCGTGGTCTCATGAGCATTCACCTGACCTCTACGCTAGCCGCCATTATATCGGTCCGGCCGACCGCGCGGGCGTGCTGCTGGTAAGGCTCTTTCGCCAGAGAAAAGATCGGTTGTCTTCGCGGTCTCGCCCGCCGTAGCTTAGCTTATCCCGCTCTCAGGCCCGTAAGCCTCGAGCCGGCTCTTGACGGCGTTCAGGAACTTGAGCGCGCCGCCGCCGTCGAGGACGCGGTGGTCGAAGGAGACCTCCAGGTTCATCATGCTGCGCACGGCGATGGCGTCGTCTACGACGACAGGACGCTTGACGATTGCTTCCGCGGAGAGGATCGCCGCCTGAGGATAGTTGATAATCGGCGTCGAGACCACGCTTCCCAAAGAGCCTGGGTTGTTGACGGTGAAGGTGCCGCCCGAGACGTCTTCGGTGCCGAGGTTTCGGGCGCGGGCGCGCCGCACGAGGTCGTCGATCTTGCGTGCAAGCCCGAGGATGTTCAACTCGTCAGCGTCGGTGATCACGGGCACGATGAGGGCGTCTTCGAGGTCGACGGCCACGCCGACGTTTATGCGCTTTCTCAAGATTATGCGGTCCCCATCCCAGAGCGAGTTGAGGACGAGATTCTCTTTGAGGCTCTCGACCACCGACTTTACGATGAAGGGCAGGTAGGTGAGCTTTATGCCTTCGCGTTCTGCGAACGCCTCTTTGTCCCGCTCGCGCAGCGTGGCGAGCCCGCTCACGTCCACCTCGACCATGGTCCAGGCGTGCGGGGCCTCGCGCTTGCTCGCTGACATGCGATTGGCTATGGCCCGCCGAATGCCACTCAGCTCCTCGACGCGGTCGCCCTCGTAGACAGGTACACGTTCGACCTCCGGCTCGGGCTCTGCGAAGGCTTCCCGCTCTTCCTGTAGTCCCGGCGGCGCGTACTCTTCACGCTCCGCTCCGCGGTCCTCCTGTTCCTCGATGTAACTTTCGATGTCTTTCCTGGTTACGCGTCCGCCTGTGCCCGTGCCAGGGATCTCCGCTATCTCCACGCCGTGCTCCTCGGCGAGGCGCCGGACGACCGGCGAGGAGCGGGCGAGACGCAGGGTCTCGGCGTCCTCGATCTCACCTCGCCCGTTGCCATCGCTGTCTGCGGAAACTGTGGCCCGCTGCCTCTCAGTACCCTGTGCAGCGGGCTGGGCTTCGGTGCCCGAGGCCGGGAACTCTTCCGTGGGAGCATCGGCGGCGACGTTCTCCTGTGGCGGGGCGTCTGCGGCGGGGGAATCGATCTCCTCGGTGACGAGTGCTATCTCGGTCCCCACGTCAACCGTCGAGCCTTCAGAGACGAGGAACTTCTCGATCTTGCCCGCCACAGGCGAGGGCAACTCGGCGTTGACCTTGTCCGTATCCACCTCGGCGAGGGGCTCATCTATCTCCACCTCGTCGCCTTCTGATTTGAGCCAGCGGGTTATGGTGCCCTCTGTCACGCTCTCACCGAGTTGCGGCATCGTTACCGGCTTAGCCACGACTCCCTCCTCTAGTAGCGCGCCAGTTCGAGCATGGCTTCTTCTATCTTCTCCGCCGAAGGTACGAATCGATCCATCATCGGCTTCGCGAAAGCCGCCGCGGGCACGTCGGGCGCCCCGAGGCGCATCACGGGCCCATCGAGCCACTCGAATGCCTCGCGCGCCACGATGGCCGCTATCTCTCCCGAGACCGATCCCGTCAGGTTGGCCTCGGAGATAACCAGTACTTTGCTCGTCTTCTTCGCCGAGTCAAGGATGGTTTCCTTTTCAAGCGGATACAGTGTTCTAGGTTCTACGACCTCGGTCTCTATACCATGCTCCTCGGAGAGTTTCTCGGCCACCTCTAAGGCCATGTAGAGCATGAGGCCGTAGGCGACGACCGTGATATCCGTGCCTTCGCGGTGGACGCGGGCCTCGCCGAGGGGGACCTCATGATCTTCGTCGGGAACCTCCTCTTTTATGAGGCGGTAGGTACGTTTGTGTTCGAGGAAGAGAACAGGGTTGGGATCTCGAATGGCGCTCTTGATCATGGCCTTGGCGTCACGTGGGAACGTGGGCGCGACTACCTTGAGCCCTGGTGTATTGCAGAACCAGGCCTCGACGCTCTGGGAGTGGTAGAGGGCGCCGCCAGGCACGACGCCGTACGGCGCCCGAATGGTTATGGGACAATTCCAGTCGCCGTTCGAGCGGTAATGGAACTTGGCCGCCTCGTTGACGATCTGGTCGAACGCCGGCGGGATGAAGTCCGCGAACTGTATCTCGGCCACGGGGCGCATCCCGTTCACCGAGAGGCCGATGGCGGAACCGACGATCAGGCTCTCAGCCAGCGGCGTGTCCATCACCCTCTCAGCACCGAACTCCTCCTGCATCCCTTGCGTAACCCGGAAAACACCACCGGCCCTGCCTACGTCCTCGCCGAGCACCATTACCGACTCGTCCGAGCGCATCTCCTCGGCGAGCCCCTCGTGGATGGCCTGGAGCAGATTCTTCGTCGCCATAGGTACCCTCAAGCCTCCGCGTAGACGCCGGAGAGTACGTCTTCGGGATCGGCGAACGGGGCATCCTCCGCGTATCTGCTGGCGTCTGTGACCTCCGCCGTTATGCGCTCCGAGATCTCATCCCGCCCCGACTCGTCCAGTATGCCGTTATCCATGAGGTACTTCTCGAAGCGGACGATGGGGTCTTTCTGGCGCCACTCCTCTATCTCCTCGCGCTCGCGGTATCTTCGGTCGTCGTCGTCTGAGGAGTGGGCTGTCATGCGGTAGGTCTTGGCCTCGATGAGCGTCGGCCCCTCGCCCGCGCGGGCTCGCGCGAAGGCCTCTCTGGCCACCTCGTAGACGGCGAGCACGTCGTTGCCGTCTACCTCGTGGCCGGGGAAACCGAAGCCCTCCGCCCGCTTCGCTATCGAGCCTGCGACCTGGAACTCTGTGGGGACGGAGATAGCGTAGACGTTGTTCTCCACGAGGAAGACTACTGGCAGGTCGTGGATCCCGGCGAAGTTCATCGCCTCGTGCCAGTCGCCGCCGCTGGTCGACGCCTCGCCGCCGCTCACGAGCACGACGCCGTCCTCGCCACGCATCTTGAACGCGAGGGCCGTGCCCGCAGCCTGTGGGTATTGGACTCCGACCGGGGCAGAGGATGTCACGATGTTGAGGTCGCGGCCGGAGAAGTGGCCAGGCATCTGGCGACCGCCGCTGTTCGGGTCTTCCTTCTTGCCGAGGAGGCTAAGGAATTGGTCGCGGGGGGTCTGACCGAGGAGCAATGTCATCCCCGAGTCACGATAGTAGGGGTACAGAAAATCGCGGCCGGGGCGCAGGTTATAGGCGGCGCCGACCTGGGCGGCCTCCTGGCCCTGGCAGGAGATCACGAACGCGGCCTTGCCCTGGCGGTTGAGGATCCAGGATCGCTCATCGACCCGACGCGCAAGAAGCATGTGGTAGTGCATCCTGCGTAGGTCGTCTTCGTCCAGCCCCAGCGCCTCGTGGCCGGCACTGACCTCTCGGATAGCCATAGACCTCCTCCTCTGCTCAAAGGTCCCCACGCGAGGAGCCGAAAACACTCCTCCGCCTCCAAATTCTAGCAGACCACAGGAGCCTCAAGAGGGCTGCGACTAGCCACTTGAAGGTCGTGCGTGTGACCATTTCGCCCCTCGTCGGCAACTGACCATCTCCGGCTAATTGACTGTGGTCAACCGTGGTGTCCGACGGGCCACACCACGGTTCCGAGACGGTCCGCCGGCTCCAGCAACACGACCGCTTTCTCGGAGAGACGCCGCGCCGTCTCGGTTCTGCCTTCGGAAAGGTACCTGCGCAGGACGAAGATCGGATCAGCATCTTCGGCGACTTCGAGCGAACGACCGAGCAGGTCGACGCGGCGACCCACGAAATCCGGCCTGTCCGGCGAGCGTCCGAATTCAGGATCACCGAAGTCTCTGGCCTTGCGGCGTCGCCAGGGGAAGTCGGGGGCGTCCGGGTGTGCGGCGAAGAAAGCCCACACGTCGAAATCTTTGACGCCGTTCGTATAGTCGAGGAAGTGCAAGGCCGCACCCTGGCACAGAGCTATGCAGACGAGCCGGTCCTCGAGCACCGAGTAGCGGGGCTTTCTCGCGAAGAAATCCGCGAGATCCGAGCGCGAGATCTGCGCCAGATGGGTCAGATCGTCGCGATCTATCGGTTCGTAGGAGCGGTTGGAATGAATCACCGGCGTCTCACGGTGGCGCCATAGAGGTTACTCTATTTACTGGCGGGCCCCAACGGTAGCTGCTAATGGTTGCCCTCGTGAGGTGCTGCGCGATTACGCACAGTCCGGTCTCCCTGTGTACTTCACGTACCCCCGTCGACGCCTTCTCTCACTTCCACAGCGCCACCGGGCAACTCCCAGTTCATCCGCCCGTAAGATTGTTTCACCAGCAACACTCTTCCGTGCTCATCGAAGATAGCGGCCGCTGCTCCGAGCTTCTTCTCCGGCCACCATTTGGGCATGTACGCTTACCCCATGCTAACTGGCTGACAAGCTGACCGGCCGATCAGCTCTAAATCACCGGTGTCTCGCGGTATTCGCCGAAGACTTCTTTGAGGGCGTCGGAGATCTCCTGCACCGTCGCGTAGGCCCTGACGGCCTCCAGGATCGGGTACATGGTGTTGCCTTCACCACGGGCCGTTTCCCTCAGATCTTCGAGGCATTGTTTCACCCTGTCGTTGTCGCGGCGTTCCTTCAGGGCCTTCAAGCGTTTGACCTGACCTTCCGAGACCTCGGGGTCTATGCGGTGGAGTTCCATGTCCTGCTCGTCCTGGGGTTCGTAGACGTTGACGTTGACCATATAGCGCTTGTACTCTTCGAGCTCGCGCTGGTAGCGGGCAGAGGCCTCGGAGATCTCGCGCATCGGGAAGCCCTGCTCTATGGCCTGGATCATACCCCCCATCTCGTCTATCTGCCTGAAGTAGTCGTACGCCTGCCGCTCGAGCTCATCGGTCAACGCCTCGACGAAGTAGGATCCAGCCAGGGGGTCTATGGTGTTCGCCACCCCGGTCTCCAGGGCGGCTATCTGCTGCGTGCGAACGGCGATCCTGACGGCCTCCTCCGTCGGGAGGGCGAGGGCCTCGTCTAGGGAGTTTGTGTGCAGGCTCTGCGTCCCGCCCAGGATGGCGGCGAGCGCCTCGAAGGCGGTACGGGCGACGTTGTTGTAAGGCTCCTGGGCCGTCAGGGAGACGCCCGCGGTCTGGGTGTGGAATCGCATCCGTAGAGAGCGCTCATCTTTAGCGCCGTACTTCTCTCTCAGGACGGTTGCCCAGATACGGCGCGCGGCCCGGAACTTGCAGATCTCCTCGAAGAAATCTATGTGCGAGTTGAAGAAGAAACTGAGACGCGGGGCGAAGCCATCCACGTCGAGTCCTGCTTCTATACCGGCCTCAATGTACGCGAAGCCGTCGGCCAGGGTGAAGGCGAGCTCCTGGGCCGCAGTGCTCC
>DASQWQ010000297.1:0-30186 GCA_035640175.1 Rubrobacter sp. | reverse complement strand
GAGGACCGCGAGCGGCAGAACGAGGAAGAGCTTGTCGTAGGCCAGGTACATCACGATGGGCGCGAACGCGAACGATTGTCCGACAGAGAGGTCGAGCTCACCGCAGATGAGCAGCAAACATAACGCCGACGCGATGACCACGTACGGTACGGCGTACTGGGCGAGCGAGAGGATATTCTGCTGCGAGAGGAACGCGCCGTTCGCCGCCTGGAAGTAGAACGCCAACCCTACGAGGATGATGAGGATGCTCACCTCCCGCACCCGGACCAGGCTTTCCATCAGCCTGCCGCCGAGCCCACGTTCCTGCGTCCCGGTACCCGCCGTTTCGCGCGCGGTGGTCTCGCTCACGTTTCCTCCTCCCGCTCTTCGCGAGGACCTTGAGACTTACGAGGGCACCTTCACGATCTTCTGCACTTCGGAATCCCCCTCGAAGCGCGACGTGGTCTCGAGGTAGCGGTCCACCGTGTCGGGCGTGATAAAGATCAGGCCCGTGTTAGTCTCCGCCGGTCCCGTTACGCCGCCCGAGATGTTGTAAAGGTAGAGCTGCATGACCGGGAAGAAGCCCTGCAGGTAGGGCTGCTGGTCTATGGTGAAGTCTATGTGACCGGCTTTCATGAGCTTGAGGATCTCCGGAAGGAGGTCGTACCCGCCGGCCCTGACGCCTTTGTCGTGCAGCCCGAACTGTTCCATGACCTGTGCGACGCCCTGGGTGCTCCCCGCGTCCACGGCAAACATGCCGGCCACGTCCTGATGACCGTTGTACCAGGCTTCGATCCTGGACCTCTCCTCCGGAAGCTCGGCGCCCGTTGTGATCTGCTGGATCTCTATGTCCGCCCCCGAGTCCTCTATGGCCTGCTTGGCGCCGTCGATTCTCGGCTGGATGTTGAGCTGCCCAGGCGTCGCTATAAAGAGCGCCACAAGCCCCTCGTCGACGAGGCTGACGATCCGCTTGCCCATCTCGACGCCCGACTGGAAGAGATCCTGCCCCACGTACGCGAGCGCGGGGTTCGTACCTGGCCCCTTGCCGTTGGCGTTGTAGGCGATGACCGGGATGCCGTTGTCCAGGGCCTTCTGGATCGGGTCGTTGAAAGCCACGGGGTCGACGACCGACACGGCGATGCCGTCTGCGTTACCAGAGATGGCAGTATTCATCGAGTCGACCATCTCCGAGACGACAGATTTCTCCGAGCCAGTCCACTGCGACGTCGTCCCGAGCAGCGCCTCCGCGTCCTCGATACCATACTGCGTCGGTACGAAGAACGGGTTCGTTGTCACGTGGTTGACGAAGACGAAATTCCATTCTGGTGTGTTCGGGAAGTTGCCCCCAGACCCGCCTGAACCTCCACCCTGGCTCGCCTGCTGGGCCGCCTCACGCCTGCACCCTGCGAGCAACAGCCCCGCGGACGCCAGCGCGCTCCCCGCGAGAAACTGCCTGCGGCCTAGCCTGTAGTCCCCGATCCCCTTTGCGCCGGATTCACGCTCACTCATCTATCACCCCTGTCTATAGCTTTCCAACAACCCTTCCCCTACCGACATGGTTATACCAATATGTATCCGTGTCAAGTTCACCCGCCTGGCATTACTCTGGACCGTCTCCCTGGTCCCACCAGAGGCCCATTCTGGCCGTGGTACCGCCGTCCACGTAGAGGACCTGTCCTGTAACGAAATCAGCCGCGTCGGAGACCAGGAAGGCGACAGCGGGGGCGACGTCTTCGGGGCATCCGACGCGGCCCCAGGGGACCAGGGTATTGCCGAACTCGGTCGTGTAGTTCGGGATGTCGAAGTAGCGGGGAACCTCTATGATGCCAGGGCCGACGGCGTTGACACGGACCTTGCGGTCCGTGAGCTCTACGGCGAGCTGGCGGGTAAAGCCGTTGATCGCGCCCTTCGTGGCAGCGTAGGCCGTGTGGTTGGGGAAGCCTGCAAACCCGTGGACCGAGGTTACGTTTACTATGCTCCCGCCTCCCCTCTCCATCACAAGAGGCACGGCCCTGCGGGCGAGGAAGAAGTAGCCCTTCATGTTGAGGTCGAAGACGGAGTCGTAGGTCTCCTCATCTGTGTCGAGGAAGTCGAGCGTCTTCGTGACGCCGGCATTGTTGACGAGCGTGTCGAGCCCGCCAAGCGCCTCGGCCGCGGTGTCTACGGTCTTCTCGCAGTCGGCGACCTTGCTCAGGTCGCCCTGCACCGTTGCGGCCTTAGCGCCGAGCTTCTCTATCTGCGAGACGGTCTCTTCCGGCTCGGTGTGGGCGTAGTGGACGGCGACCTCGGCTCCGCGGTGGGCTAGCTCGACGGCGATGCCTTGGCCTATCCCCATCCCTGCGCCTGTGACCAGCGCCTTCTTCCCCGAGAGGTCGCTCACTGGTTCGCCCCCGTGCCGGCGCCCTCGCGCCTCTCCCAGCCCTCGGCGAAGAGGTTAAAGTGGACGTTCTGCTTGGGGTGGGCTTCGATGACTTCCTCGTCAAGCTCGACGCCGAGGCCAGGTCCTTTAGGGAGCTCGAAGTAGCCGTCTCTGACCTCCGAGAGGCCTGGGGCCGTCTCGCGGACCCAGGGGTCGGCGAAGTCGTTGAAGTACTCCTGGATGCGGAAGTTCGTGGTGCAGGCGGCGAGGTGGAGTGCGGCGGCGGTGTTGATCTGGCCGCCGACGTTGTGTGGTGCGACGGTTACGTAGTAGGTGTCGGCCCACGATGCGAGCTTCTTCGTCTCCAGGAGCCCGCCGATGTGGCTTATGTCGGGTTGGATCACATCGGCCGCCTGAAGCTCGAAGAGCTCCCTGTACTCGTGGCGCTGGTGGATGCGCTCGCCCGTGGCGACGGTCGCCTCTATACCATCAGAAGCCTTCTTGAGCGCCTTCAGGTTTACCGGTGGCACAGGTTCTTCGACCCAGCCGAGTCCGAAAGGCTGGAGCATTCTGGCCATCTCTATGGCTGTAGCGGGAGAGAAGCGGCCGTGCATCTCCAGCAGGATCTCGACCTCCGGTCCGATCGCATCGCGGACGGCCTCGACGAGCGAGACGGCCTGCATCTTCTCCTCGTACTCCAGCTCGTAGTGTCCTGGACCGAAGGGATCCAGCTTCAGCGCCCTGTACCCACGCTCTACGACCTTCTTCGCAGCCTCGTGGAACTCCTCGGGCGTGCGCTCGACCCGATACCAGCCGTTGGCGTAGGCCTTGACCCTGTTCCTCACAGGCCCGCCGAGCAGGTTGTAGACAGGCTGGCCGAGCGCCTTGCCGACGATGTCCCAGCAAGCCGTCTCGAACATCGCGATGCCGCTGCTCATAACCTCGCCGGCGCGCGAGAAGTCGTCGCGGCCCATCTTCTTGACCAGCTCCTCTATCCTAAACGGGTCGTGCCCGACGAGATGCCTCGGGGCCGCCTCGGCCAGGTACCCGACCAGGGCGTCCGTGTGGTTGACCATCCGCGCTTCTCCGAGGCCCGTCAATCCCTCGTCCGTGTGGGCGCGGATGATGGTCAGGTTGCGCCACTCGGTGCCGACGACGAACGTGTCTACGTGGGTTATCTTCATGCCCTCTCCTTTACCTCGGCGTCGACCGGGAGGCCGGGAAACGCCGTGCCCGGCGGGGTAGTCTCGGCCTCAGGGTAGTAGCGCCCGAGCATCTCCTGTCCGATCCTGGCGCGCCTGACTCTCTCCCTTCCGAGCGCGACCGCCGTCGCCTCCAGGTGCGTCCCGCTGGGGTAGATATTCGGCGCGTTCCTCAGGCCGAACTTGACGAAGACGGGCGATGCGACCCTTACGAGGTCTGGTATCTCGTAATGCCTCACGAACCCGCCGAAGTCGTCGGGCACCTCGACGTACACGTCGAGCGGGAGGTCGGCAACGGTCCGTATCGCGGCGAGTTGGGCCAACGACAGATCGGTGGGCACGTTGTACGTGTTCGCCCCAAGGTCCTCCATCGCCTTTACGGCCGCCGCGTTGGCCGCAGCGAGCTGTACGGAAACCTTCAGAACAAGGTCCTCGGGCAACGCTCCTTTCGCCTTGAGGTCCTTCAGGACCCAGAGGAGTCCGGCGTCGGCGACCAGTATCCCGCGAAGCCCCAGAGAGACGCCGCGCAGCACGTCTTCGAGGGCGTAGGCGAGCTGGTCCTGTCCGCGGTGCTGGGCCCCGAGGACCTTGCCTGCGCCGGAGACGGCGGTGGCGCCGGTCTCCCACGAGGCCCGGGGGCCGACGAAGAGCGAGAGCTCCAGGGCGGCCTCGCGCGCCATGTGGCACATCTCCAGGATCTCGGCGTCCGTGAGGAGCATGATCCCCGACCCTTGAGAGACGCGGTGGATCTGGACTTCTCGTCGCTCGGCCTCCTCGATAACCGCCTCCAGCACCCGCGGTCCTTCGACGCTGGGGATCTCGACCCTGTACTGGGCCCCATCAGGGAAACGCTTCTCCGAGTCGGGCAGATCGTAGAGGTCGCGTCCAGGCAACCCAAGTCCGGACAACAGCTCGTGGGCCTTCATACCTCCTCCTTCTCTAAGAGCTCTCCGGCGTCGAGTACCCCTTCACCAATGGCAGCCTCGATGTCCTCAGCCGTCTTCGCGAGGTGGGCGCGCATCTCCTCCCGCGCTCCGCCGGCGTCCTTTGCCTCCACCCGGCGCAGTATCCGCTCGTGTTCTCCTAGCGCCCTTAGCGCGTTGCCAGGCCTTGCTGCGCTCACCCGGCGGCTTGCCCGCAGCAGGTCGACCACGGGCTCGAGCATGGACAGCAAGACCTCGTTGCGGGTCCCCCTCGCCAGCAGCGCGTGGAACTCGACGTCGGCGTCGACGTAGCCCTCGGGCGCATCGATGGAGTCCCGCATCCTGTCGAGCTGGAGGCACATAGCCGTTACGTCATCGGGGCAGGCACGCTCCGCCGCGAGGCCGGCGACCTCGACCTCCAGGATCTTGCGTATCTCCAGTAGCTCCCACAACGTCTTCGGCTGAACGCGCAGGAGCAGACCGAGCGTGTCGCGCACGGCCTGCGGATTGCCGCCGCTTACCACGGCGCCGCGTCCATGCTCGATGCTGATGAGGCCGCGGGCCTCGAGCAAGTTCAGGGCCTCCCTCACGACCGTCCTGCTCACCCCGAGATGCGCACATAGCTCACGCTCGGGCGGAAGACGCTCTCCCGGCTCCAGCCCGCCCGAGATCACCATCTCCAGCAACTGGTCCGCCGCCCGGTCCCTGAGCCTGGTTCGTCGTGACTGCTCCATCACCCTAAAGCATTGTCATACCAATCAGGATGCCTGTCAAACGGTGTCTGCCATCGGGTTGTCGGACTCTTTAGGGTCCTTCGCCATCGGTATCGGCCCCCGCTGCGGTCCGGGTGCCCTCATTCCTTCTCCTGCGAGAAGCCATAACGCGGCCGTTGATCGTCTGTAGAGGGAAGATCAGGAGGTAGATATACCCCGCCAGGGACACCACTCCAACACCGCCGAAGACGGCGATGGCTATCGAGGTCAGCCCGACCGCCACGTTGAGCAGGTAGCCCTGGATTTCTTCGCGCGTAATCGAAAGCTCGTGTGCGCCTAGTCCCAGGGTATCGCGCAGCGAGTAGGCCCTCAGGTACATCAGCACGAACACGAGCTGGATGGTGACGAAGCCGGCGCCGTAGACGAACATCAAGAGCGGAACCTGGGACGCCTCTATCATCTCGTTCTCGGAGAAGCCGAACAGCTGGTCCATCCACAGGGTAAAGACGAACTTCAGTGGATAGACGTAGAAGAGCACCAGGAACAGTAGCACCGAGTTCAGCCACAAGGTCAGGAGGTCCCTCAAGCCGTAGCGCCTGAAGAACTTGTAGTGCTCGTACCACACGAAGAGGAGCAGGGCGAAGCAGATCGCGAACGCGAAGAAGCCCCGCATGTCCACGAGAAGCTCGTCGAAGGTCTTGGGAACCTCCAGAGAAACCACGAGGAGCGTGACCGCGAAGGCGAAGACGGCGTCGGTGAAAGCCTCCACACGCGAGACATCCTCCCCACGCCAGCGGAAGCCTTCCTCGCCAACCCGCCTTTGCACCAACGCTTCGCGCACCACTGCCCCTTGACCCCCGCTCGACGTCAGCCGGTCTCCACCCGGCTCGTACACCATGATAAAGGAGCGACCCTAGGGCGCACAGGATCGCACCTTGACGGGAGACGATCTCATCGCCCATGATAAAGAAAGGACGTAGTCGCGCTGGAGGCGATCTGCTTGCGAGGGGTGATCCTACCCGGACGAGAACGGGTGGAGTTGAGAGAGTTCGACTGCCCTGAGCCGGGCCACGGACAGGTACTCGTAAAGATGAAGGCCTCTGGGCTCTGCGGGAGCGACCTGCGCGCCATCTACCACGAACACACGGGCTCGGGGGCGGAGCGTTACCGGAACGTTATCGCAGGTCACGAACCATCCGGACAGGTCGAGGCCGTGGTACCTGGAGTGGGCGGTTTCGAGCCAGGTGACAGGGTCGTCGTCTACCACATCCTGGGCTGCAGGCGCTGCGAGGAATGCACAAAGGGATTCATGATCGGGTGTAGTTCCCAGGAGCGGGCGGCGTACGGCTGGCAGCGCGACGGAGGCCACGACGACTACCTGCTAGCGGAGGCAAGTACCCTGCTCCACCTGCCCGACGGGCTCACCTACACAGACGGCGCCCTCGTGGCCTGCGGGTTCGGGACCGCGTACCAGGGGATATTGCGCGCGGGCGTTTCGGGTCGCGATACGGTCCTCGTCGTAGGACTCGGGCCTGTCGGGCTGGGAGCTGTCATGCTGGCCGCCGCAAGCGGGCCGAGGTCATAGGTGTCGATCTGATCCCCGAGCGCCTGGAGCTGTCCAGATACGCTGGCGCTGCGCACGTCCTGATGGGCGGAGAGGGCACGGTGGAGCAGATACGAGATCTTACCGATGGCCGCGGCACGGAGGTCGGCATGGACTGTTCGGGCAGCGCGTCCGGAAGGAAGCTGTGCCTGGAGGCGGCACGCGAGTGGGGGCGGGTCGTCTACATCGGGGAGGGCGGCTCCGTCACATTCGAGCCGAGCCCTCTGCTGTTGCACAAACAGCTCACGCTGCACGGCTCTTGGGTCTGCGGCATCAACGAGATGGGAGGCCTCTTCGAGCATCTGGAGCGCAAAGGACTGCACCCCGAGTCGACCGTCACCCACACGTTCTCGCTCTCCGACACCAAACAGGCCTACGAGACCTTCGATGCCGGCAAGACCGGCAAGGTCGTGATCCTCTTGTAGGGACACATGAGCACGGGTGCCTCCGATACGCCCGTGATAAGTGCCACCGCCTATAGTACCGAGATGAACGCTACTCGATCGGGGTCAACCGAGGAGCCCTGAAAAGGCCAAGGTCGAGGAAGTCGTAGCGCTCACCTAGCTGTGGCGAGGTTGGGACGTCCGGCCCATACCACATCGGGATCCAAGCTCTGCCGCGCGGGCGCTTCGGGCCGTGCCAGGCGAGCGGCTGCATGGAGCGCATCACGAACACGATCCCGTTCCCTCCCCATACGCTCTCCGACCCTCATCCAAGGTTAACTGACCCCCTGGCTTGCGTGAAGGACCAGATGCAGGCTTGCATCGAAATGAAGCCTCCGTTACTGTATGAGCGGGCTAAGGAAAGATTTGAGCGGTTTAGAACGAAAACTGCTCGATCAATCACAATATGACGGACAAACGCGCAGATTTACCTGAGCAACGTCAGCAGCGGATAGCGATGCGCGTCCGCGAGGCGGGGAGTGTCACGGTGGCCGGGCTGGAGAAGGAGCTTGGCATCTCGGCTGCGACTGCGAGGCGGGATCTCGCGTTGCTCGAACGACAGGGGAAGGTTAAGAGGACCCACGGCGGGGCAGTTCCGCCCGGACTCACGCAGCACGAGGACTCCTTCCAGCAGCGGTTGGGTGAGGCGGTCGAGCAAAAAAAGCGTCTGGCACGCGCTGCCGCAACGCTGCTCGAGGCGGATGAGACCGTGTTTATCGACTCGTCGACCACGGCGTACTACGCGGCGCGGCGCATCCTGGCCGGCACGTCGGGTGTCACCTGCCTGACCAACCTGGTGCCGGTAATGGACCTCTTCTCCACCGCAGATCCCTCCGGGGCGAGCATGGTGGGGCTGGGAGGAATCTTCCGTGCGCTCACCCTCTCGTTCGTCGGGCCCTGCACGATACACACCATCGAGTCTTACCTGGCAGACAGGGCCTTCTTGAGCGTCAAGGGGATCACATCCGAGGGATATCTCACGGACATCAACCCGCTCGAAGCCGAGGTCAAGAAGGCGATGATCCGGCATGCCGAGAGACCGGTGTTGCTCGTTGACGGCAGGAAGTTCGAACAGAGGGGATTCAGCGTCATCGCCCACGTCTCGGAGGTCAGCCTGGTGGTGACGGCCGACGCCCGCCGGTCGCACGTGGAGGCTCTCGAGGGCTTGGGGGTGGATGTGCAGAGCGTCTGAGAACAGGAGGCCGACCAAAGGGAGCGTTGCGACGGAGATAGGGGATGTTGGACGGCAGCGACGAGCAGGAGGAGGCTTTACCTAGATCATGGCTAGTTTGGAAGCGGATGTAAACAGACAACGCGACGACAGTCACGTCACGGCCCAGCAATGGAGGTGGACTGTCCTGGCGGGCATGGCGTCCTACATAGACGCCGGCTCCATCGTGGCCCTCGCCGCGGGCCTCGCGCTATGGGAGCAGTATCTCGGCATGAGCAGCACCACCGTGGGACTGCTCGCAGCTTTGGGCCCGAACGCCTTCGGGGCGGCGATCGGAGCTCTGATCGGGGGGCGGCTCGGCGACCTGTTCGGCCGCAAGCGTATCTACCAGTACGATCTGCTCGTCTACGCCTTCGGGACCCTGCTTATCGTCTTCTCTCTCAACCTGCCGATGCTCCTCATCGGAACCTTCATAGTGGGCGTCGCGGTCGGCGCCGACGTGCCGACCTCACTCGCACTGATTGGCGAGTTCTCGCCCAGCAAGGCCCGCGGCAAGCTCATGGGCCTCAGCCAGGTGGCCTGGAGCCTCGGCCCGATAGTCGTATTTGTGCTGGCGTTCGTGCTCACACCGTACGAGCTGCTCGGAAACAGAATAGTCTTCGCCCACCTGTTCGTGGTCGCGATAGTCACGTGGGCCCTCAGGCGGGGCATGGTGGAGTCAGCCATTTGGACCGCCGCGTCGGGCGCCGGCGAGACGGAGCCCACGTCCGACCCGGAAGCGCAGCCCGAGGAGGCGCCGGTGCCAGCCGACCCGCTGGCGGCGAGTCGATTGCGCAACCTATTTTCCGGGCCGACCCTGGCCGCGATGGTGTTCACCGCGACCGTGTACCTGTTCTGGAACCTGGCCGCGGGGACCTTCGGCGTCTTCTCTCCTTATATCCTCAGGACCCTCGGGACGCAGAGCCAGGCGGCCAGCGTCGCCCTGTCGTGCGCGGGATTCGTCCTCACGCTGGTGGCCGTTGTCCTGATCTTCATGCCCTTCAGCGACCGCAGCGACAGGAGCCGTCGCATCATGTGGGGCGTCGGGGCCGTCATGAACGTTGTCGCGTTGGCTCAGCTGCTCATCTTTCCCTTCAACACGGTGACAGCCATTGCCTTGATAAGCCTCTTCGGCATCGGAGCTGCACTTGCGGGAGAACCGTTCTATAAGACGTGGTCGCAGGAACTGTTCCCCACCATGCTCAGGACTACGGCGCAGGGGCTCACGTTCGGAGTTGCCCGGCTACTCCTCGGCATCTGGAGTTTCTTCGTGCCCGTGCTCGCGAGTTTGAGCATCAGGCCGGTCGCCCTGATCCTCATGATCTTCCTCCTCATAAGCGGCGTGGTCGGCTTCCTGTTCATGCCGAATACCGCCGGCAGGTCACTGGAGGAGATCGAGGCAGAGCGTAGCGGACGCTCGCCGCGTGAGCAAGTTACTGCGTGACGATGGCTCCATCAGAACTAAGACCCGTGAGGCTCCAGTGCGAGTACCGCGTCGACCCCCTGGGCATCGACGAGAGAGTCCCAAGGCTGAGCTGGGCGCTCGAGTCGGAGGGGAGGGGACAGGTACAGTCGGCCTACCGGATCCTGGCCGCACGGAGCGAGGAGAATCTCGAAGCGGAGGAGAGCCTCCTGTGGGACAGTGGCAGGGTCGAGTCGGGCCGCTCAGTGGGTGTCGAGTACGAGGGCGAGGCGTTGCGCTCGGGCTCGCGCTGCGTGTGGAAGGTGCGTGTCTGGAACGGGGCCGGAGATCCATCGCCCTACAGCGGACCGGCCGTCTTCGAGACGGGTTTCCTGGAGCGCTCAGACTGGAAGGGAGCCTGGATCTCCGCGGGCAAAGGCCCTGACGAAAGCTTCGACCCCCCGACCGGGGAGGAGTACGACGACCTGGCCAACGGGCTCGCCCCGAGCCCGTACCTTCGCAAGGTGTTTTCGCTCGACAGATCGGTCCGCAGGGCACGCCTCTATGCTACGGCCCGCGGCGTCTACGAGTTCTCCGTAAACGGCAAGAAGGTGGGAGAAGACGTCCTCGCCCCTGGCTGGACAGACTACAACCGGCGCGTCCAGTATCAAGTCTACGACGTCACGCCGCTGCTCGCCGAGGGAGCCAACGTCCTCGGAGCCGTCCTCGGCGACGGCTGGTACTCCGGGTTCTTCGGGTTCGACCCCAAGCACAGGGGCGCCCACTACGGCCCACACCCGCAGCTTCTCGCGCAACTCGATCTCGAGTACGAGGACGGCAGTAGGGAGTGCATTGCGACCGACGGCTCGTGGAAGTGCTCGACCGGCCCGATTCTCTTCTCCGACCTCCTCATGGGCGAGTCGTACGACGCCCGCAGGGAGATGCCTGGTTGGGCCGAGCCCGGCTTCGACGACTCGCAATGGTACGGGGTGGAAGCCGAGGAGATAGAGGACACCAACCTCGTCGCTCAGCCGGACGAGGGCATCAGGGTCACCGAAGAGCTGGAAGCGAAGACCGTCACCGAGCCAGAGAGCGGCCGTTACGTTTTCGACCTGGGAAGAAACATGGTCGGGTGGGTGCGCCTGAAGGTGGAGGGAGAGGCCGGAGCGGAGGTCACCCTGCGCCACGCCGAGGCTCTGAACCCTGACGGCACCATCTACACCGAGAACCTGAGGTCGGCCCGCCAGGCCGACACCTTCATCCTCAAGGGCGAGGGCGAGGAGACGTTCGAACCGCGCTTCACTATCCACGGCTTCCGCTACGTCGAGGTCACGGGCTACCCCGGTGAGCCTCCACTTGGGGCGCTCACGGGGCGCGTCGTCCACTCGGCCACGCCACCTACGGGGTCCTTCGAGTGCTCCAGCCAGATGGTCAACGAGCTCCAGGAGAACATCGTCTGGGGCCAACGCGGCAACTTCCTCAGCGTGCCGACCGACTGCCCGCAGCGCGACGAGAGGCTCGGATGGATGGGGGACGCGCAGGTCTTCGTCCGCACGGCCTGCTTCAACATGGACGTCGCCGCCTTCTTTGAGAAGTGGATGGCCGACGTCGAGGACGCCCAGTCCCCCGAAGGCGCCTTCCCCGACGTGGCCCCCCTGCTAACGGGCTCTGGCCTCATGGACCTGAGGTGGGGAGCCCCGGCCTGGGGTGACGCGGGCGTCATAGTGCCGTGGACGATCTACAGGATCTACGACGACACGCGCATCGTCGAGCGCCACTACGACGCCATGGCGCGCTGGATGGAGTATCTCTATGCGGGCAACCCCGACCTCATTCGCAAGAACAGGATGGGAAACAACTACGGCGACTGGCTCTCTCCGAAGGGTGATCACACGCCCAAGCACCTCCTCGCCACGGCCTACTGGGCCTACGACGCGAAGCTCATGGCCGAGATGGCCGAGGCCACAGGCCGCCACGAGGACGCAAGGGAATACAGGAGCCTCAACGAGCGCATCAAAGCAGCCTTCAACGAGGCCTATGTCTCTCCCGACGGAAGGATCAAGGGCGACACCCAGACCTGCTACCTCCTCGCCCTGCACATGAATCTGCTGCCCGAAGAGCTGCGTCCCGCGGCCGCTGAACATCTGGTAAGGACCATAGAGAGGGAGGACTGGCACCTCTCGACCGGCTTCGTCGGGGTGGGCTACCTGTGTCCGGTCCTGACAGAAGCCGGGCGTGCCGACGTGGCCTACCGGTTGCTCTTCAACGAGACTTACCCCTCCTGGGGGTACACGATAAAGAACGGGGCGACCACGATCTGGGAGCGTTGGGACGGCTGGACGGAGGAAAACGGCTTCCAGTCGCCGAACATGAACTCCTTCAACCACTACTCTTTAGGCTCCGTGGGCGAGTGGCTGTACCGTTACGTGGCGGGGATAGACCAGGACCCCGGCGGGACCGGCTACGAGCGTATCCTCGTACGTCCGCGCCCTGGCCGCGGCCTGACCTCTGCCCACGCCAGGTACGACTCGGTCCGGGGCACTATCTCCAGTGAGTGGGAGATCTCGGACGGCGCCTTCCGGCTGAAGACGACCGTCCCCGTCAACACCACGGCTACCGTCTACGTGCCGGCTTCGGACGGGGCAGGGGTCGCCGAGGGCGGCGGGCCTGCAGGAGAGGGGGAAGGGGTGGAGTTCTTGCGCGAGGAGGAAGGGGCGGCCGTCTTCGCGATCGGGTCAGGGGAATACGAGTTCGTAGGGAGCGTACGGTGAGGGGGACCGGGATCGAATCTTCGAACCGGCGGTGGGCGTGCTGCTAGCGGCCTTCCTCGACCGTCCGGCCCTGCTCGGTGAACGTCGGAGAACCGGCGCGACGTTATTGCGTGTGCGTGTGACTTCTGTTATTAAAGGATGAAAGTGCGTGATTGAGTGGGGAATAGGCGAGAAGCGAACAGGAACTACCGGTGCGACGGCCGCCGCCCTCAGGGGGGCGTGTGATCCTGGAGCGCGGGCTGCGGTCCTCCCGAGCCCGGCGCCCGCCCTGGTGACGGCCCGTCCGGTAGCGCGGTGATGGCCGCCGAGGCCGCGTTTCTGGCCCTCGATCTGGGGGCGGAGAGCGGGCGCGCTGTGCTCGGGTGCTTCGACGGCGAGCGTATTTCCCTCGACGAGGTCCACCGCTTCCCGAACGTGCCCGTGAAGCTCGTCGACGGTATGCACTGGGATGCCTTGCGGATCTTCACGGAGGTCAAGGAAGGCTTGAAAAAGGCCGTCGCAGGGGCCGGACGGGTAGATAGCCTGGGCGTCGACTCCTGGGGTGTGGACTTCGGGCTTCTGGACCGGGACGGCTCCCTCGTCTCCAACCCTTACTACTACCGGGACCCCCGGACGGAGGGAACGGAGGAGCGGGCCCTCGAAAGGATGTCAAGAGAGGAGATCTACGGTACGACAGGCATTCAGTTCATGCCGATCAACACCCTCAACCAGCTCATCGCCCTGGAAGACTCGCCATTGATGGAGGCCGCACAGACGCTGCTGATGATGCCAGACCTTATCGGTTACTGGCTCACCGGGGAGAAGGCCGGGGAGTTCACCATCTCGAGCACTAGCCAGCTCCTCGATGCCAGCACGGGCGGCTGGGCTTGGGGGCTGCTCGAGAGATTGGGTATCCCTGCCCGCCTGTTCCCGGAGATACGGTCCCCCGGAGTAGAGCTGGGTAGGCTGCTGCCAGGAGTCGCAGGGGAGGCGGGGGAAGGGATAGTCGTTACCTCCGTCGCCTCCCACGACACCGCTTCGGCCGTGGTCGCGGTACCTGCCGAGAACAACGGGGACTTCGCCTACATCTCCAGCGGCACCTGGTCACTCGTCGGCCTGGAGTTGCCAGGTCCCGTCATAACGGAAGAAGGTCTGCGGGCCAACTTCACCAACGAGGGCGGGTTCGGGGGTACGACGCGCTTCCTGAAGAACGTGATGGGCCTCTGGCTGTTGCAGGAGTGCCGGAGAACCTGGGCCAGGGATGGGCGCGAGTACTCTTACGAGGAGCTGACCCATCTCGCTGAGGCGGCCCCGGCAGCCGGTGTGCTGGTCGACCCGGATCACCCTGTATTCCTCCCGCCTGGCGACATGCCCTCGCGCATCCGCAGCTTCTGCGAGGCGACCGGACAGGAAGGGCCGGAGGAGCCCGGGGCAGTAACGAGGTGCGTGCTGGAGAGCCTGGCGCTCAAGTACCGGTGGGTTCTGGAGAAGGCCGAGGAGATCACCGGCCTGGAGGTGGGCGTGGTCCACGTCGTCGGCGGAGGGGTACGCAACGAGCTTCTGTGCCGGCTCACAGCCGACGCGACGCGCCGTCCAGTAAGGGCCGGGCCGGTTGAGGCTACGGCCCTGGGAAACCTCATGGTCCAGGCTTACACCCGGGGTTACCTGGCTTCGCTTGAGGAGATAAGAGAGGCCGTGAGGAGCTCAGTAAAGGTGCGCGCCTACGAACCGCGCGGCGGCGAAGACCGGTGGCAGGAGGCTTTCGAGAAGCTACGAGGCGTTATGGAGACCGTGCCACGGCTGGACAGGGAAGGAGCTAGCACTTGACGCAGCCCGACGAGACCCGCGCTGGAGGAGCCGCGACGACCGAAGCGGCTACCGTCTTCAGTCTCGAGGACGTCACCAAGCGCTTCGGGGGCGTGGTCGCCGTGGAAGGGGTGAGCTTCGACCTGCGTCCTGGCGAGGTCCACGCCCTGGTAGGGGAGAACGGCGCAGGCAAGAGCACGCTCATGAAGATCGTGGACGGCCTCTACGGCCCCGACGAGGGGGCGCTGGAGGTAGGTGGTGAGGCCGCCACTTTCTCCTCACCGCGCGACGCGGAGGCGGCTGGCATCGCCATGATCCCGCAGGAGCTCGACCTGTTCCCCGAGCTCTCGGTAGCCGAGAACCTCTTCGTGGGCCGCAAGAGGCCGCGCACCCGCTGGGGCGGCCTCGACTGGGAGGTCATGCAAGACGAGGCGCGCAGGAGGCTTGACGCTCTGGGCGTAAGCCTCGACGCCACGTCAACCGTAAAGCGGCTCTCGGTGGCAAACCAGCAGATCGTGGCGATCGCCAGAGCGCTGGTGGGGGAGGCTCGGGCTGTGATCATGGACGAGCCGACCTCGTCTTTGACCGAGCGGGAGGCCCGCCAGCTCTTCGGTATCATCGAGGACCTCACTGCCGGGGACGTGGGCGTGGTCTACATCTCGCACCGGCTGGATGAGATCTTCGAGATCTCCGACCGCATAACCGTGCTCAGGGACGGCCATCACATCAAGACCGCGCCGGCCTCCGAGCTCGACGCCGAAGGGCTGGTCCGCCTTATGGTCGGCCGTCCCTTGAACGAGCTCTTTACCCGCAGCGAGAGCAACCCTGGCGAGGTCGCCCTTGAGGTCAGGGGCCTAACCCGCGGCGGTGAGTTCGAGAGCATTGACCTCACGCTACGCCGGGGTGAGATCCTGGGCCTGGCCGGGCTTGTCGGGGCGGGGCGTACCGAGCTGGCCCAATCCATCTTCGGGATACGTCCGCCTGAGTCCGGCGAGATCCTCGTCGATGGCGAGGAGGCTCGCATCCGCTCCCCGCGGGCGGCGATGGAGAGGGGCATATTCTACGTGCCGGAGGAGCGTCGCTCGCAGGGGCTCATCCTGCCTTTCTCGATCAAGAACAACATTACTCTGAGCATCCTTGACCGCATCTCCCGGTTCGGCTTCGTGCCGCGCTCGGAGCGCCAGACGGCCGACAGGTTCGCTGGAGAGCTCTCGATCCGGGGGGCGGAGATGTCGGACCCTGTGGGCCGGCTCTCGGGCGGCAACCAGCAGAAGGTCGTCGTGGCCAAGTCGCTGGCGTGCGAGCCCAACATCCTGTTGCTCGACGAGCCCACGCGTGGTATCGACGTGGGGGCCAAGTCGGAGATCTACCGCCTCATGGACGACCTGGCGAAGGAGGGCAAGGCCGTCCTGCTCATCTCCTCGGAGCTGGACGAGGTTCTCTCCATGGCCGACCGCATCCTGGTCATGCGCGAGGGCCGCATCAGCGGCGAGTTCGGGCGCGAAGAGGCCACCCAGGAGAACGTCATGACCGCAGCCACCGGCGGGAGGAATCCGTCGAACGCGGAAGATCCACGAGAGGAGGGCTCAGTCGATGAGTGAAGCACGGGCGCCGGCCGAAAGGGGCGGCGCGGGAGGCGCGGCGCTCCGCAGGTTCCTGAGGCGCCCCGAGGCACCCGCCCTGGTCTTCCTCGTAGTTCTCATCGCGGCGTTCACGCTGGCGAACGACAGGTTCTTGCAGGTCGGCAACCTGGAGTCCATTCTGGCTTCGGTGGCCGTGCTCGGGGTCATCGCGCTGGCCGTCAACCAGGTGATCCTGTGCGGCGAGATCGACATCTCGACTGGCTCGATGCTGGGCCTGTGCGCGGTCGCCGCGGGCGCGGTTGCGACGAGCGCCGGCGGGCTCTTGCTGCCGCTCCTGGCCGGCGTCGCGGTGGGGGGCCTGGCCGGCGCGGTCAACGGCCTTCTGGTGACGGTAGGACGCATACCGTCCATTATCGTGACACTGGGGATGCTGTACGCGCTGCGCGGTGTGATCCTGCTGGTCACGGGGGGGACCTGGATCACCGGCATCCCCAACGAGACCCGCGTGCTCGGGACAGGGAAGGTGCTTGGCCTGGGCTATCCTGTGATCGTGCTCCTCCTCCTGTTCGTGGTCATGGAGCTCGTCAGCCGACACTCGACCTGGGGCCGCAACGTCTTCGCCGTCGGCGGCAACCGCAGGGCGGCCCGCTTCGCCGGGCTTCCCATAGACCGCGTCCGTTTCTTTGCCTTCGTGCTGGTTGGCGTCTTCGTCGGCATCGCCTCGGTCATCTACATGGGGCGCGCGGGTTCCGTGCAGACCAACACGGGCGCAGGCCTGGAGCTGCAGGTCGTGGCGGCTGTCGTGATCGGCGGGACAAGCATCTCGGGCGGGAGGGGCTCGTCGCTGGCCGCCCTGACGGGGGCTGTGCTTATAGGGGTGATCCTCAACGGGCTCGTCCTGCTCGGGGTGCCGGGCATCTGGCAGGACGCCGTGCTCGGGGGACTTATCCTGCTCGCCATCACCACCGACGTGCTGCGCCGCCGGCTCGTGGGGGACGAGGCATGAGCGCGGCCACGGCGGCCCTCAAGCGTCTCAGGTTCTCCCGCGAGGTGGTGCTGCTCGGGGTGCTTATCGCGCTCGTTATCGTAATGACCCTGCTTGACCCGCTGTTCTTGTCCCCGACCACCCTGCTCAACACCTCGCGCTTCTTCGTCGAGGTCGGCCTCATGGCGCTTGGGATGACCCTGATCATCATCACAGGGGGCATAGACCTGTCGGTGGGATCGAACCTTGGCCTGGTCTCCGTCGCCGTCGGGTTCTCCTACGCCGCCGGGCTGCCCCTACCCCTCGCCATCCTGTTCGGCCTCGTTGTGGGCGTGGCCGCTGGTTTCTTCAATAGCGTCTTCATCACGTTCCTCGACCTGCACCCCCTTGTAGTCACCCTCGGCACCTTCGCCCTCTTCCAGGGCCTCGCATACGGTCTGTCGAACGCCGACGCCGTCTCCGACTTTCCAGCCTGGTTCGCCTACTTCGGGCAGGCATACCTGGGGCCTGTGCCGGGGCAGCTCATCCTCTTCGTCGTGGCTGTCGCTGTGGTGTGGATAATACTGTCCCGCACCAGCTTCGGACGCTACGTCTACGCCATCGGCAACAATGAGGAGGCGGCCCGGTTCTCAGGCGTGCCCATCCGGCGGGTCAAGATCGCACTTTACTCTGGCATCGGGCTGCTGGTGGCGATGGCGGCGGTGATCTACACCTCGAGGGTCTACACGGCCAGGGCCGACACAGGCCTGGGACTGGAGCTCGGCGTGATCTCCGCCGTGGTCCTCGGGGGGGCTAGCATCTACGGGGGCTCGGGGACGATAGGCGGCACGGTGCTCGGCGTCCTCATCATCGCAACGCTGCAAAACGGCCTGATCCTGGCCGGCGTGCCAAGCACCTGGCAACTCTTCATACTGGGCGTCCTGCTCCTCGTAGCCGTGTTCTTGAACGAGTTCTTCCGTAAGAGCGAGGAGTAGAACATGTCAGGGTAAAGGAGATTGTGTTCTTGCGAAGGGAATCCTGGAAGGAGGAGGTAGCATGTTCGGTTCGACGCGGAAACTGCAGATAGTCTCGACGGCCCTGCTCGCGGCGCTGGTGACGGTAATCGCCGCTTCGTGCGGGGTGGGCCAGCAGCCGTCGCAGGGCGGAGGAGGAGGCGGTGGAGGCCCTGCCAAGGTGTGCATGATGCCCAAGCTGGTCGGCATACCGTACTTCAACGCCTCGGAGAAGGGGGCCGAGGAGGCGGCCAAGGAGCTTGACGTAGATCTCGTCTACGACGGGCCGACGGAGGCGAAGGCCGCGCTCCAGTCGCAGATGATCGAGCAGTTCATCCAGCAGCAGTGCGGTGCCATCACGGTGGCCGCCAACGACCCCAACGCCCTTGCCCCCGCCATGAAGAAGGCCGGCGAGGCAGGGATCGCGACCGGAGCCTGGGACGCGGACGTGGCCCCTGACGCCCGCGACATCTTCGTCAACCAGGCTACCTTCCAGGCGATAGGCTACGAGCTGGTTGACGTCATGGCCGAGCAGACGGACGGCAAGGGCGAGTTCCTGGTCGTCACCGGCTCGCTCACCGCCCCCAACCAGGTCGCCTGGCTCAAGGAGATGCGCGAGCGCATGAAGGAGAAGTATCCTGACATGTCTATAGCCTCCGTCGAGCCCGGTGAGGAGGACCTCCAGCTCGGTATCGACATAACCAAGAACTACCTCAGGGCACACCCGGACACGGCTGGTGTCTTCGGCATAACCTCCGTCGCCCTGCCCGGTGCGGCCGAGGCCGTCGAGCAGGCCGGCCTGGAGAGCAAGGTCGCGGTCACAGGCCTCTCCACCCCGAACGAGATGAAACCGTACCTCAACTCGGGGGCCGTGGAGAAGTTCGTCCTCTGGAACCCGGTTGACCTCGGTTACCTGGCCGTCTACGTGGCTAACGCCCAGATAGAGGGCAACATGCCCAAGTCCGGCACCTTCGAGGCCGGCCGCCTCGGCAAGGTAAAGATGCTCGCCGAGGACGAGGTCCTCCTGGGACCACCATTGGTGTTCTCAAAGGAGAACATCGACGAGTACGACTTCTAGAAGGGTTCGGATGGCGCTCACCCCGGGGTGAGCGCCATTCGCTTCGGGGAAAGGAGGATGCCCTTGGAATCCACGGCCCCACGAGCCTACGAAGTTCTAGCGGAATCCCTAGCCGCCCACGGGATAGAGGTCGACGCGGTGGAGGAACGCCTGCACTCACAGAAGATCGAGACCCCCTCGTGGGGCTACGGCGACACGGGCACGCGCTTCGCGGTCTTCCCACAAAAGGGCGTGCCCCGCGACCCATTCGAGAAGCTGGCAGACGCAGCCCAGGTCCATGGTCTCACCGGTGTGTGCCCTTCTGTGGCGATCCACATCCCGTGGGACAGGGTCGACGACTACGGCGCGTTGAAAGAACACGCGGAATCTCTGGGCCTGCGCATCGGGGCAGTCAACCCCAACCTCTTCCAGGAGCCAGACTACAAGCTGGGGAGCGTCTGTCACCCTGACCCGGGCGTGCGTCGCACGGCCACGGATCACCTCCTGGAATGCGTCGAGGTTGCCGGAGAGACCGGCTCTGAGGTCCTCTCTTTATGGTTCGCCGACGGCACCAACTACGCGGGCCAGGATTCCTTCACGGACCGCCGCCACAGGATGGTCGAGTGCCTCGGCGAGGTGTACGCCGCCATGCCAGAGGGGATGCGGATGCTCCTGGAGTACAAGCCCTACGAACCGGCCTTCTACCACACCGACCTCGCGGACTGGGGAGCGGCCCTCACCGTCTGCCGGAGGCTTGGCGAGAGGGCCGAAGTCCTGGTCGACCTCGGGCACCACGCCAAGGAGGTCAACATAGAGTACGTCGTGGCGCTCCTGCTCGACGAGGGGCGTCTCGGGGGTTTCCACTTCAACAACAGGAAGTACGGCGACGACGACCTCATCGTAGGGAGCGTCAACCCGTTCGAGCTGTTCTTGATCTATGTCGAGCTCGTCGAGGCCGAGGACCGGGCAGGCACACGCATCGATTACATGATCGACCAGACGCACAACATCGAGCCCAAGATAGAAGCGATGATCCTCTCTGTCATGAACCTCCAGGAGGCCTACGCGAAAGCTCTCCTGGTGGACCGCGCGGCGCTCACCGCGGCCCGACACTCGGGCGACGTGCTCGGCGCCCACCGCCTCCTGCTCGATGCCTACGCCACGGACGTACGTCCGCTGTGCGCCAGGGTACGCAAGGATCTGGGTGCTGCCCCCGACCCGATAGCCGCCTTCAAGGAGAGCGGCTACGCCGAGAAGGTGGCACAGGAGCGCGGGGAGGGCGCCGGAGCCGGATGGAGTTAGAGCTTGTCAGCCGGTCAGCCGGTCAGCATCTCAGCTTTCCGCCGTTCGGTCGTTGCTTTGCCGGCGCTGCACGAGCCTCTCGCCGGGGTGCGACCCGTTGCGCCCCCTTGCTGACAAGCTGAAAGCGGAGGCGTTAGCCGGAGCGTGCTGACAGGCTGAAATGCTGACTAGCTGACAAGCTCTAACCGACCGAAGGGAGAACAACACGTGGAGACGAAGTCACCGGGAGCGACGCAGAACTTGTGGCACCCCCGGAGAGCCGAGGGCCTCTCCGAGCTCGAAGCCCTGGCCTACCGCTCCAACCTGCTGGGGAAGGACAGGGCGGTTGCCAACTACGGGGGCGGCAACACCTCGACCAAGGCTAGAGAGAGGGACCACACCGGGCGGGAGGTGGATGTCCTCTGGGTGAAGGGGTCGGGGAGCGACCTCGCGACCATAGAGGCGCATCAGTTCACCGGACTCAAGCTGCAGGAGGTCCTGCCGCTCATGGAGCGCGAGGAGATGAGCGACGAGGAGATGGTCGCATACCTCGCGAGTTGCCAGCTCAGGCCTGACATGCCGAGGGGCTCAATAGAGACGCTCCTGCACGCCTTTGTGCCTTACGCGCAGGTGGACCACACGCACCCTGATGCGATCAACATGATCTGCTGCGCAGAAGGCGGCGAGGAGCTCGCTGCCGAGTGCTTCGGCAATGAGGCGGTCTGGATCCCCTACATAAGACCCGGCTTCACCCTCTCGAGGCAGGTCGGCGAAGCCGTGAAGAACAACCCGACCGCAAGGTTCATCCTGCTGGCCAAGCATGGCCTCGTAACCTGGGGAGAGACCCACGAGGAGAGCTACAGCCGCACCATCGAGGCTATAAACCGGGCCGCCGAGTTCGTCGCGAGCCGCGCCGGTGAACCCTTCGGCGGCCGGAAGCTCGAGCCGCCGGAGCCCGACCGCAGAGAGGAACTGCTGGCCGAGATACTGCCAGTGCTGCACGGGGCGCTCTCGTCGGGGCCAGATGAGTCCTCACACAAGATCCTGCGCTCCGATCACACATCGGAAGACGTCCTCCAGTTCGTCTGCGGGCGCGACTCGAAGGAGCTCTCCCAGGTTGGCGCGGCCTGCCCAGACCACCTGGTCAGGACGAAGGTCAGACCGCTCTGGGTAGACTTCGACCCTGAGAAGGAGGGTGCCGAGGAACTGAAGGAGAGGCTTCGCGAGGGCGTCGCGCGCTACAGGGAGGACTATGAGGCGTACTTCTCGCGCTACGAGGAGGCAGACGAGGAGATGTTCGACCCGAACCCGAGGGTCGTCATGATAGGGGGCCTTGGCCTCGTCGCAGCTGCGAAGAACGCGAAGGAGGCAAACCTCTCCAGAGACTTCGCCTACAGGGCCATCAACGTTATACGCGGCGCCCACGCCCTCGGCGGCTATGTCTCCCTCACGGAAGAAGAATCCTACGCGGTCGAATACTGGCCGCTCGAGCTCTACAAGCTCACCCTCGCCCCGCCTCCTGACGAGCTCGCCGGCAGGGTCGCCTTCGTTACGGGCGGGGCGGGCGGCATAGGCAGCGCCGTAGCCAGGTCGCTCGCCTCGCGAGGAGCCTGCGTCGTGGTCTGCGATCTCGACGAAGAGGGTGCGGACGAGGTTGCGAATAGCCTTCCCGAGCCTGGCATCCCGGCGAGGGCCGACGTGACGGACGAGGACGAGGTGGCCAGCGCCTACCGGCGCGCTATTTTGGAGTACGGCGGCGTTGACGTCGTCGTCTCCAACGCCGGCCTCGCCTCCAGCGCCCCCATCGAGGAGACGAGCGTCGAAATGTGGGACAAGAACTACGCCGTACTGACGAAGGGATACTTCCTCGTCGCGCGCGAGGCCTTCCGCATCATGAAGGAGCAAGGCGTCGGCGGCAGCCTCGTCTTCGTCGCCTCCAAGAACTCCATGGCGGCGGGCAAGAACGCATCGGCGTACTCCTCGGCGAAGGCGGCCGAGTTGCACCTGGCGCGGTGTCTCGCCGAGGAGGGGGGGTCGGAGCGCATCCGGGTCAATACAGTGAACCCGGATGCGGTGTTGCAAGGGTCAAGGATCTGGGGCTCCAGTTGGCGCGAGGAGCGTGCCGCCGCATACGGCATTGAGCCAGACGAGCTGGAGGAGCACTACCGCCAGCGCAACGTGCTCAAACTCAACGTGCTGCCCGAGAACATCGCCGAGGCCGTGCTCCATTTCGCCTCGGAGGCGCGCTCCTCCAGGAGCACGGGCAACGTCCTGAACGTCGACGGCGGGGTGAAAGATGCCTACCCAAGGTAGGCCCGAACGGAGGATGGTACAGGTGGCAGGGGAGAGAGAATAATGGGCGAAGGTCGGGGTGTTCGGGATCGGTCTTGAGGCCTACTGGGAGCAGTTCGACGGGCTCAAGGAGAGGCTGGAAGGTTACCAGCAAAGCGTCGAGGAGTGGATCGGGCAGTGGGCCACGGTCGTCTCGCCAGGCCTCGTCGACACAGCCCAGAAAGCTTACGCCGCGGGCGAACGGTTCGCTGAAGAGAGGGTGGACCTAATCTTCTGCCACGCCGCCACCTACGCGACCAGCTCGCAGGTACTTCCGGCCGTCCAGGAGGCTGGTGTCCCCGTCGTCGTCCTGAACCTCCAGCCCACTCCCTCACTGGACTACGAGAATACGGACACCGGCGAGTGGCTGGCGAACTGCTCGGCGTGCTGCGTGCCCGAGATCTCCAACGCCTTCGAGCGCGCGGCCATCCCGTTCAACGTCGTCTCAGGTACGCTCCACGAAGACGAAAGCGCCTGGACGGAAATAGAGGAGTGGTGCCGCGCCGCCACCGCAGTCGGAACGCTTCGGGGCAGCCGCTTCGGCTTCCTCGGCCACACCTGCCCGGGGATGCTTGATATGTACTCGGACTTCACCATGCACCACGCCCAGCTCGGCCTGCACGTCGAGGTCCTCGAGATGGACGACCTGCACGACCGCGTGGAAGACGTTGCCAAAGAGAAGGTCGCCGCCAAGCTCGACGAGACGCGCGAGACTTTCGAGGTGGACGAGAGCGTGGACGAGGAGGACCTCGAATGGTCAGCCCAGGTCTCCGCAGGCCTCGACCGCCTCGCGGAGGACTTCGACCTGGACGCCCTTGCCTACTACAGGGGACGAACGGCAGCTTCTACGAGCGGCTCGGCGCCGGTCTCATACTGGGCAACTCCCTGCTCACCGCGCGCGGTGTCCCGGCCTCCGGGGAGGGCGACCTGAAGAACGCCGTCGCCATGAAGGTGATGGACACCCTCGGGGCGGGCGGGTCGTTCACGGAGTTCTACGCGATGAACTTCGACGAGGGCTTTATCCTCATGGGCCACGACGGCCCCGGGCACATCGCCATAAGCGACAGCAAGCCTGTGTTGCGGGGCCTGGGGGTCTACCACGGGAAGGCGGGCTACGGCGTCTCCGTGGAGTTCGGCGTCAAGACAGGTCCCGTCACGATCTTCGCCGTAATGCAGACCCGCGAAGGGCAGCTCAAGATGCTCGCCGCCGAGGGGGAGTCGCTGTCCGGACCGACGCTGAGGATCGGGAACACCAACAGCCGTCTCAGGTTCGCGCTGCCACCCGCCGCGTACATGAACGCCTGGTGCGAGGAGGGCCCGACGCACCACTGCGCCCTCGGCGTAGGCCACCACGCGGGCACGCTGCGCAAGGTCGCGCGCCTGCTCGGTCTCGAGTTCGTCGAACTCGGAAGGAGCTAAGGGGACAGATGGCGCAGTACGCGTGGGTTTTAGAGGTCAGGCCTGGGTATGAAGAAGAGTACGTGCGCCGCCACCAGGAGATCTGGCCAGAGATGGTGGAGGCGCTCAGAGAGGCTGGCATCAGCAACTACTCCATCTTCCGTCACGGCCTCACGCTCTTCGGCTACTTCGAGACAGACGACATCGAAAAGACCCAGAAGCACCTGGCGAACAGCGAGACCAACCAGCAGTGGAGCGAGTGGATGGACCCCATCATGAAAGTGGATATCGACCCCACCACCGACTTCCCCTACCTCCTTCCCCTGCAATGGCACATGGATTGATCTAATACGGAATCGGCAAGCACACCTCTGAGGTGTACAACCTTCTGCACGAGCGCAATTCCTACCCCTTTACTCACAGCTTTACCGTCATTCCCGCGCAAGTGGGAATCCACTGCGGCAGGCCCTCCACACCTCCAACCACAACCGATCTACTCGAATACGTGTCAGTAGGTCCGTCTCTTTGACTCCGAACGCCCGTCCGGTATACTCGGGGCGCTACACGATAAAGAACATACGTCCACGATCATCGAGATGCCGGATGTCTGAAGCATCTCTTTTTTGTGTCTCGTGCCTGTCCTCTCCCGTTGAGTGGTAGCCCACGACGTACGCTCCTTATGGTGGCGACCACTGCCCAGCGACAGAGAGGAACCAGCACATCTTGGCAAGCACCATACCTGAGGCCCGCCGGGCCTCTTTCGCAGATCTGCCCTTATCCCAACAGGCACACAGAGCTGTGGCCGACCAGGGTTGGGAGACCCCGACGCCTATCCAGGCGCTGGCGTTGCCCGAGCTTCTGGACGGGGAAGACGTCGTCGGTCTCGCGCAGACCGGCAGCGGCAAGACGGCCGCTTTCGCCATACCCCTGATCGAGAGTCTGAGCCGGAAGGCGCGGGGAGTACAGGCACTCGTGCTCGTGCCGACGCGGGAGCTGGCCGCGCAGGCCGCAACGGAGATCTCGAACCTCTCTCGCTACAACCCGGTCCGCCCCGTTGTTCTCTGCGGTGGCGTGCCGATAGGGCCCCAGATCAAAGCCCTCAAGAACCGCTCCGCCACAGTCGTGGTCGGCACGCCTGGGCGCATCCTGGACCACCTGCAGCGGGGCACGCTGCGCCTCGGTGCCGTGCGCTACCTCGTGCTCGACGAGGCGGACAGGATGCTCGACATGGGCTTCGCGCCTGACGTCGGACGCATCCTCTCCCACACCCCAGATAGCAGGCAGACCGCCCTCTTCTCGGCCACGATGCCTGGCGCGATACGCGGCATAGTCAAGCGCCACATGCGCTCCCCGCGATACCTGAGGGTGGAGTCCGAGGCGCCCACGGTGGACACCGTCGAGCAAGTCTATTATCGGGTGGAGGGAAGGGACAAAACACGAGCCTTGCGGGCCCTGATCGACGCCGAGCAGAACCCCCTGGCGATCGTATTCCGCAGGACCAAGCACGGGGCCACCAAGCTGCACCGCCAGCTCGAGAGAGACGGCTACAGATCGGCCCTCCTGCACGGCGGGAAGACCCAGTCGCAGCGCACCAAAACGCTCGCCGGGTTTGCCCACGGACGGAGCAGGATCCTGGTAGCCACTAACGTCGCCTCGCGCGGGCTCGACATCCCGAACGTCTCGCACGTCATCAACTATGACCTCCCCGAGGACGCGGAGACCTACGTGCACCGCATAGGCCGCACGGCGCGGGCAGGCAAAGACGGGGTGGCGGCGACACTCGTGGGCGAGGCCGAGGTCAGGGAGTTCGATAAGATCCAACGCTCCCTGCCCGTCCAGGTGCGCCGGAGCAAGCTGCCGCTCTCCGCCTGATCCCTACGGTCCATCTGCGGCAACGAGGCTCTTCCGTGCGGAGGGGAGATCCATACACGCCTGGATCTTCTCAGCATCAGGTCTTGTGATCTAGACAGACTGGAGAACAAAACAGGAGGAGCTCAGCCGCGCCCTGGGCACGCTGCCACACACCTACCGTCAATGGAACCTTGCCGCTGCGACGGACGAGCTGGAACGGGCGGATTTCGAGGTTTTGGGCGGGCGCGAAGAACTGCTCCCTGCGGTGTTTTACGACATAGGGGCCGTCGCGCTGTTTCTGCGGATTACGCCCTGGCAGATACCGGGCTTCGACCTCGCCGGCTACGACGTGCTCCGCGCCCTGCACCGCATGATGGAGAGCAGAACCCCCTTGAAGGTCGATAGCCACTGATTCCTGATTACGGCGCGAAGCACGTGAGACGTGGTGGTCGACAAGCAAGAAGAGAAGCGTAGCGGCTAACATACCGAAGTCGACCTTATGCTCCGAACCTGTACGAAGGTTCAGGCCAAAAACCGTCCCCCCTCCCGATGTGCGAGCCTCCTTCTCGTCGCAAGATATAAGCGCACAAGACAGGCCCAGAGTAGGAGGCTAGGGATGGATGGTTGGGTGACGTTTCAGACCTGGCGGCAGCACAGCGAGGATCTCAGACGCGAAGCAGAGACCCGGCGGCTGGCAAGGGCGCTGCGAAAAGGTAGCCCAGGACGCTCCCGGTGGTTCCCGGTTCTATGATGGGAACTGCGACGGTACGGCGGTAGGGTTCTCGGGTCCTTCGGAGGAAGACGCGCAGAGTGTAGGAACCATTAGGGATGTGGGCCGGACAAAGTGAGGAGGAATAGGATGAACGATGAACCGTTAGCGCAGATAGAGCGTGAGCTCTTGCGATGGGATAGAGTCTTCAAGAAGAGGGATGAGGACGGTCCAGGTGGGCTCGGCGTCACCGGCTACAGGTACGGAGATCCCGAGACAGGGGGACCTCAGATCGGACACGTCCACGACGACGGCCACGCCGACTTCCGGTTCCCAAGAGAGGTCAGGGACGAGTTGATCCGCTCCGGGCGGGCGATCCCTCATCCCGCGTTTCCGAACAGTCGGACAACGGCGAGCTATCGGATAGTAAGCTCGGAAGATGTGGCAGGAGCCCTGGACCTCTTCCGCATGAACTACGAGCGAAGGAAGGAACGAAACGGGCCGACGGCGAAGGTCGGATAACGATCACCCAGCCACCGACGCGCCCGCCCTGGTGCAGGGCTTGTCCGGGTCCACGCAGAACGAACCGAGAGGTGGTGAACGGTGATGAAAGCGGTGTGTTTAGAGGAGTTCGGCAGGCCGGAGGTGCTCGTCGCGGCCGACGCTCCTGACCCGGAGCTTTCACCGAGGACGCTTTGGCCGAGGCGGCAGCAGGCCGATTGCGGCCGGTGATCGGGCAGCGGTTCCCCCTGGATCGGGCGGCTGATGCCCACGCGGCCATCGAGTCTCGCGCCACCGTGGGCAAGACGCTGCTCGTCACCTGAAAAACGGAGATAGTGCACCCCGACTTGCGGGACTCACCACGAAAGGACTCAGGAGAACGATGAAGATAACCGATGCTGACCACACCAACTGGCGGGTAAAGGATGTCGAGAGGTCTCTGGGCTTCTACCGCGACGTCCTGGGTCTCGAGCCGTTCGGCCTCGACGAATATGAGCGCGGAGAGCATCCCCTCGTCTCGCTGCGGGTAACGCCTGAGTTCATTTTGCATCTGAGGCCGGACCCCACCTTCGAGACCGTCTCCACCGGGGGTTACGATCACCTCGCCCTGGTGGTGGAGGGTACGAACCTAGATGCGCTGGCCGAACGCCTCACGGACGCTGGCGTGAAGATCGAACGCAGGTCGGAGAACGTCGTAGGCGCCCGAGGATCGGGGGAAGCCCTGTACGTGCGGGACCCGGACGGCTATCTGATAGAACTCAAGCTCTACACCAACGAGTCCGGGTCTGCTCGCACCGAATGAGTGCCCCAGCCCGCAGAACTCGCCGGACCACCGACGCGGCATCGTGTCTACTCCGAGAGGAGGATAGGCGCCGTGCCCGGGCAAGTGACGGCCCGCCGCGTGCTAGGAAGGCGAAAGAACGAACGGCCCGAACGCCGATTACGCCATGTCGCGCCTGACGCATTATCTGGATGAGTTGCAGGGACTCGATCGCCAACTCGAAGAGCAGTGCTACATTGATGCGATGCAAGCGTAGCCGTTAATATGGACGTATGCCTGCTAGGGGATCTATAGAGAAATACATTCAGCTCTTTGCTAACTTAAGAACCGACAAGAGTGCCAGTAGGTGGCCTGATCGTGTAAGAAACCGTGCTTCTCAGAAGCCTATATTGTTGCTTTCCGTGCTGGACCTCTTCGAGCTTAATAAGATCGATTCCAACTTCATTGAGATCACCGAAGATCTCCTCGATCTTTTTGACAAGTATTAGCTGGAAGTCTTGCCGTTTACAAGACCGAGTACCTTGGCCATGCCGTTTGTTCGCATGGAGAGTGAAGGCTTCTGGCATCTAGCCAGGCATAAGGAGGGCGAATCGCTCTTTGGCAGACCCGAGAGATCCGTTGCACAGCTGCGGGAGCGAGTGTTCGGTGCCTGTCTCGATTAGGCTCTCTATGAGCATCTTCAGGTAGAGGCAAGCCGCAGAATTTTGCGCTCCGTCCTCGTGGGTGAGAGGTATTTCTCGAACGAAGCCAGGGAGGTTCTCCTACAGCAAGGTTTCGTCAATCGGGAAGCCTTCATCTATAGTGAGAAGCTGCTCGAGAACCCTAGAGATCTACAGATAAGGGAGACGTTGTCGCTAGAAGAAGAGTACATACCTGTTCGCGATCAAGGCTTTCGGCGAGCGGTCGTTACCGTATACTATCGCCGCTGCGCCCTATGCGCCATCCGTGTACGTACCCTCGACAATCATACTGCTGTCACGGCGGCGCACATCAGGCCGTGGAGCGAGACGCAGGACGACCGGCCGGCAAATGGTATGGCACTGTGCAGGATGTGTCACTGGACCTTCGATGAAGGACTGCTCGGGGTCTCGCAGGAGTACGAAGTCATCGCTTCTCGGCAACTTACCGTCCTGAACAACCTCCCCGGCTACCTGACCAACCTCGAAGGACGTGGTATCGTAGGGCCTGCTCAGAGAGCGTTCTGGCCCAATACCCAGTCGTTGCGGTGGCATCAAGAGAACGTACTTCGAACGCAGTAACTCTACCCAGCCTTTCGCCCCCGCCTCCCGGCACGCAAGAAAGCCCCTGGAGAAGACGCCACCCTCGGCACAGGCACCCTGGCCTCGAACAGAACGCCTCGCAAACTCTCTATATTATGGACCAGGAAGGCGAAGCCCTTTTCGATGGTCTGCTCCACTCTGCCTTCGACCAGGAAAGCTCCTTCGTGGTGCAGGATGTCGCCGCACCTCTCGTAGACGGAGCGAAAGATAGTCGCCTGGAGTAGGCCCCACTCGTCTTCGATCAGCAGGAAGTACACGCGATACCCGCTCTTCGTCGGGGGGCTCTGGAGGCATTCGATCAAGCCTGCCGCGCAGGCCCTGGTGCCGTGCGGTAATTTCATGATCCCCTCGCTCGGGACTACCCCGATCTCTCTTAGGGCGTCGCGGTACGGCGCGAGTGGGTGCCTGTGGACGTTGAGACCGAGAACCTCCCACTCCATCTTCTCTTTTGCCGTGTCCGCGAGGGGCAGGTGTTCCACGCTCCTCTTCTCCCTCGAGGCCCACCAGTTCGTCGGATGCGGCTGTGGGATCTCCGGCTGCCGCCCACGCCTCCGCTTCTTCGGCAATGCTGCGGTCTCACCGAGTAGCCGCGACCTTTCCGATCCTCCCGCCAGGGAGTCGAGGAAACCTCCCTTGGTAAGGTTCTCCAGCGCATCCTTCTCGACGGTCGTCCTCTGGTAGAGATCCGCGACCGAGACGAACGGCCTCTTGCGCCGCCCGGCGACGATGGAGGAGATGGCCCTCTCGGAAAGTCCCTTGCAGTAGCTTAAGCCCACGCGGAGGGCCGTTCCATCTTCCTCGACGGTGAAGCCCTCGCCCGAGAGGTGGACGTCCGGCGGTAGTATCCTGAGTCCGATCCTGCGCGCCTCGTTCAGGAGCACCCGCGGACTGTAGAAGCCCATCGGCTGTGAGTCGAGCACCCCCGCGAAGAACTCCGCCGGGTAGTGGCGCCTCATGTACGCGCTCGCGTAGGAGAGCTCCGCGAAGCTGGCCGCGTGGGCGGCGGAGAAACCGTAGACCGAGAACCCCTCCATCCACGAGAAGACC
>DASQWQ010000296.1:0-4326 GCA_035640175.1 Rubrobacter sp. | reverse complement strand
CATCGACCGCTACGCCGAGGAGAGCGGGCGCGACCTCTCCGAGATGCACTGGTACGTCGTCTTCGGGTACTTCAAGCTTGCCGGGATACTGCAGCAGATCTACGCCCGCTACAAGAATGGCCAGACCACAGACGAGCGCTTCGCCACTTTCGGCGATCGGGTACGAACTTTGATCCTGCACGCCGAAAACCTCTCCCGTACAGGCCACGTCTAGTGCCCGGCGAAGCCGGAGCGTGCTGACATGCTGAAATGCTAAACGACTGGAAGGAGCGACACATTGGGCCGTCTCGACGGCAGGGTTGCGATGGTGACGGGGGCGTCGCGCGGTATAGGCGAGGCCACGGCACGGCGCTTCGCCCGCGAGGGTGCGCGGGTGTGTCTTACGGACGTGAAGTTGGAGGGCGCGCTCTCCACAGCGCGTCAACTTGTGAACGAGGGTATGGACGCCTTCGCTTCAAGAGTGGACGTCACGAGCCGCACCGAGGTCGAGAACGCCGTGGGAGAGATCGTGGACCGCTACGGGCGGCTTGACATCCTCGTCAACAACGCCGGTGTAACGAGGGACAACCTCCTCTACAAGATGACAGACGAGGACTGGCGCACCGTGTTGAACGTCAACCTTGGCGGTGTGTTCTTGTGCACCAGGGCCGCCCAGAGGCACATGGTTGAGAGGAACTACGGCAGGATCGTCAACGTATCATCGACGAGCGCGCTCGGCAATAGTGGCCAGGCCAACTACTCCGCGGCGAAGGCGGGCATCCACGGCTTCACCAAGACCCTCGCCGTCGAGCTTGGCCGCTACGGCGTAACCGTGAACGCTGTCGCCCCAGGCTTTATAGAGACGGAGATGACCCGCGAGACCGCGGCCAGGCTCGGGTTGGATTTCGACGATTTCGTCGCCCAGCGCGTACAGAGCATTCCCGTCGGCCGCGCGGGATGGCCCGAGGATGTTGCCGCGGCCATCCTGTACTTCGCCTCCGAGGAGGCCGCGTTCGTGAGCGGCCAGGTACTCTACGTCGCCGGCGGGCCGAGGGACTAGGATTTTACGTGCAGTTCGTCGGATTTCGCGCCAAGCCGCACGCGGTGGGCGGGTTCGCGGAACCGTAGCTGGTCCGAGTCCTCAGTACTTCGACGAAGGGGTAGCCGGAAGGAGAAACTATGGAAGAAACAGTAGGAAGCCTGGACAAGGAACAGTTGACCCAACTCGCGCAGTACTTCGGCGAGAAGGTTATGTCAGATCGAAACTACAAAATTGCCTGAGATCTCGTTCTGCGCCCTACTTTCCGAAGCCGGTGCCCAACAAGTAAGAGTGGCCAGAACTTAAAGTGAGAGGAAAAGACTGTCACCAACAATTCTGATTCGGGCTTAATAAATTGCGCCTGCGCCCCTGTAAGGATAGTTTGCTACGAACACCTTGCTATTGTGCAACGTATGGTATGTTTATCCATTGCCACCACATCTAGTGTTCAGTCCCCAGTGCTGAGGCGGGGAAAGGCGCTTCCTTAACTCCCAAATAGCTGGCCTTATGCAGGATGCTGTATGTGAACTTCGCAGAATACCCCTTTCACGCACTCGGGTGAATAAGGGGTACAGAGGAAGGGCGTAGTCCCTCTAGGCAAGCCCGGCCCTTCCTGTTGTTGGCGAAGCGGTCCTACCGACTCGGCGGGGGTCCCAGCATCTCCCCCCCGTATTTGGCGGCGATGGCCATAAGTCGCCCCATCTCGGCCTCATCGGGCGGCTCCTCAGGAGGAGGCGGGATGCTCAGCTCTCTCGCCGGCTCTCCCATCTCCCTAATGAGACCCTCCATGCCAGCGGGCGAGAGGATGAATAACAGCCTCGCAGGCCCCGAGTCAACCGAGAAGGCGTGGGGGATGTCCTTGGGCCCGAAGAGGAACGAGCCGGGCCGCGCCTTTATCGTCTGCTCGCCCACGTAGAAAGTCATCTCTCCTTCTAGGATGTAGAAACCTTCGTCTTCAAAGTGGTGGACGTGCAGCAAACTCTCTTCCATAGGGAACTCCGGAACGAGTACCTCTACCAGGGTGTAGCGCCCGCCGGTCTGCTCGGTCATGGCTTTGACAGTGGCCAACCCGCCCATCCACCACAACGCCTCGCCTTCTCCCGGGTCGAGCGCGAAGATCCGGCTCGCACCTTCTGCTGGTGCTCCGTTGGCCGCGTACTCCTTCTGCGCTTGGTCTTCCTTCGACGACATCGTGTCTTCCTCCTTTTCCTTTCCCTCGACCTCCGCCAATCATTTTACATGGGTGTAAAATAATTGGCACCATGATGTACCTTTTGTGGGCGGCTGTCAAGGGTGGACCCGAAGTTGGTACCGGCAAGCCTTAGAATCAGGGCATGAAGCGCGGGAAGTACGAGCTCAAAAAGCGCGCCGAGCGCCAAGAGCAGACCCGGCTGCGCATCGCCCGGGCTGCGCTAGAGTTGCACGAGATCCTCGGACCGGCGCTAACGACCAGGAGCGCCATAGCTGAGAGGGCTGGCGTGACGCGGCCCACCGTATACAGCCACTTCCCCAACGAGCTCTCCTTGGGCAAGGCCTGCTCCTCGCTCGAGCTGAGCGACAACCCGCTTCCGGATCCGGGGGCATGGCAGGAGATCGCCGACCCCGAGCGGCGCATGAGGGCGGCCTTGGGCGACCTCTACTCCTACTTCCGCCGCAGGGAAGGGCTGTGGGCCAACATCCTGCGCGACCTAGAGATGCCGTACACCGACGACGCCCCGGAGGCGCAGGAGGTGAACGCGGAGATAATGGAGCCGATTCTCTTGCACTGGGAACGGATGAAGGAGACCCTCGCCGCTGGTTGGGAGTCGTACGAGGAGTCCTCTCGGTTAGTGCTCAGTGCCATAGCTCTCGCCCTGGACTTCCAGGCGTGGCGCGCGATGGTGCGCACGCAGGGCCTGAGTGACGAGCAGGCGATCGAGCTCATGGTGGGCATGGTGCGCTGCGCGGATGGCGTCGTCGAACCCGGGTAGCTTCCAACCGGGACCTAATACCCCGACTTCTGAGAATTCACCTTCCACGCACTTAGGTCAATAGGGTCGAGATGGGATTCCTCACATAGCGTGGCTCTCTCTGGGGGTTGCGCTCGGCCCCCGCCCGCGCTAGCGTTCACCGCGTCGACAGAAACCATGGGGATGGGGAGGAGTCGTCCTCGACCGCGCCCCAAGGAAGAGAGGGGAGAGGCGCATGCGCAAGCCGATGATGGCGTTGGCCCTAGCGGTGGTGCTGGTTCCGCCGTTCGCAGCGGCGGCGCTGGCTCAGGGCCAGCTGATCCAGGGTCAGCTCATCCAGTGCACGACCGTGTCCTGCTACGGGGGGCAAGGCCACGACCGGATCCTGGAGCGGATCGGCGACGGCAACAACGACCGGATCGTCCCCAGGGGTGGCGCCGACCGCGTGCTCGCCAACAAGTACACCAACGACACCGACGTGGTGAGCGGCGGCGGGGGCTTCGACCGGATCAACGTCGCAGACGGCGACACCCTCGACATGGCCAACGGGGGCGGGGGTAGGGACCACTGTATCGTCGATGCCAAGAAGGAAGTGGGCACGAGCTGCGCCAGCTATGAGGTCCGTCGCTAGACGTTCTCGTCGGGCGGCGTTCGGCTCTCCCCTAGTCCGAGGAGGGGTCGGGGACGCGAGGGTTTGGCAAACCTTTTGCGGTGGGCCGGGGGCTCAAAAGCCCCCGGTCCGCGCTTCGTGGTACATCCTCGGAGGCGAACTTCTCAGAACTCCGTAAGGCGAACTTCTGAGAACTCCCCTTCCACGCACTCGGGTGAATAAGGGTGTGATCCAGAAGCCTTCGGGCAACGTTGAGTAAGGCGTGGGGGAGACACACGGACCACCCAAGCTGCCTGAAGGTTACCGCCTCGACCTAGCCGGCGACCCGGACGCACCCGCGCTTCGGCGCCCGGACGGCACGGTGGTGGCGCGCTTCGGTGCCAGGGGTTACCGACGAAGCCCTCGAGCGAGAGGCGCTTGAGGACCTGCTGCGCACGAGTAACAAGCCCGGAGGCCGGGAACGCGAGTCCGTCGAAGACCCCCCTAGGCCACGATCCCCCTAACGCCTTGGTGGAAAGCCCCTCAAGGCCAACTTCGCAGAACTCCGTTATGGCGAAGTTCACAGCGTCGTGAACTTCGCACCGGGCCGCCCTGATAGGGACAGGAACACCGGTGGCGTAGTCATATTGCGATGGGTATTAGGTTTCTTATGTACAGGTTAGCGGGCTCGTTGTACATATGATAATCCTAACTCTATGGGACCGGCCTGATACCAATAGAAAAGCCGGTGCGCTGATCCTCGGAGGGGG
>DASQWQ010000295.1:0-4116 GCA_035640175.1 Rubrobacter sp. | reverse complement strand
GGATGCGCTACCTGCTCTTGCTGATGCCGCTCGCCGTGGTGGGACTATGGAGTAGCGTGAGGGTAAACGGCGCCACCGAGCTCGCCTACTTCATCGGGTTCTTCGGGTTCTCCGCCGGGGCAGGGCTCGTATTCGGTTACGTGAGGTGGGCGAGCACCGCGGAGCGCTTCTACTTGACGATGACGGCGGCCTACTTGGGGGGCGTCGCCGCGGCCATTTGCCTGGCCGCCACGCAAACGCCTCCGCTCCCGCTGGTGGAGATAAGGGCCGACAAGGACGTGACGCTCGCGTGCAAGGAGGTGCCGACCGAGGACATGTTCGTGATGCTCGACAGGGGGACTCGTTCTTGTACCTCTACAACCAAGAGGGCTTGCTCAGCCTGCCGGAAGGAGAGGCGGACACCGTGCGTTTTAGGGAGTGCCAAGATTACCTGGACAGGGACTGACCCCGGAGTGGCGTCACTAACTCCGCCGCGATCGTGTACGCACGGCTTGTCCACGACCCTCCCGTAAGCAACATCTCGGGAGTATGCTGACTTCCGATCCTAGGCGGCGTGCATCCTCCGCCTCTATTCACCGGAGTGCGTGGAAGGGGAATTCTCAGAAGTTCCTATTCAGAAGCCTGCATACAAGTACCGTTAGGTATCGCGGGTAGAGCGCTTTCGACCCTTAGGCGTCAAGTACGTCACCACAAGATGTTAGGGAGCCTTATATCTATGCGGCTCCCTGGATAGCATTAGGTGCGGAGCGCCCGCTCGAAGCGTACATCTCGGGTACCGTCCTCGCTCAACAGTGCGCTGAAGTGCAACTTCAGCGATTTAGTGGTCCGAGATTCGTACCTCAGGAAGCAGAGCGATACGACGTCGCAAGAGCCTCCTCGACCAAAACCCATCAAGGATACGTAATCGTACTGCGAACGGAGCCTAATAGCCCTGACTCGGCGTTCGCGGCCATTGGGGCTAAAGTCAGGAACGGTCTCTATAGAGCAGCAAAGGAGTATAAGGGGCGAGGAGGAAACGAATATGGATCAGCAAGATAAGCTTCGCGCAAAACTCGTCGAGTACGTGCAGAACGTTCACGCCATGGAGCAATAGATTCTCATGTTGCTCGATTCCATCATCCTCACAACTGAGGATGCGGAGCTCGCGGCGATGTTTGAAGAGCACGAGGTGGAGACTCGCCGCCATGAGCGGCGACACAACGAACGCCTCAGGGCGTTAGGTGGGCTAAGCCTGATCTCTATGGGCAAGGACCTCGGGGCGATACGGTGGCACAGATTAAAGGTATCTCCGATCTCTGGCGAACCGACAAGGTAGTAAGGAACGCCAGGGGCGCCTTCGTCACCGAGCACACATGGAGATCGTGGCCTACGAGGTGCTGGAGCGACTGGCCAAGCGGGTGGGCGGTACTCAAACCGCCGAGGTAGCGCGTGAGATCCGCGCTGAGGAGGAGGCGATGGCCGAGAGGCTAGCCTCCAAGTGGGATAGCTTCTTAGATATGACGTTACGCAATGAGTAAACACGCGTTTAGAGAACCGTGCGTGCACAAGCCCTCGCGAATGGCGCAGCAGGTCCTTCAGGGATACAGCACCTTCCATCGGAAGGCGGTTGAGCGTGCCACAATGGCTGCGTGTGACGCTGCTCGCCGCTGTCCACCACTACCGCAGCGGCCCGCTGGAAGTGCTGGGTCCAGGCACGGTTAGTGTGCGGAGCAACCGAAACCCCACCCGAGCGGAGCTTCCCAAACTCCGAACTGTCGCGGATGATTCGTACGGGTCCCTCCGCAACTCCCATAGCGTCGCCTCGCAGCTCGCTTTCTTTCACGACAGAGGTAAATGCGCTCGTGGATGCACCTGCGCTAGCGCCCTCCGTTTTCTCAGCCGATGTATTGCTCCAGCGCGCGGGCGAGCTTCCGAAAGGTTTCTTCGATCGTCGTCAGCTCTGGTGGAGCGGACGGCCGGGCGCCCAGCCTAGCGCAGTAAACCGCCAGCTCGAGGAGCCGCTCATGCATAAGCACCCAGGCGGCGTGGCGGTGCGGCAGCAGGTAGCTCGTGCGGTAGAACTCGAAATTCGGCCCCGCACTCTTGCCCGGATACGCCGCTCCCACCGGCAGGGTAGTGAGAAGTTGTCCCAAAGGCTTGATGAGGAGGGACATCGCGCCTACGGCGGTCCTGCTCAACGTCTGTAGTTCCTCTTCGGTCTCCTCGGTGTGGGCGAAGAAGCGGACCAGCATCTGCAGCATCACCTCGTAGGTGGCGTTGAACAGGTCAGCCACCCCGGCCGTGGTGGGGTCGGTTATCAAGGTGGGGTTGGGCAGCTTCGCGTCGACCGGCGGCCTCACCCATGCCGCTGTCACCGGCCTCGCCGGCTCGAAGTCCGGATCCCGCCTCTTGAACTCGAGGTACTCCACCAGGACCCGGAGAAACATGCCGAAGTGGGCGTCGTCTCTGTCGCTCCGAGCCCCCTCGCCCTGCTCGACGATCGTCTCGATCGCCGCCTGTGCCGACGCGAGATCGGTGACCGGGACCAACTCGGGCCACCAGAAGTACCTCCAGGTGGCCTGGGCTTCGGGCGGTCCGATGAAGACTCTCTGCTCTCCGTACTTCTCGACCAGGCGCCTGAAGCCTTGCTCGATCCCCCGGTAGAGGTGGCCCACGGTGGCGAACTCCTGCTCGTGAGGCACAACGACGCCGCCAGGGATGAGGGGCGCTATCACCTCGCTCGCGAGCTGCAGCTCCGGCGCGCCGTGCTCCATGCCCTCGGGTCGCTCGTAGAAGACAAAGCGCCCCAGAGCCTGCACGCTGAAAGGCATGAGAGCCAGCTCGAATCCCGGTGGATAGTATTTTGCCGGCTGCGGGAAGTTCGGCCGGCTGAAGTGTGGGGCGCCGCCTATCGACGTGAGCAGGTTGCTCGCCGAGGCCAGGTGGAGCATCTCCTGGGCGGCGACGTCCGAGATCACCCGCTCCCACCGTCTGACCGCCTCGAGCTGCTCCTCGGTCAGCCCTTCGCCGGCGTCGGTTTTGAGACTGAAGGCGGCGAAGAGGTACGCGAGCATTACCATGTGCTCCAGCTCTGAGGCCTCGGAGAGCAGAAAGATGAGCTCTTCCCGGTTCTCGACAACGATCGGGGCTTCCGTCAACGATCTCCTCCTTCCCTTACGTGGAGTTTAGATCGTACTTCATGCGAAGAATCTTGTGAATGCCCTTACCGATAACTGTCTACCTCTATACTGTACGAACTGACAACACCCCACGCATGCGATTCTCCCTCACGCTGGATAAGGAGTCGGAGATCGAGGTGGTGCTCGGCTGGACGTTACGTGCTCATGCCCTGCTCATGGACCTCCACGCAACGAACGTTGTCGGAAGTTCGGCCTACAGTAGGTTGGACTCTTGCTTGCTTCGATGGATCGTATGCGCCATGCCATGCTGCCAAGCTCGCGGTTCTTTCGGGCAACTGTCGGAGATTTCTTCATTATAGGTTGCAGACAAAACCAATGAAGAGGACCGCTGCGTACAAACAGGGCGTAGGAGACCCTGACCAACGCCTGGCAGGTTGCAGGCGGATACGAAATGGTCATTGGCGGGGATTCGGCGAAGGAACTATTGGGCTCCCCGAGCTCGGTCTCGAAGTGACCCCGACACATTGAGGGCGTAGAGTTCTACGTGCACCAAGAGCCGATCGAAAGAGTACCTGAATGAGGCTTCAAAGGCTAGATCAGGCACTCCACGCACAAGGGAGACGTTCAAACCAATAGTGAAGGGTATGGGGGATGAGGAGTTGGTAGGGTGGGTAGCACAGGGAGACGATCGCGCTCTCTCGGAGCTCTACGACCGCTACTCACGGCCGGTATATGCTACGGGGATAAGGCTCTTGGGGGATGCCCACCTGGCGGAGGAGTTGGTCCAAGACGCCTTCACCAACGTCTGGCGAAGGGCGCTATCGTTCGACTCAAGCCGAGCGAGCTTCGCAGCCTGGCTCTACAGGATCACACGCAACCGGGCTGTGGATCTTAACCGGAGGCGGCAGGCACGGCCACTGTCTGCCGGAGAGGAACCGCTTCGAAACATGTCAGGCGGCCCTGAGCCCGAGGGAGGGGTGGACGGTTGGGACGTCGC
>DASQWQ010000294.1:0-45243 GCA_035640175.1 Rubrobacter sp. | reverse complement strand
CCGCATCGACGGACATCTCTATGAGGTTCTCCTCGGGGAAGCGGAACCCGTAGGCCCGCTCCAGGCCTGGCAGCCCGTCGAAGCGGGTGCGGAAGTCGTCGTCGTTGTTAAGGCACAGCGTCGCCTCCTCGGGCCGCCCCTCGATCAGGCGCTTCAGGTCCGAGACGGTCTGGACGCCGAGTTTCCGCTCGGTCTTCTCGCTTGCGGCGATGGCGTACGTATCGTTACCCGGCGCCGGGTCCAGCCACCTGATGCCGTTCTCCTCAAGGTCTTGACGGGCTACGGCCTCGTACTGCTTCTGGGGATCGGGTATGGAGGAGGTCTCGCTCAGGTGGACCAGCCAGCCCGTGGCCGTGTACTCCCAGTAGAGGTCTATCTCGCCGTCTTCGAGTGCCTGGCGCACGGCCTCGTTGCCGCCGAGACCGGTCCGGTCGATGACCGTGGCGTCGGCCGCCTCGAGGACCTGGATGGCGATGTTTCCCAAGACCTGCTGCTCGGTGAAGCTCTCTGAACCGACGGCGAACTGCGCGTCCCTCTGCGTGCCGCTCAGCCTGAACTGGTCCCCTTCGATCTTCACCTCGTCTCCCCCGGCGTCGGCGCCACCTGCGCCGCAGCCCGCGAGGGGCGAAACGACGAGGAGCGCGAGGAAGAGCAGGCGTGGGAAGAACCCGCGCGCTGGTCTGGAGGTCACGGTTTCTCCATTCCGGTCTCCCCGACTCCGCGCTGACCTCCGGGATTCCGGTTGTAACCCGGCGGCGGCTCCTCGACCGCGAACGCCTGGCCCGGCGCCGGCGGAGCCCCGCCTGCCGACGGCGTCCTCCTCGCGCTGGGCGTGAGAGGCACGTCCTCATCGCCTCGCCGTTCGCTGCGAGCCTCGCTGCGGAGGTGCATGTAAAAAGCCATGCACATGGCAACCATGATGAATGCGAAGGGGACCCCGAACAAGACGGAGCCCGACTGCAGCGCGCCCAGACCCCCGGCCACTAGCAGTATGCTCGCGATCGCCGCCATAGCCGCGCCCCAGGAGAGCTTGATCCACCGCTTCGGCTCCTGGGGCCCGCCGGTGGACATGCTGCCGAGCACGACGGTTCCCGCGTCGGCGCCGGCCACGAAAAAGATCCAGAGCACCACGAGCGTGAGGATCGACATGGGCAGCGCCAGCGGGAACTGGTTGAGGAAGACGAACATCCCGGAGGCTGGGTCGGCCGTGACCCTCTCGGCTATCCCCCCGCCCTGCGTCTGGGCGAGGTGGAGGGCCGACCCGCCGAACACGGCAATCCAGATAAAGGTGACCACGCTCGGGCCGATCACGGTCCCCATGACGAACTGCCGGATGGTGCGCCCGCGGGAGATGCGGGCGATGAACAAGCCGACGTACGGGCACCAGGCGATCCACCACGACCAGTAAAAAACGGTCCAACTTCCGAGCCAGGCATTATCCTGGTCAAAGGACTCTATTCTCATGCTCATCGGGACGAGGCCGCCTAGGTAGTCGCCAATCCCCTGCGTCAGGGCGCCGAGCTGCAAGGCCGTGGGACCCATAACGAGGAAGAAGACAAGCAAGACGGCGGCCACGTACATGCTGATCTGGCTGAGGTAGTTGATCCCCTTCTCGACCGCCGTTGAGGCCGAGATCATAAAGGCGATCGTGGTGATACCGATGACGAGAAGCTGCACGACGATCCCGGTCGGGGTTCCGAAGGTCTCGCCGAGCCCAGCGGTGAGCTGCAGGCCGGCCGAACCTAAGGAGACAGCGACGCCGAACAGGACCGCGAGAACCGACATCACGTCTATGGTCTTCCCCAGGGGGCCGTCTACCCGGTCACCGAGCAGGGGCCTGAAGACCGGGCTGATAAGGCCGGGCTCGTCCCGCCGGAAGCTGAAGTACCCCACCGCGAGCCCGACGACGGCGTACATGGCCCACGGGTGCAGCGTCCAGTGGAAGTATGAGTACTGCATTCCGACCTGGGCGGCCTCCGTCGTACCGGCCTTGGCGAGGCCGAAGGGTGGGTCGCTGTAGTGGGAGAGTGGCTCTGCCACGCCCCAGAAGAGGAGGGCCGGTCCCATCCCCGCCTGGAACAACATAGCGAACCACGCGAAGGTACTGAACTCGGGCCTCTCACCCTCCTTACCGAGTCGGAACTTCCCGTAGCGGCTGAGGGCCAGGATGACCACGAAGATTAGGAAGAAGTTTCCCGCCAAAAGGTAGAACCAGCCAAGGTTCGAGACTACCCAGTCGAAGACCGCTTGCGTCACGGCGCCGAAGCTCCCCGGCGCTATCACCCCCCACAGGATAAACGCCAGGGCGACGGCGGCCGAGACCCAGAACACGACCCCGACTTCGGATCTCTCCCTCTCCATGGCTTTTTCCCGCTCTATGTCCTGCAACGTGAAACCTTCCCTTCGTAGGGTTAGCCGGCTCATGGAGGCGCCGATCGCCTTCTCTCAACCTCTTCAGGCTCGGGCCTATGCAAAGACCGGCCATGCCTAAAGGGAAAATCGTAACCGTGCTACTTCCATTTAGTTGGGGGTGCGACAGAGGGCCGCGGCAGAAACGCTGCGAGCCACGCCCGGACCGAAGGTCCCATACTTAAGCGAAGCGGCTCAGGAACGCTGAGCCGTATGCTACACTAGCCCGACCTTCGCCACCACAAAACAACACCGACCTGCTCGCAACCGACCAGGATTTGTGCGCCCGGACACTATAGGGGGCGTCAGAGGATCTCATCGGGATAGTCGTATCTCTCTCACAGACGGCCGGTGCGCCTCGAAACGGGATCCTGATCCGGGCTATGATAGACGGAGGGTGAGCGGATCTCCCGTCCGGGAGACGAGAGGCAAGGAGGAGCCGGATGATCAAGAACTCTGTGGGTATCTGGGCGTTCGGGCCGGCCGTGACGCGCTTCGTGCCGCCAGGCTACCATCACGAGGTCGCGGACGAGCCGATGGTCGAGAAGACCGAACGCGTCTGCGCGGGGCTCCACGACCTCCTCGAAGGCCTTGAGTACCACTACCCGGGCGAGATAAACGAGGATAACGCCGAGGAGGTGCTGCGGGTCCTCTCCGGCTATGGAATGGACCTGCCCGTGATCGCCGCCGGCCTCCACCCCGACCCGACCTACGGCAAGGGCGCTTTCATAAACCCCGACGAGGGTCTGCGCCGCCAGGGCATAGACACCCTCAAACACGGGATAGACCTCTGCGCCGAGATAGGAGCGAACTTCATCATTTGGCCCGGCGCCGAGGGCTACAACTACACCTTCCAGCGCCCTTACGCCGAAGCCTGGCAGCGCTTTGTCGAGGGTGTGGCGGAGCTAACCGACCACGCCAACGCGAAAAACGTCAAGGTCTTTTTGGAGCACAAGAACAGCGAGCCTGCGATGAAGATACTCATGCAGAACATCGGCATGACGCTGTTCACGATCCAGAAGGTCAACGCCCTCGGGGTGGACACGACAAACCTTCAGGTCAATATGGACTGGCAGCACCTCATAATGAACGGCGAGAACCTGGCCGAGTACGCCGACCTCCTGGCTTCGGAGCACAAGCTCGGCCACCAGCACGGAAACGACGGCTGGGGCACCTTCGACGACGACAACGTAGTCGGCACCAACTTCTTCATGCAGACCCTGGAGCTGGCCCAGACGCTCCAGGACACGGGCTACGGGGTAGAAGGCGAGATCATAGGCTTCGACCTCTATCCCTACACGGAGGACCAGGTGGCCGCCGTCAGGCGCGCCATCCTGCAGTGGGAGTTCGTCTGGGACCTGGCTAAGAAGATAGACAGGACCGGGCTTCACGAGGCCAAGACCCGTGCCGACGCCCTGGCCGGCCAGAAGGCGGTCTACGCCGCGCTCGGCATGGACGAAGGTTATGAGGCGGAGATCTCCAGGCGCCGCAAAGAGGCCCGCGCCAGCAGGAGAGAGGCGTGAGCGTTCTAATCGGCCTCGACGTCGGCACCGGCGGCGCGAGGGCCGTCGCCGTGGACGAGTCGGGAGAAATAGTCGCCGAAGCCTCCTCAGAGTACCCACTTCACAGCCCGCATCCAGGCTGGACCGAGCAAGACCCCGCAGACTGGTGGGAGGGCACTAAGGAGGTAATAAAGAAGGTCGCCACAGAGACAGGAGAGCAGATAGCAGGCATCGGGCTCACCGGGCAGATGCACGGCTCCGTGTTCCTCGATTCATCTGATGAGGTAATAAGGCCTGCGCTCCTGTGGAACGATCAGCGCACCGACAGGCAGTGCGAAACGATAACCAGTGCCGTGGGGGAGGAGCGCCTTATCTCCATCGCCGGCAACCCAGCCCTCACAGGCTTCCAGGCACCGAAGATCGTCTGGCTGGGAGAAGAAGAGCCGGATAACTTCAGGCGGATCTCCCACGTGCTCCTGCCCAAGGACTACGTGAGGCTCCAGCTCACGGGCGAGTACGCTACGGACGCCTCGGACGCGGCTGGCACTCTGCTCCTCGACATGAGGGCCCGCGACTGGTCGGCCGAGATCCTGGACGCTCTGGAGATCCCGCAAGGGTGGATGCCTGAAGTATACGAAGGTCCTGAGAGCACGGGCGTCATACGCGAGAGTGTGGCCGAAGAGCTTGTCCTGCCGCAAGGCATCCGCGTAGCGGCGGGCGGTGGTGATAACGCGGCGGCGGCCGTCGGGACGGGCATCGTGGGCCCCGGGCTCGTCAACTCCTCCGTCGGCACGAGCGGCGTCCTCTTCGCCCACGCCAGCGACTTCAATCCCGACCCGTCCGGACGCCTGCACGCCTTCTGCCACGCTGTGCCAGGCGCTTATCATTTGATGGGCGTCACGCTCTCTGCGGGAGGGTCCCTATCCTGGTGGCGCGAATCGCTGGGGGGCGACTATGGCGAGCTGGTCGAGGCGGCTTCAGGCGTCCAGGCAGGCTCCGAAGGGCTCGTATTCTTGCCTTACCTCTCGGGCGAGCGGACGCCGTACCTCGACCCCAAAGCCAGAGGGGCTTTCTTCGGTCTCACGGCCCGTCACGGAGTGGAGCACATGACCCGCGCCGTGATGGAGGGCGTGATCTTCTCCCTGCGCGACTCTCTTCAGATCATGCGCGGGCTCGGCGTACCCGTCGAGGACGTGAGGGCCACCGGCGGCGGGGCGAGGAGCGTTCTGTGGCGTCAACTCCAAGCGGACATCTACAGCACCCCCATACGCCGGACCGTCGCCGACGAGGGACCGGCCTACGGCGCCGCCCTCCTGGCAGGGGTGGCCTCAGGCACCTACGCCGACGTGGACGAAGCTGTTTCCGTGGTGAAACTGCGAGAGGAGATCACCGAGCCCGATAGTGACCGGGCGAAGATCTACGAGGAGCACTACGAAGTCTACCGCTCGCTCTACCCGGCGACGAGCTTTGCCATGTCCCGCCTCACGGACCTGGCTGCGGATTCGACCGGCGAGTGATCCAGTACTACAGCGGTTTGGGGAAGGGTTGACCCTTCCCCAAACCGCGCAGGTCAGCACTTCAGCAACCAAAGAGCTGACTGGCTGACAAGCTGAAATGCTTGCGATTTATCGCGATCGGAGCTGCAAGAGGCGATGTCTTCCGCGCCGACCAGCGTCACCGTCGGCGTTGTGTCTGCCCGACTCCCGGCGCAGCCGTCAGCACGGCCGTCGTGCAAGCAACAGCACCGCTAAGGCCATCGAAGCGAACAGTAGGGCCGGGTTCTTTATCTTCGCCATCACCTTTCGTTAGTGGGGCGGAGAAAGTAACGTGATCAGACCCCCGCCCCGTAATGTCACAGGAGTAGCGTAGCCTGCACCAGGGTGGAAGATCCTCAAGGCACCTCCTGAGCGAGGAGCCGGTAGAGAGAGGGGTAACCCTCCTACCATCGGGCATTCGACCAGGAGCTTCGATCAATTCGTCGGGCTCCTGCGAGCGAGCAGTATCATCAGTTCCACATCCCGGTGGGTTCCTCAGGCCGATGTAGGACGAGTGCTTCCGGTTCTTCATACGTTTCGTATCGTAGATCTATGCGCAAACCCCTTGCCCTCGGAGAAGTATAGGGTTGCCGTACCTCCCGTCTCTTCGAACTTTTGCACCCTCAACCCCCAGAGGAAGCTAATGTTGCTCCGCCACCGAGGGAGATCTCGTCGCGGCGCGGTGTCCTAAGCCGCGAAAGTTCGGCCAGGTGAAACACCGCTTCGGGCGGCGAACGACCCGGCTAGAGTGTGCGCGAACCCATTCCTGTCTTCCGTTCGTAGGGTAGACTAGAAAGGTCCAAGGGGCTGCGGTAGGGTCGGCGCGAGGAGGCGTTTCATGGATGGAGCGAGGACCGAACGGATCCCGACACGAGCCTTGACCGTGGCCTTAGGCCTCATTCTCGTCGCGGCGCTCGGCGTCGGTGCGGTCACCGTTGGGGCCGGTGCCCAGGGCGAGCCGCCCGAGAGGCTCACCGAGAAAGAACTCCTCTCCCGCGTAAGCGCCGCCCCCGAGAGTGCACCCAACTTCCGCGCGACCGTGACCGTCGAGCAGACGCTCTTCCCTGAAGGTCTCCTCGGCGCCTCCCAAGGGGGCAACACCGGAGACTCCGGCCCGCGCACCGCCCGCGTCTGGCGCAGCGGCCCCGACAGACTACGTGCCGAGCTCCAGGGCGAGAGCGGGGACCGGGTCCTCGTCCGGAATGGCGACCGGGTAAGCATCTACGACGGCGCGTCGAACACGCTTAAGACCGGCGAGAAGCCGGAGGCTGCGCTGTCCGGCGCGGCTGGGGTGGACGGGCTGCCAGGGGCGTCGCCGGAGGAGATTGACAAAGTTCTCGCGGAGATAGCGTCGTCCAGCAAACTCAAGACCGGGGCGCCGGTCGAGGTCGTGGGGCGCTGGGCGTACCCGCTGACCCTGGAGCCCAAGGACAAGAGCGCGACTCTCGTTGAGCGTGCCGAGGCGCTCGTCGACGCGGAGGCCTTCGTGCCGCTCCTCTTGGAGCTCTACGCCGAGGGAAGGCCCGAGCCGGTGGCCCGCTACGAGGCCCAGGACTTCCAGGTCGGCCCCGTCCCGGACGCGCGCTTCGAGTTCGAGACGCCGCCGGGCGCCACGGTCGAGCGGCCGGAGCCCAGGAACGACCGGGCCAACGAATACCGCGAAGGCGACGAGCCTCAGCAGGCCGCGTCGGTAGAGGAGGCGAGCGAGCTCGCGGGGTTCACCGTCGAAGAGCTACCCGAGGCGCCCCGAGGTCGGGAGCTGGAGAGAATAATGGTCGCCGGCGATGGCGCAGTCCTGACTTACGGGTCGGACTGGGGGGCCGTGGTCCTTGCCGAGAAGGCCGGTGGTGAGGAAGGGGCCGGACCTTCCCGGGGCTCCGGCGCGGGGGGCCGGGGAGGCGAGTTGCAGGTTCCGCTCGTGGATCTCGGCGGCGGGGTCAAGGCGCGCGAGCTCTCCACACCCGTTGGTACGGTTCTCTACTGGAGCGACGGCGGTGTGTCGTACACGCTTGCGGGGAGCGTGCCGGCCGCCGAACTCAGGGAGGCGGCGCGCGGGCTGCTGGCCCGTTAGACGGTGGGAGGCCCCCGGGGAGCTTCGGTACTTGAGGTCCGGGGCTTCACCAAGAAGTTCGGGGACTTCGTCGCGGTGGATTCCCTCAGCTTCGAGGTGCGCCGGGGGGACGTGTACGGGTTCCTCGGTCCCAACGGGAGCGGTAAGAGCACCACGATCCGGGCGGTCTTCGGCCTCGTCGAGCCGACCGAGGGCGAGATACACCTCCTCGGGCGTCCGTCAGGCGGACCCGGGGGCCGCGAGGGCGTCGCTGGCTTCGTGGACGCGCCCGGCTTCTACGACTACCTCTCGGCGCGCGACAACCTCAAGGTCCTCGCAGCCGCCGACCGGCGCAAGGGGAAACCACCGATGGCGAGGGTCCTGGAGACGGTCGGGCTTCTCGGGCGAGAGCGGGACAAGGTCAAGACGTATTCGACGGGGATGAAGCAGCGGCTGGCGATAGCCTCCGCGCTATTGCGAGAGCCGGAGGTCCTGATCCTGGACGAGCCGACGAGCGGGCTGGACCCGGGCGGGATGCGCGACGTGCGCGCGCTCATCCGCCGCCTCAACGAGGACGGCCTGACGATCTTCCTCTCCAGCCACCTCCTCGCCGAGGTCGAGCAACTGTGCAACCGGGTAGCCCTGATCGGACACGGCCGCCTCCTCGCCGAAGGCACCATCGCCGAGGTCGTCGGAGGAGACAACGGACGCCCGGGATACCGGCTCGTGGTGGACGACGCAAAGAGCGCGCTGCGAATACTCGAAGGCGGCACCCACGTCACCGACGCGTCAGTCGCGGACGCCGAGCCGCCGGACGGGCTTGGGGGCGAGGAGATAAGGCTCGCGGTCGGCCCGGAGGGACCGGGACCGGTCGTGCGGGACCTGGTAGCCGGGGGCGTGGCAGTTCTGGCACTCGTGCCGGCGCGGCCGAGCCTCGAAGACCTCTTCCTGGAGCTAACGGAGGAGCGCTCTTGACGCCGAACGAGGGTGCTCGCCACCGTATAGAGAGCGGGGCAAGAAGGGAAGCTTTTCGTACTCACCGCTCACTTCTTGCCCCTCACGAACGGCAGACGCATCGAACCCTCCACCGGGACCCGGCGTGATCCGCTGGGAGCTTTACAAGCTCGTGCGCCAGCGGCGGACGCTTTTCGGGCTCGGGGCGACGGCGCTCGTACCCGTTTTGTTCGTGGCGGCACTGGAGATCACACGCCAGGGCCCGCCGGAGGGCGAGGCTCCCTTCGCCACGCAACTACTGGAGAACGGGCTCGTGGTCCCGCTCGTCACGCTCGCCTTCGCCACCTTCGTCCTGTTGCCGCTCGTCGTAGCGTTCGTCGCCGGGGACGCGGTGGCCGGCGAAGTCTCGGCGGGCACCCTGAAGACGGTCCTCAGCCGCTCCGTGGGCCGGACGGAGCTGTTCCTCGCCAAGGCGGCGGCGGTCGGCGTCTACTGCCTCGCCGCCTCGACGGTCCTCGCGGGCGTGGGCCTCGCCGCAGGCTACCTGGCGGGCGGCTTCGCCCCCCTCGCCGGGCCGGGCGGAACGCCGATAAGCGTCGGGCGCGGCATCACGCTCGTGTGGGCCGGCGCGGGCCTCGTCTCCGTGCCCCTGATGGCGCTCGCCGCGTTCGCGGTCTTCCTGTCCGTCACTACCCACAACTCGGTGGGCTCGGGCGTGGGCGCCGTGGTCCTCGTCCTGCTACTTCGGCTCGCCTCCGGCCTCGGCCTCGCCGGGCCCCTAGATCCCTACCTGCTCACGAACCAGTTCGAGGCCTGGCTCAACCTCGCTCGCGATCCCATAGCCTGGGAACCGATAGCGCGCTCCCTCTGGGTCAGCCTCCTCTGGGGGATCTCCTTCCTCGCCGCCGCCTGGGCCGTCTTTACTCGCCGCGACGTGCTTTCTTAGGCCTCCGGTCGGTCTGAAATGGACGCCGCACACAACACGAGAAGCGCAGTCACATCGATGCTCTTAGCGAGAGGGACAGCGGCGAGTCGGGGAGCCCTCCTCAAGGTCAGACCGTTTCTCCCGACGGTTCCGCCGCGTCGTTGCGGGAAAAGAGTGCCAGCACCGCACCGACGAGAAGAAGCGGCACGGGAAAAAGCTCCCGAACATGCCACATGGATCTCGAAGGGCAATGTGAAGTGAGGAGCCTCGGTGGACACTCTGTTGTTACTACGCTCAACAGAGCCCTGTCACCGATCCTTGACCGGGCGAGAAAGGCGCGGCTTAGGGGTCTCTGGTAAGGGTGTTTGGCTTCGGCTAGACTCCTCGGCCAAGGGCGTTCAATGTGATGGATAAGCGCGATGACTGAAGATCTACGAGCTTTGCTGATTCCCCCGCAGGAGGCGAGGCTCCGTTCTCGCTTCGACCTGGGCGGCGTTCCCCTGAAACTCATCGCCTCGGGGTGGCATCGACTCGTCGTGGTCGCCCCGGATCGCGTCTTCGTGTTCCCTCGTCACCAGGGGGAGGTGCCGATGCTCGAGCGTGAGGCCGACGTCCTATCGTCGCTCGACCTGGACTTCGCCCCGCGCCTCCTCGGGCTCCACCATGACGATGAAGTGTCCCCTCATCCGTTCCTCGAGTTGACCCGGATACTCGGGAAACCGTATGACGTGGTGGAGGCATCGTTGTCGATCGAGGAGCTGGCCGCTTGTCTGGAGGGTCTGAGCCGCCGTATCGCACAATGGCATCAAGTAGCCGTCCCTTCCAGGTTCGACCCAAGGCCCGAACACCTCGACGCACCCAGGGTCTCCGACGCTTGGACGCGGCCCGACAAGGTCCCCGTGACGGCGCGCCTGGCTGCCAAATCGCTTAGGCCGCACGTAAGAGAGGCACCGGCGGACCTGTGGTCGGAGGCGCTCGTCCCCATTGCGAAGCTGGGACGGACGACGGTACACGGCGAGGTCTCAGACGGGCAATTCCTCGTCGACGAGGAGCTGCGAGTTACCGGCGTTGTGGATTGGGACGGACTCCACCTCGGCCATCCGTTCTTGGACCTGGATTTCGGCTTAGGCGGGTACCGCATCTGTAGCCGGGAGCGATACTGGGCCGAACTGAGACGGCGAATCTGGGAGGCGTACGAGTCCGAGCGCGGCGCAACGCTGCCCGAGTGGCAGTGCGTCAACCTGTTCTGGTGTCTGCTTGACGCGACAACGCTCCAGGGCTCAGGCTGCGCCGACGCTCGTTGGAGCAAGGCGCTCGCTGACCTTTCCGAGGCCACGGGCGACCTCCTGTAATTGTTGAAGACGGGCACGTTGGGCCAGAACTCGGCCCGAGCACTATGTCAAGCCTCGAATTGACAAGAGTACGGTTGCCTTCCTGGGGGCCGTGCGGCCCGCTAGAATGCGTCCGGCTTACCTTGCGCCTTGGCTCGCATCAGCATAGGTGCGCCCCAGCGGCGCTCGTCCTGGAGGACTCGATAGCGCGCGGTGTGCGCAACGTGCTCATGGTTGGCCCTGCGGGCGCCTTGCAGCGGCACCTCCCGATCGGCAGCAAAGTGATCGTCACGGGTGCAGAGCGCGAGGACGGCGCCTCGCACCATTACTTGCCTGCGAATGAGATCGTGTCGGCCGACCCGGAACTCACGGCCACATTGGAGCAATGCGCCGCCACCTGTGGCGCCGGACCTGTGCGGGGCAGATCGTGAACGATCGATGCTCCGTACCGCGAGACGGTGGGTGCGATCCTTCACCACAGCGAAGCCGATGTGTCCATCTTCGAGATGGAGGCGGCCGCCATCTTTGCAGTAGCACGTGTGCGAGGCGTTCGCGCCGCACTCATCGTCACCGTGTCCGACGAGCTCTTCGGCCACGAGTGGAACGTGGGATTCTGGCACGGCGTCTACCTGGTCTCGTTGGTTTGCGCGGCCGACGCCGCGATGGATGCGGCACAAAGATTCCTGCAAGCGTAATAGCACGCAAGGTTAACGGGATTCATTAGCCAGTCTGGTTCGGCCATGGTCCGTGCGGTTCGCTCGCCGAGCGGGCCGTCTTGCAGGTCGGTAGCATGCGTCTCAGAAACCCTACTCCGGAGCTATTCGTGGCTCACGCCTAGGTCGGCAAGGAGCGCGCCGATGGCATCTTTCCTGGCTCCTCTCAACCTCTGGCCTCAACCCTAGCGGCGCGTCGCAAGAATCTCTGCCGGCGCTTTACAAACGTTCGCGAAACCTAGTAACGTGCGTCTTGTGAAGTCCTTCCTGAGCCATGATAGGTCGTGGGCCTACCGATCGATGCTGCTCATCAGCGTCTGCACGGTAGCGCTTGGAGTGTGGGCAAGGCTCTACCATCTGGGCTTCCCACCGAGTATCCTGTGGGACGAGAGGTACTTCCCGGCCATGGCCAACAAGTACTTACAGGGCGTCTACCAGTTCGACCTGCATCCACCCTTAGGAAAGTTCATTATAGCCGTCGGCATCTCCCTCCTGGGCAACGAGGCCCTGGGCTGGAGGATCATGCCTACGTTGTTCGGCCTGGCCCTCGTACCGCTCGTGGCAGTCCTCGGCTGGTATTGCCTCAAGGAGAGGGTTGGTGCCATGCTGCTGGCCACCTTCTTTGCCGCAGAGACGATATTCATAGTTCATTCCAGGACCGGGGTCATGGACATCTTCGTTGTTTTCTTTGTGCTCGCGGCCTTTCTTGCGGCGCTGCGGGCCGAGAGTGACAGGCAGGTGATCTTCTCCTCCGTGTTGCTCGGCCTGGCTATCGCCGTCAAGTGGGCAGCCTTCCCTGTTGCCGTGCCCGTAGGCTACATCCTCTGGCGCAAGGGACTGCTGCGACCGTTTCTGGGGGGGCTCTGGATCTCCGCTGTCGTCTACGTCGCTGTGGTCTACGTCGGGGCGCTCATTACCATCACCACGAACCCCATTGAAGCCTGGGTATGGTCGTGGAACTGACACCTCGATGCCGCGCGCAAGATCACCGTCGTCATCCCCCACGCCTGGGGCTCGGCCTGGTGGAGCTGGCCGATCATGCTGCGGCCGATACGCTTTTTCTACGGGGTGAACGCGGAGGGACTCTTTCAGGTGGTCGTCGCGATAGGCAATCCCCTGATCTGGTGGAGCAGCACACTGGCCGTGGTTGTTAGCATCTTCGAGATAGCGCGAAAAGCCGTAGCCAGGAAGCTCTCGGCGGACGACCCGATCATACCGATCGTGCTCGGCTACGTGTTTCTCCTCGCGCCCTGGGTGGCCGGCACCAGGATTCCGTACATCTACAATTACCTGCCCATCTACACCTTCTCCATCCTGGCGCTGGTCTACTGGCTTTGCAAAATCTGGAATCGTTCGCGGTGGGGTCCCTGGATGGTCGTCGGCTTTACCGCCTGCGCCGTGGCGCTGACCGTGTTCTTCCTCCCGCTGGTCCTGGCGATACCCATAAGCGATGATGACCTCATGCGCCGCGTATGGATCGACTACTGGTTCGACTACGAGAGACCGGTTCCGGGCAGCGGGTGTCTCGTTCCGAACCCCACCAAGCTTTGCCCCCAGTGAACGCTACTCTGTTTCGATGGCGTCGCGCACCCTGATGCTGCCGGCCTGGACGACCCTGGCGCAGATGCCTCCTCGACTCTTGAGGGCCCGCGTCATGCCGGGCTCGCTCAACTCCTGTACGTGCCTGCAGGGCGGCCGCGGCCGGTCGTACTCCAGCACGGTCTCCCCGATACGGAACCTCTTTCTGCGCAGGTCGCCGAGCCTTATGCCGCGGGTGATTATGTTGCGCCTGTGCTCGCCGTTCTTGACGCCGATGCCGAGCTCCTTCTCGATGTAGTCGAGGTCCTCGCCTTCGATCAGGGTCACCTCACAAACGTCTCCGTAACGCGTCCAGTATCCCGTCCCCGCACAGTAGCGATCCCCCTCGATGCCACACCCCTCGACGGTTCTGACCTCCTCCACGCTCTCCATGGCCGCGCTGCCTTCTCCGGTAACGTAGATCCCCTCGACCATACCTTTCATTCTCCGTGCTCCCTCCGGTAGGTGAACCAGAGTAGGAGGTTAGCAGTTACGGGCAGTCGTCGGCACGCCCGTAACCGCCACCGCCGGGTGTCTCGATGACCACCACGTCTCCCTCCTCCAGCTCCCGGCTGACCTTCGGCGGCAACTCCTCGTCGCCCAGGAGGTTGCGGCCGACCCTGCCTGGTTCGCCGCCGCAGGCTCCCCGCGGCCCGTGGCGCCTGCGGTCGGTGAGCAGGGAGAGGCTGGCGGGTTCGAGTACACGCACGGCGCGGACGATGCCGTCGCCGCCGCCGTGCTCGCCGTCCCCGCCCGAGCCGTAGAGCAGCTCGTAGCGCTCGACACGCATGGGATACTCCATCTCGAAGGCCTCGATGGGGGTGTTGAGCGTATTGCTCATCCCGACGTGGACGCCGGAGGGACCAGGACCTCCGTGGCTTGCACCCTGGCCGCCACCGATGGTCTCGTAGTACGTCCAGCCCTGTCCCCCGATCACGGTATTGTTCATCGTCCCCTGGCCCTGCGCGGGCATCCTCTCGCGGGCGAAGCCGGCTAGCGCGGAGAGCACGGTGTCAGCGATGCGGTTGGAGGTCTCGACGTTCCCGGCCACGACCGCAGACGGGTAGGCCGCATTGACCAGACTCCCCCGAGGGGCCTCTATGGTTAGCGGGGCGTAGGTGCCTGCGTTGGCGAGTACGTCCTTGGGGAGCAGTACGCGCAGGGCGAAGTAGCTGGCCGAGCGGGTGACGGGGAGTGGGCAATTTATGTTGCCGCTGGCGGCGTCGGCGGTCCCGGAGAAGTCTATCGTCATCGAGTCGCCCTCGACGGTCACGGTGGCCCGTATAGTGATGTCCTCGTCCGTGATGCCGTCGCCCTCCATGCAGTCCTCTGCGGAGTGCTCCCCGTCGGGGAGTTCACCGATAGCCTCGCGGGTGCGTTTCTCAGCGTAGGAGATCACCTCCTCGAAAGCGGCGAGGACGGTGTCTTTGCCGCGGCGTTCTATCAGCTCTGCTACGCGTTCTTCGGCGATGTTGTTCGCGGCGATCTGGGCGCGCAGGTCGCCGCGCCTGAGGTCGGGGGTGCGGACGTTAGCGAGGAGCAGGTCGAGCACGTCGTCGACGTAATCGCCAGACCGCACAAGACGAACCGGAGGGATAATGAGGCCCTCCTGGTAGATCTCGCGCGAGTCGCTGGGCATGGATCCGGGACGCATCCCCCCGACGTCAGAGTGGTGAGCCCTCGTGACCGCGTAACCGATGATCTCTCCCTCGTAAGCGACAGGAGAGACGAGCGTTATGTCGGGCAGGTGGGTCCCGCCGGAGTAAGGGTCGTTTATAGCGAACACATCGCCCGGCTCGGGGTCACGGTCCATGATGGCCGCAACGGCCTCGGGCATCGCGCCAAGGTAGACCGGGATGTGCTCAGCCTGGGCGACCATACGCCCCTCTGCGGCGAAGAGCGCTGTGGAGCAGTCGCGCCGCTCCTTGATGTGCGACGAGTAGGAACCCCGGATCAGGACAGCCCCCATCTCCTCGGCGATCCCGGCCAGAGCACTGGCGAGAACCGAAAGGGTTACGGGGTCGAGCCTACCCATCGTTCTTCTCCAGCACGAGCGTGCCCACACCATCCACCGAACCTCGCCACCCGGGCCTGACAACGCACGTGGACTCCCTGAACTCGACGATGGCAGGGCCCTCTACCTCAGAACCCTCGCCCATCTCTTCGCGGTCGAGCACAGGCACCCGCAACCACTCCCCGTCGAAGTTAGCCTCCCGCTCTCCTGCACCGGCCGTGCCCCCGGCTTCGGGCTCCGCGAGCTCAGGCTTCTCGACAGGGACCGTGGAGATGAGGCGCACATTCACCAGATCGACGGCCTCGTCCTCCATGCGGTAGCCGTAGCGCCGCTCGTGCGCGGCGTGGAAGCGGTGCTCCAGCTTCTCGAAGGGATCAGCCTCCACGGTCAATTCGAAGGACTGGCTCTTGTAGCGGAGGTCAGCCCTGCGCGTGTGTTCAGGAGCGTCGAGGTCTCCCTCCGCCGCGCTCTCCATCTGCGCGAACCTACGCTCGAACTCTTCAGGGTCCACCTCCTCCAGGGGAGAGAGGTAAGGGCTGACGTAGTCGCGGCGGATGTCCGAGATGGCGAGGCCGAGGGCGGATAGGACGCCGCCGGCGCGCGGGACGAGGACGGTCAGCATGCCCAGCTCCTCGGCAAGGGCGCAGGCGTGCATCCCGCCGGCCCCGCCGAAGGCGAGCAGGGCGAATTCCCGCGGATCCAGGCCGCGCTCGACGCTGATGATCCTGAGCGCGCGCGTCATCTCCGCGTTCGCCACACGCACGGTGCCGAGGGCGACGTCCTCGGCCGCGAGGCTCAGCTTCTCGCCGAGGGCCGCGAGGGCCTTCTCCGAGAGATTGCGCCGCAGCACGACCTCACCGCCAAGCTCCGTACCGTCGGCGAGGTAGCCGAGGAAGAGGTTGGCGTCGGTCACGGCGGGCTCGTGGCCGCCCGTGTCGTAGGCGGCGGGTCCCGGCTCGGCACCCGCAGAGTGGGGGCCGACGCGCAGCGCGCTGCCGGCGTCGGCCCAGGCTATAGAGCCGCCGCCCGCGCTGACGGTATGAACATCTACCATGGGTAACTTGATCGGGACGCCTGCGACTACCGTCTCCGTAGTCGTCTGGGCTTCGCCGGCGAGGATCGGGGCGACGTCCGTGCTGGTACCGCCCATGTCGAAGGTGAGGAGATCCGTGTAACCGCCGAGGGAGCCTACGTAGGCCGCGCCGACGACGCCTCCCGCAGGGCCTGAGAGGACACAACCAGCGGCGTCGGAGACGGCATCCTCCACGCTGGTTACGCCGCCCGAGGACTGCATTATGAGCGGTGACGGGCTCCCTGATTCTTCCACCCTCTCCGCCAGCTTCTCCAGGTAGGCGGCGAGCTTAGGGGCCAGGTAGGCGTCGGCGGTCGTCGTGGAGAACCGCTCGTACTCGCGGAACTCGGGCAGGACCTCGCTGCTAAGGGAGACGTACACGTTGGGGAGCGCCTCCCGCAGCGCCTCGCCGACGCGCCGTTCGTGTTCTGGATGCGCGAAGGCGAAGAGCAGGCAGACGGCGACCGCCTCTACCTCCGCCTCTTCCACGGCGGCGACGGCGGCTTCCAGACTCGCCTCATCGAGTGGCGCAAGCTCTCCGTCAGGGCCCATCCGTTCCTCTACTGTGAAGCGCAGCCCGCGTGGGACGAGGGGGGGCGGACGGTCCTGCGCCAGATCGTAGAGCGAGGGCCGGTTCTGGCGGGCTATCTCCAGTACGTCCCTGAAACCCTCGGTCGTAACGAGGGCCGTGCGGCCCCCCTGGCGTTCGAGGAGTGCGTTCGTCGCGACCGTCATGCCGTGGGCGAGGGCGACGAACGCGCCGGCCACGACCTCAGAGGCTTCGATGGCGTTCATCACGCCTTCTGACTGGTCGCGGGGGGTAGATGGGACTTTGGCCGTCAGGATCCCGCCGTCCCCGAGCGCGACGAGATCGGTGAACGTACCGCCCACGTCGACCCCGAGTCGGGTGCCGCTCATGAGGGCGCACCCGATGGAAGGACGATATCTTCCGACCTTCCCTGTCTCATCCCTGCTGCTTGGCGACCAGCCGTCGTTCCTCGGGCTCTTCCTCGTAGATGTCCTTGCGGTAGGTCTCGGCCGCCAGGGCGTAGCACACGACGCTCAGCACGCAGACGGCGGCGATGTAAATAGAGATCAAGTGACCAGCATCGCCTTGCGTCCGATCCTGTCCCCGTAGTGGCCGAAGATCACACCGCCTTCGGGCCGGGCGACGAAGCCGACGGCGAATGTGGTGTAGGATAGTATCTTCCCCGCTGTCTCCCCGAAGCCAGGAAAGAACAAGTCAGGAAAGATCAGGGAAGCAGCCGTCACGAAGATGAAGTAGTCGTACCACTCGATCGTGGTGCCGATAAAACTGGCTACGACGACTTTGCGAATCGAAGTAGGCATCCCCGTGTTCTCCCCGCCGATACTTTCCATCTGCGCCTCCTCGAAAGAGAGAATTCCACCGTCCCAAAGGGATTATACCGGCCCGACCAGCACCGCGCTCCGGCCCGCAGGCCGTTGAACTATCGCTTCGAGTTCACCCCCCCTGAAGCTCGTCGGCGCGACTGGCAATCTAAAGTGATTCTCAGACATATCGACCTACTGCGAATGGCCTATTTGGCAATGAGCTATCGGCTACAAGCGAAAACAAGAAGCTGAAATGCTGAAATGTTGACTAGCTTTGGCAAAGAGGTTCACCCTCTTTGCTAACAGCTCTAGCTCCAGTCGTCGTTTACTCTTTCCGTGTGCTGGCCGAGGGTCGGTGGGGGGCGGCGGATGGGCAGGCGTTCGCCGTCGATGAGGATCGGTTAGGCGAGCATTTTGAAGGAGCCGGCTGAGGGATGATCCAGGTCCCTCAGCATGCCCGAGCCGAGGAGGTGCTCGTCGGCGAGCACGTCGGCCAGCGTGTTGACTGGGCCACTAGGGACACCGGCTGACCGGAGCTCCTCGGCCCACTCGTCCGCGGGCCGCTCGCCGAACTCTCTTTGAAGCTCCGAGATCAAAGCCTCCCGGTTGGCCACGCGGTCGGGGTTGGTCGCGAACCGCTCGTCCTCGGCCAGCCCGGGACAGCCTACTACCTTGCACAGGTTGGCGAACTGGGTGTTGTTGCCGACGGCGACCACAAGGGGTTTGTCAGCGGCATCGAAGGTCTGGTATGGAACGATGGAGGGGTGGGTGTTTCCTATCAGGCCGGTGTCCTCGCCGCTCGCCAGGTACTCCTGGCCACGGTTGGCGAGCCAGCCGAGGGTGGACTCGAAGAGCGGCACTTCGATGCGCGCACCCTCTCCGGTCACGCTACGCCGGTGCAGGGCGGCCAGGATCGCGTTCGACGCGAAAAGGCCGCACACTATGTCCGAGATCGCAACACCGACCTTCGTCGGTTCGCCGCCAGGCTGGCCCGTGATGCCCATGACACCACCCCTGGCCTGCACCAAAAAGTCGTAGCCCGGACGATTCTCATCAGGCCCAGGACCGAAGCCCGTGATGGAACAATACACGAGGCCGGGGTTCGCCCGCTTCAGCGTTTCGTAACCCAGGCCGAGCTTCTCCAAGGCTCCGCGCCTCCAGTTCTCGATCACGACGTCAGCCCCGGCTGCGAGCTTCTCGACCCGCTCAAGCCCATCAGGGTCTTTCAGGTCTACCCCGATCGAACGCTTGTTGCGGTTGACGGAGAGGAAGTAGGCCGACTCGCCGCCCGCGAAGGGCGGTCCCCAGTGGCGGGTGTCGTCCCCACGCTCGGGGTGCTCGATCTTCAGGACTTCGGCGCCGAGGTCACCGAGCACCATCGTGGCGTAAGGTCCTGCCAGGACCCGCGAGAGGTCGAGGATCTTGACGTCTTCTAGCGGCAACTTCGGGCCATTTTCCATGCGCCACGTGTAGCCCGGTCTCTCCACAGCGGCCAGCCAGCAGAACCTCCCTGATGCTCTGTGACAGAGAAGGCTTTCGCAACGCGTAGATGAGCGCTGTGGAATAATCCGGGGTCGATGGTGAGGCTCCCAGAGAGGTGAGAAGATGGCTGTGACCCAGGCCGGAAGAGACAATAGTGCCGGCTCCTCGGCTCGCCCCGATCCGATAGATCTCCTGAACATCGACGACCACCTCTCCGAAGAGGAGAGGGGTGTCAGGGAGAGGGTCCGATCCTTCGTACAAGAGAGGATCAAACCGAACATCGAAGGGTGGTACGATGAGGCCGTCTTCCCCAGGGAGATCGTACCCGAGTTTGCTGAACTTGGCCTGCTCGGGATGCACCTCTCCGGCTACGGGTGTGCGGGCAAGAGCGCGGTCGAGTACGGCCTAGCATGCATGGAGCTCGAGGCTGGCGACTCCGGCCTGAGGACCTTCGTGAGCGTGCAGGGCTCGCTCGCCATGAGCGCCATCCACAAGTTCGGGTCAGAGGAGCAAAAACAGACCTGGCTGCCACCGATGGCGAGGGGAGAGGCGATCGGCTGTTTCGGCCTCACCGAACCGACAGCGGGCTCAGACCCCGCGAGCATGAAGACCTTCGCTAGCAAGGAGGGCTCCGACTGGGTCTTGAACGGGGAGAAGCGTTGGATCGGGCTAGCCACCATCGCCGACGTCGCCGTCGTCTGGGCGCGCACGGACGAAGAGAAGAACCCCGTCCGCGGCTTTCTCGTCCCCACTAATACGGAAGGCTTCTCGGCCACAGACATAACCCCCAAGCTCTCGATGCGGGCTTCGATCCAGTGTGACATCCAACTCCAAGACGTCCGACTTCCCGAGGGCGAGATGCTGCCCGAGGCCAGGGGCCTCGGCGGACCATTCGCCTGCCTGGACGAGGCTAGATACGGCATTGTCTGGGGCGCGATGGGGGCGGCGCGGGACTGCTACGAAGCCGCGCTCGCCTACGCGGGAGAACGGGAGCAGTTCGGACGGCCCATTGCATCCTTCCAGCTCGTCCAGCAGAAGCTTGCGAACATGCTGATCGAGATCGGCAAGGGGACACTCCTCGCGCTTCATATAGGCAGGATGAAGGATGCGGGCACGCTCAGACCCGAGCACATAAGCTTCGGCAAGCTAAACAACGTCAGGGAAGCCATAGAGGTAGCGCGCGAGGCCCGCACCGTCTTCGGCGGCAACGGTGTCACGCTTGACTATCCCCCAATGCGCCACATGAGCAACCTGGAGAGTGTAAGGACCTACGAGGGTACAGACGAGGTACACACCCTCATCCTCGGCGGCGCCATCACAGGCATCCCAGCTTTTCGATAATGAAGGCAACAGGTTTCAGGCTACAGGTCTTGTGTAGAGAAACCGATCCTGCGTTGGTTGAAAACCCGCGATCCAGCCTCCGCACAACCCCCGACGAAAGCGAAAGGGCAGAGCCCTTCTCCCCGCCCAAAGCTGACCAGCCGAAATGCTGACTAGCTGACAAGCTGTCGAAGGCGGCATGCTGACAAGCTGAAATGCTTCAAATCACCGAACTGGAGGGACCGCCGGCGACGTAGATGGTCTCGCCGCTGATATATGAGGCGTCGTCCGAAACGAGGAAGGCGACGACGTTGGCTATGTCATCCACCCTCCCGAAGCGCTTGAGGGGGATGTTTTTGGCGAAGCGGTCCTTCATCTCCTCCATGGTCATCCCGACCCGCTCGGCCGCTTCCTTGGTCATCTCGGTCTCGATCCAACCGGGAGCCACAGCGTTGACGTTGACGTTGAAACGCCCGAGCTCGAGCGCCAGCGTCCGCGCGAGCGCCTGAAGGCCGGCCTTCGCCGCGGAGTAGTTGGCCTGCCCCTTGTTCCCCAGAGCCACGATGGAACTAGTCATCACGATCTTGCCGTACTCCTGATCGACCATGTACTTCTGCGCAGCCTTGGAACAGAGGAAGCTGCCCTTGAGGTGCACGTCGAGCACCTTGTCCCAGTCGTCCTCGCTCATCTTGAACGAGAGGTTGTCACGCAACAGCCCGGCGTTGTTGACGAGAATGTCGATCCGTCCAAAGCGGTTAGCGATCTCCTCGAACGCCTTCTCGACCTGCTGCGCACTCGATACGTCGCAGGAGATCGCAATCGCCTCGGACCCCGCAGCCTCGACGGCCTCCACCGTCTCCTGACATGCCTCCGCCGCCAGATCCAGGACCGCTACGTTCGCCCCCTCCTGCGCCAGCCTGATGGCCTCAGCCGCCCCGATGCCGCGGGCAGCCCCCGTTACAACTGCCGTACGTCCGTCAAGCCTCAAAGGTCCACCTCTCTCGGTTAGGAAACACTACTATCTACACCCAAAGAGGGTGTCGTCTTTGTTACATGGCATTTAATTGTATACGCAATGAACTTATGTGTCCAGAACAGATATGTACATCTTTGGATGCATTATCTACCGGCTCTCTGGCGGGATCGTATGGGTTTCGGGGTGGCCTGCCTGTCTACAGGATCACACAACCGGTCAGGAAGCCCCGCCCGTGGGCGGGGCGACTTACCTCCTGTCAAGTCCTGATGTAGATACCGCCGTTTATGTCGATAGACTGGCCTGTGATGTAGTCACCGTCTACTATCAGGTAGCGGACGGCCCTGGCGACCTCATCCGGCTTCCCGAAGCGGCCTAGGGGCACCTGTTTGCGGAGCTTCTGTTGGGCTTCCTCGGGGATGTTGGCGACCATATCGGTCTCTATGAATCCGGGGGAGATGGCGTTTACGGTGATCCCGAACCGGGCCAGTTCCTGGGCGGCCGTCTTGGTGAAGCCGAGCAATCCGGCCTTGGCCGCCGAGTAGTTGGCCTGGCCTATGTTGCCGGCCTCGCCTACGAAGGAGCTCATGTTGATGATCTTGCCCCCGCCCTGGTCCGTCATGTGCGGCAACACCGCGTGGACCGTGTAGAAGGCGCTGTTGAGGTCTACCTGGATGACCTTGTCCCAGTCGTCGACGGAGAGCTTCCTGAGCGTGCGGTCTATGTTGATTCCTGCGTTGTTGACCAGGACGTCTACCCTGTTGAACCTCTCTATCGCTTGATCTATGAGGTTCTGGGCCTGCTCTGGATCCGAGACGTCGGCCTGAACCGCGATAGCCTCTCCACCGCCTTCCGAGATCTGCTCGACCAACTCCTCGGCCGGCTCCTTGCTCCTGGAGTAGTTGACAACGACTTTGGCCCCCCCCTCAGCCAACTCCTCCGCTATGGCTTTGCCAAGACCCCTGCTCGCGCCGGTTACGACGACAACGGCTTCTTTCAAGGTGCCCACGCTATCCTCCTTTTCCCGCTTACATGTGAATCGGAGTTTATTGACTGGAGAAATCAGAAGCAAACTAGGTACCAGGCGCACGTAAGTTCGGCTTCAGGTATCAGGCTACAGCAGTTTTCTGGGAACGTACCGGAGGTCGATGCTGGTAGAGATAGAACCGACGCCCGCGTGAGGTGATAGTTGGAGAATGGGAAAGGAGTAGCCACGGACACCGGTTCCCTCTCCTTGTACGGAGTACGTCTAGGTCACATCGCTACCCAGGGCCAGTCATGCACCTTTCGAAGTAATTTCGATTAATACTGTGATGGCGGCAAGCGGCGAGTTCTGGCCCTAGAGCGCAGACAACGCCTGACCGAGTAACCGGACTATGGAGATCCTCGAGGACCCCCACATCCCGTTCTTCTCCGACACTACCGTCCGAAAGATGACCCGAGATGGGCTAAGATGTACTGCGTATCTATGTTCGATAGACAAATATTCTCGGAGCATGGCCATATGAGGTTCATATGAAGTCCAACGTCGGGGCGGTGTTCCAATAATAAAAGGGACGATCAGAGACTAAAGGCCCACCCAACCCTTGACAGACCGATATCTATATGTAAAATGCACATAGGTTATGGAAGAGAGAATCATGAACAACGAAGAGCAGGAGCACGAGGCAGGAGGCAGGAAGCGAGGGTACCGTGGGGTTGAGGCGCGGCCGAGGAACTGGCTGGTGCCGGTGATCCTGCTATCACTGCGGGAGTGGAACTCCTACGGGTACGAGCTCATGGAGCGGGCTTCGGCCTTCGGGTTCGAGGCGATGAACCCGGGAACGCTCTACAGGACGCTACGGCAGATGGAGAAAGAGGGCATCGTCGAGTCCAGTTGGGAGACCTCGAGGGGTGGGCCTGCGCGCAGGATGTACACCATCACGGACGCGGGGAGGACCTACCTCGACTTCTGGGCCAAGTCGCTGGAGCAGTACCAGCACACGATGGACAACTTCTTCCGGCTGTACACGGGCAGGCCGTTGCAAGACAAGAACGACGAAGAGAGTAGCGAGTAGTTCGCGTCTCACGCGAGAAAGGAGATATAGATGGCTACTACGCAGAAGACCAACAGGGCTGTGGAGAGGCTCGCTGAGACCACGCGGGACTCCTACCAGACGGTTGTGGATCACGCGGTCGGCCTCCAGGAGCGGAACGTCAGGTTCGCGCAGGGGATGGTGGACGGTACCATCAAGGAGCTCCGCCACCAGGCCGAGAGCAACCGCAGTGTTATGGGCGAGCTCTTCGAGCGCGCTGAGGACCAGCGCGACGCGTACCAGACCCTCGTCGAGCAGTCCATCGACGCCTACATGGACCTCGCTTACGCGCCCTTCACCTACTACAAGGAGGGCCTGGAGGCTGCGAGGAAGACCACCAGGTAGGGCTTAGCCAATAGGGTCAAAGCTTTGGGGCGGACTTTCGGGTCCGCTCCTTTCTTTTGCATTTCTCTGATGTTTCGCGGCCCTGATATCGGGTAACGATCAGTACGTATGTAGACTGAGAAAGAGGAATTGTGATCGTGGATCAGAAGCAGCAGAGATAGGTAAACGAAGCGGGTGATGAGTTCGCCGATGTGCTGAAGGAATCCTACCAGTCGATCGCGGATCGCTCCGTCTCGGCCCAGGAGTCGGTCAACTCCTGCATGGACTGCCCGGACTCCATGTTCTCCTATTACAGGGGCAACCAGTAATCGAAGGGCAGTGCGCTGAAGAGTGTATGGAGAGGCCCGGGCTGTATGGTCTGGGTCTTGTCTTTTGATGTATCCTCTATAACGAGAGTAGACGGAAGGAGAAAAGGTGAGCTTCGGCAACGGTAACGGTATCGGCGAGATAGTCATCTCGACGCCCCTCAGGACGGGGATAGGGACTTTCGGCGGTTCGCTCAAGGACACGCCTGCGACGGAACTAGGGGCCACGGTCGGCAAAGAGGTCCTCTCTCGCGCAGGGATCGAGGGAGACCAGGTCGACCAGGTAATAGTCGGCAACATCCTCTCCGCAGGCCAGGGCATGAACCCCGGTCGCCAGGTCGGAATAAAGAGCGGCCTCCCCGTGAAGGTCCCCGGCATGACCCTGAACAGGATGTGCGGCTCGGGGCTTCAGGCCATAGTCTCTGCGGCGCAGGAGATAGCCCTAGGCGACGCCGACGTGATTCTGGCCGGCGGCATCGAGAACATGGACATGGCGCCGTTCCTGCTGGATAAAGGCCGTTACGGCTACAGGATGGGGATGCCCAAAGCCGATATCTACGACCACCTGGTCTACGACGGCCTGTGGGACGTCTTCAACGACTACCACATGGGCGTGACGGCCGAGAACGTCGCCGAGGAGTACGGCATAACCCGCGAGGACTCCGACGCCTACGCCGTGCGCAGCCATCAGCGGGCCGCCAAGGCTCACGACGAGGAGCTATTCGACGGCCAGATCGTGCCCGTCGAGGTCAAGCAGAAGAAGGAGACCGTCCAGTTCACCACGGACGAGCACATCCGCGCGAACGCGAGCGTGGAAGGCCTTCAGAAGCTGAAGCCGGTCTTCAAGAAAGACGGCGGTACGGTAACGGCCGCCAACGCTTCGGGCATCAACGACGGGGCGGCCATGATGCTCGTGAGCAACGAGCGCAAGGCCGAGGAGCTTGGGATGCCCGTGGCGGGCAGGCTGGTCTCCGCGGCCGTGGCCGGGGTCGATCCTTCGGTTATGGGTACGGGTATGATCCCAGCCTCCAGGCTGGCCCTCAAGAAGGCCGGGCTCTCGGTCGACGACCTCGACGCTGTCGAGGCGAACGAGGCCTTCGCCTCCATAGCGATCGCCGTCGAGCGTACGCTCGAGGTACCCGCAGAGAAGATGAACCCGGTAGGCGGGGCAGTGGCCTTCGGACACCCCATCGGGGCCACAGGCGCCGTCCTGACCGTCAAGATACTTCACCACCTCGCCCGCACGGGCGGCCAGTACGGCCTGGTGACGCTCTGCATCGGCGGCGGAATGGGCATAGCCGCGATATTTGAGCGAGTCAGCTAGTCAGCACTTCAGCTTATCAGCCAGGGCCGAGGCTCAACGCCTCGGCCCTTTCGTTTGTCAGAACGACCCGTTCGGGAAGAATGCCAGCGGGTTGATGGGCACGCGAGGCACGTCCTTGAATGCGACAATCGCATGCCTTTCCATCGCTATACGGCCTCCTGGTCACCGGCCTCTCTTCGGTCCTACCCCTTTTTCTCTTCGGCACGTTGCGGTGGCTCGGGGGAGAAGGCTCGGTGGCCCGTTATGGCCTGGCCTACTATAAGGGTGTTGACGTCGTTGGTTCCCTCGTAGGTGTAGACGCCCTCGATGTCGGCCATGTGCTCCATCACCCGGTAGTCGAGTAGGATGCCGTTGCCCCCCAGGACCTCGCGTGCCGTGGCCGCGATCTGGCGCGCCTTGGCGACGTTGTTCATCTTGAACATCGAGACCGTGGCGGGGTCGAGCCCTCCTGCGTCCTTGAGGCGTCCGACGTGGATGGAGAGGAGTTGGCTGAGGGAGATCTCATTGACCATCTCGACGAGCTTCTGCTGGACGAGCTGGAACGAAGCTATGGGCCGCCCGAACTGCTCCCGCTCTTTCGCGTACTCCAGAGCGACTTCGTAGCAATCAGCCGCCTGCCCGAGCCCGTCCCACCCCACGCCGTAGCGAGAGTGCGTCAGGATCGAGAGGGTGGAGCCAAGGCCCCCTGCTTTCGGCAGCCTGGCGCCCTCGGGCACGTGGCACTCTTCGAGCGTAATCTGTGTCTGCCAGGCGGCGCGCTGGGAGGCCTTGCGGGGTAGGACTTCGGCATGGAACCCTGGATTCTCGGTCTCGACGAGAAAACCGGAGATCTTACCTTCGTCTGTTTTGGCCCAGATCACGGCTACATCCGAGAAGGAGGCGTTGCCGATCCATTTCTTCTCGCCGCTCAATACGTAGCCGCCCTCCTTCTCTACGGCCGTTGTACTCAAAGAGCCAGGGTCGCTTCCTGCTCCTGGTTCTGTCAAGCCGAAGCAGCCGATCTTCTCGCACCTGGCCATAGGCGGCAGCCAGCGCCGCTTCTGCTCCTCGGAGCCCAACTCGTGTATGGCCGTCATCGCGAGCCCGCTCTGGACGTGCAAGAAAGTGGCCAGGCTACCAGACCCGCGCGCCAGCTCGGCTATTGCGAAGCCGTAAGCGACGTTGTTCCAGCCGGCGCAGCCATATTCCTCAGGTAGCGTGCCGCCCATGAGGCCGAGCTCCCCGAGGCCAGGGAGGAGCCCGAAAGGGAACTGCGCCCTGTCCCAGTAATCCGCCGCGACCGGGATGACCTCACGGTCCACGAACTCGCGGACCCGGTCCCTGACCCGTTTCTCCTCATCCGAGAGCAGACTGCCAACGTCTATAAGGTCAACAGGCCGCTTCTCCCGGTGCGTCCGCTTTGACGTAACAGCCATCGGTTCCCTCCATGCTTCGACTCCAGGCGCCACCAGGCACCCCACTCAGGGCAAGCATAGGTTCTGGCGACGACCCGGTCAATCCAAGAGTGATGGCTTTCATGCCACCAACTTGCACACTATACCCAGCCTTCTAGAATATCTTCGTGTCGCATCTAGGTGCAAAGTACAGGTACTGCTGTGGAGGGAGATGCTGGTGTTGTGCGGGATCTGGGGGCAACTGGTTCCGTTTTTAGCTGGCAGGTTCTCTGTGGCGCTAGAATCGAGGTGAGTAGCGAATGCCGGTGACGATCACCGAGAGCACGAGCATCGACTACGACATCAACGGGGATGGGCCGCCTCTGCTCCCCATAAGCGGCCTTGGCTTCGGCCGCTGGGGTTGGTTCAAGCAGGTCCCCGCCTTCTCGCGCCACTTCAGGACCATCACATTCGATACCAGGGGTGAGCGGAGGCTCGAGAACGGGGTCGGCGACCTCGTTCGTGACGTGGTGTCGCTACTGGATTACCTGGGTGTAAAGAAGGCCCACGTCTTCGGAGCTTCGCTCGGCGGCTTTGTGGAGCAGGAGCTGGCGTTGCTCGGGCCCGACCTTGTCGACCGTCTGGTCCTCGTCTGCACCAGTTACGGTGGCAGGGGCCCGAGCCGATGTCTCCTCAGGCCCTGTCGGACATGCTTGGATGGGGGTTCCTTTCTCCCGAGGGAGTCGTCGGGCGGGGTCTCGAAACGGCGACCTCGGGGAAGTATCGCGCCGAGCACGCAGATGAGTTCGAGCAGATCGTGAGCTGGCGTCTCGCTGACTCGCCCTCCGGGGCCGCCTACTACGAGCAGGCCAGGGCTGGGGCCGGCTTCGACCTCTCCCGTGGTGTTGGGCGCATAACCTCACCTACGCTCGTGATCCCCGGCGCCGAGGACCGCTACATCCCCGTCGCCAACGCCGCGGCCCTCGCCGGGGCCATCCCAGGCGCCAGGCTGAGGGTCCAAGATCACGCCGGCCACCTCGTCTTCATCGAGCGGTTCGCCGATGTGAACACAGAGGTGGTCTCTTTCCTCAAGCCCCGTAGGCAGGAACGCGGGCCTGGCGCCGACGTGCGGTAGGCGAAGCGGCTCCCTTGCCGGCCGTTTTTGGGCGGCAGGCATACCGGGTAGAATAGTACGGTCGAATACAAGCTGGCGGCGCTGGCCGCCGGGTGAATCCCTCTGAGGAGGAAGACCAGATGAGCGAAGGCAAGACCGGCAACCACCCTTCCTATGCTACGTCACAGATGGCGCCGTTCGATGTGTGGTCGGAGTGGATGCGGGCGAACATGGGGCCTATGACGGCGACGCCGGGCGCGAGCGTACCCTGGCTCATGACGCCAGGTGTCAGCACAGGAGAAGAGGTCGCGGAGTTGCCCGAGGGGGTTGTGCGGAACGACCCCTTGCTCTCTACCGTCGAAAAGTTGTGGGACGCCAACCCCATGCAGAACGTTTTGCCCATTAACTGGGTGGAGATCTCACGCTCTCTCCAGACACTCTGGGCGCGCGAGATGTCCGACCCTGTGCGTGCCATGGAGCGGGCCACGGACTTCAACGCCAGGCTGTTCGGCGCCACGATGAGGAGCTGGCAGGAGGCCACAAACCGTTTCTGGGGCCTCCAGACATCGCAGGAAGAAGACGGGGGCCGTCCCGACAAGCGGTTCTCGGCGCCCGACTGGGAGCAGAACCCATTCTACGAGTCGCTCAAGGAATCTTACCTGCTCGCCTCGGAGTACCTGCTCGAAGAGGCGGATAAGACCGATGGTGAGGACACCGCCGAGCAGCGGCGTCTAAAATTCCACCTCAAGCAGTTCGTAGACGCCATGGCCCCGGTCAACTATCTGCTGACCAACCCCGCGGCCCTCAAGCGGGCTTTCGAGACCGGGGGAGCCAGCCTCGCCGAGGGCGCCCGCAACCTGCTCGCGGACTTGCAAGAAGGCCGCATGAGCATGACCGACGCCAACGCCTTCCAGCCGGGAGAGAACCTGGCCATCACACCCGGCAAGGTCGTCTACCGCAACGAGCTCATAGAGTTGATCCAGTACGAGCCGACGACCGAACAGGTGCACGAGACACCTGTGATGTTCATACCACCCTGGATCAACAAGTACTACATCCTCGATTTGCGGCCGAAGAACAGTTTAGTCAAGTATCTGGTGGACGAGGGCTACACGGTGTTCATGATCTCCTGGAAGAACCCGGACGCCTCGATGGAGGACACCAAATTCGATGACTACATGACAAAGGGACCGCTCGCCGCGGCCGAGGTAGTGAGGGACATCACAGGTTCAGAGGAGGTCAACCCCGTCGGCTACTGCGTGGGGGGTACTCTGCTCGCGATCGCGCTCTCCTGGCTCGCCGCAGGCGAAGACGAGAACCCCTTCGGCTCGCCGACCTTCATGGTTGCGTTGCACGACTTCACCGAGGTGGGGGACACAGGGGTCTTTATAGACGAGCCGCAGATAGAGTTCATGGAGCAGCAGATGCTTGAGCGCGGCTACCTCGACAACCGCAAGATGGCCAACATGTTCAACTTGCTCCGTTCCAACGACCTGATCTGGTCCAACGTCGTCAATAATTACCTCCTCGGCCAGAAGCCTCCTGCCTTCGACCTCCTGTACTGGAACTCGGACGGTACGCGCATGGCCCGCGACGCCCACAGCTTCTACCTGCGCAACACCTACCTCGAGAACAACCTCATAGAGCCAGGCAAGGTAGAGATAAAGGGCCGTTCCATAGATCTCTCCAGGATCGAGGGCGACATCTACGCCGTCGGCGCCGAGAAAGACCACATCGTCCCCTGGGCTTCGGCGTGGAAGATCTCCAGGCTCGCTAGCGGCACCACCCGCTTCACCCTCGCCAACTCGGGTCACATAGCCGGCATGATCAACCCTCCATCCAAGGGCAAGGGCCGCTACTGGGCGACCGAGAACGGCGGCGCCTTCGATACCTCCGCAGAGTGGCGCGAGAAAGCCAAGGAGCACGAAGGCTCCTGGTGGGAGGACTGGAGCAGGTGGCTCGATGCCCACTCCGGAGGAGAGGTATACCCCCCCGGGATGGGCAGCGAGAACTATCCGCCAATAGAGGACGCCCCAGGCACCTACGTAAAGGAGAAATAGGCATCAGGAAGAACTGACGGCTGACCAGCTGAAATGCTGACAAGCCGTCGAAGGCGGCGTGCTGACTAGCGCGCTAAGGGGAAGGCTTGAGCGTTCCCCTTAGCGCAACCAGCCTTTCTTCTCGGCCAGACGCGCTGCCTCGACGCGGTTGCGCGCCCCCAGCTTCTTGATTGCCGTGGAGAGGTAGTTGCGTACGGTGCCTTCGGAGAGGTAGAACCTGGCCGCTATGTCTTCTATCGTTGCCCCGCCCTCCGAGGCCGCGAGCACCTCGCGCTCGCGCTCGGTAAGAGGGTTGTCGCCCTCGCTCAGGGCGGCGGCTGCCAGGGCGGGGTCTACCACCCGCTCGCCTTTCATCGCCTTGTGGACGGCCTCGGCCAGTTCGGAGGCAGGGGCATCCTTGAGCAGGAACCCTACCGCGCCGCTCTCCATGGCGCGCCTGAGGTAACCGGAGCGCCCGAAGGTCGTCAGGATGACCACCAGGCACGAAGGCAACCGCTCGTGCAGTACGGCCGCAGCTTCGAGACCGTCCCCGCCGGGCATCTCTATGTCGAGGAGCGCCACGTCGGGAAGGGTGTCCAGTGCGGCGGCGAGTACCTCGTCCCCCCGCGAGGCCTCGGCCACGATCTCTATGTCGTCCTCCAGGGAGAGAAGGGCGGAGAGAGCGCCGCGCACCATCGCCTGGTCCTCCGCCAGGAGCACGCGAACGGTCATCGACGCCCGTCCTCGCCGGTGAAACCATCGTCGAGCTTCGGTTCAGGCCAGGCTGACCGCTCCACATCGCTTCTCGTTGGCAGGCCGACGCGCAGGCGAAACCCGCCATCCGGCAACGAAACGGCCTCGACACGGCCGGCGAAGGTCGCGACGCGTTCGGTGAGCCCCGAGAGACCACTGCCCGAGTCCTCCCCGTTCTCCTCCCGATAACTCCGTCCGTCGTCCATTATCTCGGCGTAGACCTCCGCACTCTCACGCGCCAGGACGATCCGGCAATGTGTCGCGCGGCTGTGCCGGATCACGTTCGTCGTTCCCTCCCGCACCGTCCAGGCGAGGACAGCGTCGACCGCGCTAGGTAGCACTCCCGCATGGTTCTCGATCCGGCAGGCGATGCCGGCCGCCGCGAGCATCTCGCTGGCCCCGGTGAGCTCCTCGTCGAGCGTGGGCTGCCGGTATCCGGCGACGGCCTCGCGGACCTCGCGCAGGGCCTGACGCGCCACGCCTTCGATGTCGTGGACTTCTGTCGCTGCCTTCTCCGGCGCCGTGGGGAGGAGCCTGCCTGCCAGCTCACTCTTGAGCGTTATGAGGGAGAGGCTATGGCCGAGGAGGTCGTGCAGATCCCTGGCGAAGCGCAACCTCTCTTCGCTGACGGCCAGACGGGCGAGCTCTTCCCTCGCCGACCGCAGTTCCGCGACGGTGGCGACCTGGCGGACGAAAGCGGTAGCCCAGAGGCCGATGGCCGCAGTCGGTAGCGCGAGCCACGCCATGCCAGAGAAGATGCCGAGCGCCAACGTGGTGACCGCCAGCCCCGCTATCGCCACGTAGGCGTCCCTGGTCAAAAGCATTATCCCCGCGGCGACGTTGACGTGGAAGAAGAGCACGCGCCACTCGCTGCCAAGGGCGAGGTTGAGCGCGATCGCAAGCCCAGCGAGGAACGCTATGGTAGCCCGGCGCTTGCGCACCTCGGAGGGCTGTGCGGATGCAGACCACAGTGGTACTTGCATCCACATCAGCCATAGAAAGACACCGGCAAAGAGCGCAGCCCCACCAAGAGCGAGGAAGACCCGCATTGACGTAGGGTCTGACGTAAAGACGGCCCGGATCGGATAGATTAGAAAGACCAGCCCGAATAGCGGGCCTAGCAACCTCCCCGCTCGCGGGATACGTGAGATTCCGCCACCTCCCGAAGGGCCGTCGCCAGAAACCGACTGCTCGCCCTTTACTCTCTCGTTCACGAGATCTCAAACCTCCTGAGGAGGCCCCTGCAATCAGCGCGATTGTATTACTATCGGCCGCGCCGCGCGACGAAGCGCGCTTCTTCCAGCGGGCGAAAGCAGCAGCGCCAGGACCACCACGAGGGCAACCAGCATGACGCGGTGGTAGATAGCGTTCAGTTCCGTGGACGGGCCGGCCCCTACGGCCAGCGCGCCCATACCGAGCAGAACACCTCCAAGGGAGAAGGAGTGAGCCGCGAAGGCAGCTGTCCAGGCCCAACTCATGCGGGCGAACACGGCAATGGCAGCGACCGCCAGAGCCACCCCGCACAGACCCTCGACGACCGTCGCAGGGAGTATCTTGGGCTCGGCCAGGACCGTGAATCCTAGCGGAATACGCCAACCCAGGTGCAAGAGTGCTCCGAAGAAAAAGGCAAAGGCGTACAGGGCGGACAGGATACCGACCGCCGTCGCAACGCTGGTCCTGCGATGGATAGTAGGCTGCTCGATCATGACTACCCCTCTCTCATTCGATCTCAAAGGTCGGCCACCACGGGGATGACTTCCCTGCCGATAATCTCGAGCGGTGAGATCCTATCAACGCGTGGCACGAAGCCGATCACCGTCTCTATGCCCATGCCCGAGAGCCAGCGCAACTGCCCTATCAACTCGTCTACCTTCTCGCCTCTCTCGCCGACGTCGAAGGCGAAAGCACAAGTCTTCTCTATCGAATCGTAGTCCGTGCCCTCTTCCTCACAGTGCCTGCGCAATACGTCGAGCTTTCCGGGTACCTTGGGTCCCGGGCGCAAACTGCAGGCGTCGGCGTAGCGCGCGACCAGGCGCAACGTCATCTTCTCCCCGTCGCCGGCGATCATGATCGGAGGGTGGAGCCTGCTTATGCTCTGTGGCAGGTTCAAGGGGCGTCCGAGCCGGTAGTGATTCCCCTCGAAGGGGCGCTCGTCTCCGCGCTCGCCGCTCCACATTCGCAGGGCTATCTGGACCGTCTCCTCGAGCATCTCGAAACGCTCCCTCTGCGGCGGGAAGGGAATCCCGAGCCCATGTGTCTCCTCCTCGTAGTGGCCCGAGCCGACGCCGAAGCAGGCACGACCGCCGGAGAGTACATCCAGTGTGCTGACGGCCTTTACGAGGACGGCAGGGTGGCGGAAGTGCACCCCAGACACCATCGCGGTGAGCTTGACCCTTTGCGTGTTGGCCGCCAGGAACGTAAGCGTCGTGTAGCACTCCGGTTCGTCTGCCTCGGGGCCGCCCATGAACGGGTGCTGCCAGAGGTGATCGGCCACCCCGATGTGGTCGAAGCCTGCCTCCTCTGCGGTCTTGCCGATATCCGCGAGGTTTCTGCCGAAACGCCTCGGTCCTCCGGTCCAGTCGAAGCTGTTTAACTGTACCCCGAGCTTCATGCCTGCCCGCCCTGGTCCTGCATCGTACCTCCTCCTTCGCTTCTTCGAGGTTCTACAGAGGAGTGTATGGGCGCGGCGTGGTGGCCGGTAGTGAAGATCGTTGTGGTTTCCGGGTGACGGATGTCATAGCGCAGTGCGTAAGGCCCCAGGCCTTACGCACTGCGAGCCATCAGCATGTCAGCACGCTACGCCCTTCAGGCTTCGCTTGTCAGCCTGTCAGCCAGGGTCTGCGCACGCGATAGCTGAAATGCTGACTAGTAGCTGAAGTGCTGACAAGCGTCCGACAGGGCGCGTGCTCACCCGCCCGAGCGGGTACCCAGCCAGTCGCTGACCTTGGGCCAGAGGCCCTTCTTAGCACCGCGGCCCGTCATGAGGCCGACGTGGCCGGCGTCGAGGACGAAGAACTCCTTGTCCTCGCTGCCGACGAGGTTCATCGTGGCCTCGGCCTGCGGGAGGGTGCAGATGTGGTCCTTCTTGCCAGCGATGTTGAGTAGTGGAACCTCTATGTTCGAGAGGTCGATGCGGCGGCCCCGGAGAACCATCTCGCCCTTGGCCAACTTGTTCTGCTGGTAGAACTCCGTGATCCACTGCCTAAACGTGGCGCCTGGGAAGGGAGGCCCGTCGTTGACCCACTTGTTCATGGCGAGCCAGGTCTCCATCGGCTTCTCCTCGAAGATACGCTCCCACATGTTGACGTAGGTGCCGACGTAGTTGGTTACGGGCTTTAGCATCCTATTGCCCGTGTCGATGAGGTCGCCGGGGATGTTGCCGAAGGCGTCGGCGAGCAGCCCAGGGTTCATGTACTTCTCGCTCGTGAACAGGCTGTAGAGCCCCATCTCGCCCTCGGGGAACGCTACGGGGGCGGTCATGAGGATGAGATTTTTGAGGTGCTCGGGGAATAGAGAGGCGTACATGGCGCCCATCGTGCCTCCCATGCAGTAGCCGAGCATGGTGAACTCCTCGGAGTGCGAGTGCCTTAGGACCTTCTTGACTGCCCTTGGCAGGTAGTCGAGGACGTAGTTCTCGAAGGTGAGGTCCTTGTCCTCGTCGCCGGGGATGCCCCAGTCGAGCATGTAGACGTCGAAGCCCTCGCCGACAAGGTACTCGATAAAGCTGTTACCTGGCATGAGGTCGAGTATGTAAGGCCTGTTGATGAGAGCGTAGACCATGAGGATGGGGACGGGATGCTTCTTCTCGGCGTTCGGGGCGTAGTGGTAGAGTTTCGCCTTGTTCTTGGTCCAGATCGTCTCCTTGGGTGTCTGTCCCGTGTCGGCTTGGGCGCCCTCGACGACGATCTTCATCCCGCGGCTGTACTTGTCGAAGAAGTTCTCTACGTCCGCCGGTATAGCGGCGGCGCCCGAGGTAGGAACCGCGGCGTAGTTGGCCGTCTCGGTCATCTAGCTCTCTCCCTTCTTGCGCACGTCCTCGACGGTGACCTGGCCGTCGGCCCCGGTCCCGACTACCTCAGCCAGGTTCACGCCCATCTCACGCGCTTTGCGCCTTGCGGCGTCCGTGGCCATGACCTCGACGCCAGACCCATTGGTCTCCGCCGCCAACGCACCGTCCCGGCTTCCGCCCTCGAGCGCCGCGAGCAGCCTGTCGAGCTTGCTCTCGACCCGCTCGAGCCGTGTCTCAAGCCCCTTGACGGACTCGGTCGTGGCAGGCTCGGCGTAACCGTACTCGAAGTCTTCTAAGACCTCCTCGATGCGGTCTACCTTCTCCTCCAGGTTAACGAGGAGGCCGGCGATCCTGGAGATGTCGGAGCGCACGGGGAGCTGGAGGTTCTTGAGGTAATCCTCGGAGTTGCGCTTGAACACTTTATAGAAGCTGGCGTAGCTCTGGAGGAAACGGCTCGAAGGCTCGAGGAACTCCTCGCGCTCGATGACGTCCCCGACAAAGTCCGAGAAGGGGCCGCTCGTGGCGTTGTACCACTGGGCCGCGAACTGCAGAGGGTCGCTCGGTGACGCGCCCCCAGTTACCAGGTTGGTACGCGCCTCATCGAGCATCTGCATCCAGCGCGGAAGGATCTCCATCGCGTTCTGGCCTGTCTCGGCGCTCTTCTGCCAGGAGTCCGCGGTCATCTCGAACCATCGCTGCCAGAGGTTATGAACCCCCAAGGTGCCCACGACAGGCTCGGGGACAGGCCCGACCATCCGCCCCTGCATCTCTCGCATGCCTTCGAACCACCGGCGGTATGCGCCGTAGGGGTCGACCGGCCCCCCCTGGGCACCGCCGGCCATCTCCGACCACATCCTGCTCCCCGACTCCATCCACTGGCGCCAGAGCTCGGCAGGGTCCATGCCGGACACTGCTCCTCTCTCCTCCGTCAACCGAAAACCTCCTCGTCATGACATGAAATAATGCCCTCCTCCGGCACCCGCCTCGCTCTCACCGGAGCCGGTGCCGATCACCCAAATTATACTAGTAATCGAAGGTTATGTGTTAACGGCATATACCAGAGCACTTCAGCAAGTCAGCACGCTCCGGCTTCGCCTCCGCTAGTCAGCATTTCAGCTTCCTATATTCGCTTACAGCCGAATGCTCAAAGCGCCTGCCGCCGCAGTGGATCCCCGCGCAAGCGGGAATGACGGACGGTAGGACGCTCACGAATCCAGCAACGTCTCGTCGATAAACCGCCGAAGGTCTTCGTGGCGTTCGCTCCTGCCCTTACGTGTATTTACCGAAAGAAGCGGGTACCAAATGCTCGGGCACGGCTCGCGGGGAAAGGAAGCTCACCACCATGCATAACGACTCAAGGTCGAACAACGAGACCATCTTCACCATGGAGGCCACACCGCTGAAGTACGGCCCCGGGGCCTCGGAAGAGGCTGGCTGGGAGCTGAAGCAGATGGGCGTCGAACGGGTGATGCTCGTCTCCGACCCAGGCATCGTGAAGGCGAACATAACGGGCCGCATCGTGGAGTTGATCGAGGCCGAAGGCGTAGAGGTCGAGGTGTGGGACCGCTCGCGCGTCGAGCCGACGGACGACTCATTCCAGGCCGCTGCAGACTTCGCCGTAGAGGGAGACTTCGAAGGGTTCGTCGCCGTAGGCGGCGGGTCTAGTATCGACACCGCGAAGGTCTCCAGCCTCATAGCGACGCACGGGGGTGAGATCCTCGATTACGTCAACGCCCCCGTCGGTGGAGGCAAGAAGCCTCCAGGCCCTTTGAAGCCACTCCTCGCCATCCCTACGACCGCGGGCACGGGCGCCGAGGCGACGACGGTCGCGATCCTGGACATCCCCGAACAAAGGGTGAAGACCGGCATCTCACACCAGTACCTCCGCCCCGACCGCGGCGTCGTCGATCCCCTGCTCACGCTGAGCCTGCCGCCAGAGGTCACCTCATCCTGCGGCCTCGACGTGGTCTGCCACGCCGCCGAGTCCTACATCTCCAAACCCTACGACGCCCGCCCGAAGCCGGAGAGTCCCGACGACAGGCCGCCCTACCAGGGGGCGAACCCGATAGCGGATATGTGGAGCGCCAGGGCGCTGGAGTACGGCGGCAAGTACCTCAGGCGCGCCGTCGAGAACGGCGAAGACGTCGAAGCGCGCGGCGCGATGATGCTGGGAGCCTCGCTTGCGGGCGTGGGCTTCGGGTCGGCGGGCGTACACATCCCGCACGCCTGCGCCTACCCTATAGCAGGCCTCAAGCATGAGTGGCAGCCGCCGGGGTATCCCGAGGACCATCCTTTCGTGCCGCACGGCTGGTCCGTCATCGTCACGGCGCCGGCAGCCTTCCGGTTCACATACCAGGCAGACCCAGACCGGCACCACAGGGTCGCTGAGTTGCTCTCCGGCGAGAAGGTAGAAAAGGCCGACGAGAACACGCTGCCTGGGGTCCTGATCGGGCTGATGAGAGACGTGGGTGCGCCGAAAGGCGTGCGCGAGCTCGGCTACGGCGAAGACGACATAGAGGACCTGGTCGAAGGCGCTATGAAGCAGCAGCGGCTGCTCGTTGGAGCTCCCCGTGAAGTCAGCGAAGAGGACCTGGCGAACATCATCCGCGAGTCGATGGAGAACTGGTCATGAACCCACAGCTAAAGCGCGGGGACTTGCCCCGGGCGGAACAGTGGGCGCATGAGTAGCATCCACTGTTTCCGGGATGTTCGGCAGCATGACGGCTGCCCTGCCAGGCACATCAGCACGGCGGCTGCGCCGCCGTTCAGCAAGTCAGCCAGGTCTTGCGCACGCGAAAGCTGAAATGCTGAAAGAGAGTTGGTAAAGGGTGGAGGAGCGAAGATCCCACCAGGGCTGGCCGCGGGGGGCCGCCGTAATCGGGGCAGGCACGATGGGGTTGGGCGTTGCCGAGTGTTTCGCCGCGGCCGGTATCAGGGTGCTCCTCGCAGATGCGACCCCCGAGCTGACAAGGGAGGCGAAGAGGCGGCTGGTACAGCGGGCAAGGGGACACGCCGATGCCGGGCTGTTGGCCGAGGGTGCCTTCGGAAGGGTCGAGGCCGTAGAGACCGCGGACGATGTGGCTGGCGCCGTAGGAGACGTGAGCCTCGTCTTCGAGGCCGTGCCGGAAGACATCGGGTTGAAGGAGGAGATCCTGAACTCCTGTTCGGCGGCCGCCCCGCGAGATGCTGTCATCGTCTCCAACACGTCTTCGTTGCCGATCAACGACCTCTCGGAGTTCGTCGGACGGCCCGAGGGCTTCTGCGGGATGCACTGGTTCAACCCGCCTGAGTGGACGCCTGGCGTCGAGGTCATACCCGCCGCCGCGACCGCACCAGAGGTCGTCCATCGGCTGGTCGAGTTCCTGCGCTCTATCGGGAAGCGTCCCGCCGTCGTCGGCGACGGGCCAGGCTTCGTGGCCAACCGCATCCAGAACGCCCTGTTTTTGGAGGCGGTACGGTGCGTCGAGGAGGGGCTCGCCTCCCCGCAGGAGGTGGACGAGGTGGTGCGCAGTTGCTTTGGATTCCGCCTGCCCTTCTTCGGTCCGTTCCAGATCTCCGACATGGCCGGGCTGGACGTGTACGAGAACGTGCTCGATGTCCTAAAGGAAGGCCTCGGCGAGCGTTTCACAGCTCCGGAATCGCTACGGAAGCTGGTCGAGGAGGGGCGCATGGGCACCAAGAGCGGTGCCGGGTTCCTCGAATACACCAACGAGGAGCGGGAGCGGTTGCTCCTGGAGCGCGACCGGCGCTACGCAGCGCTCAACGAGCTGCTAGACGATCTGCCCCCCGTCGATGCAGGAAAGGACACCTCATGATAGAAGCCAGCGTCCTCGTAGTCGGGGCCGGCGCCATCGGCGGCATTACGGCGGCGAAGATGGAGGCCGGGGTGCGACGCGTAAGCGTCCTCGACGCCAACAAAGAGCATGTCGAGAGGATGCGGGACCCTGGTCTCCTGATCGACGAACTGGGCGAGGAGCGCCACGTGCGCCTCGATGCCCACGCCGACCCCTCGGACCTCGAAGACCCCTTCGATTTCGTCCTCATTACCCTCAAAGCGTCCCACCTCGAATCCGCCCTCGGTCCCCTCATGGAGCGCGGCCTGGCAAAAACGTTCATCTCTTTAGGCAACGGGCTCGTGCAGAACCGCATAGCTGCGATCGTCGGAGACGAGAACCTCGTCGTCGGGACGGTGGAGTGGGGGGCTACGAACCTTGGAGCCGGCCATCTCGCGCAGACCACGAGGGCGCCGTTCGTGATCGGGGAACCGGAAGGCAGCACGAGGGATAGGACCCGCCTCCTCGCCGAAGTACTCGAAACGGTGGCCGACGTGCGTATCACGGAGAACATCAGCGGCCAGGTCTGGTCGAAGCTGCTCGTCAACAGCGCCTTCTCTGGCCTCGGCGCTGTCTCTGGCCTGCTCTACAGCGAGGTCGTCGCCGACCCCGCAGGAAGGGAGGCCGCACTCGCCGTCTGGCGCGAGGGCTATGACGTTGGAGTGGCGCAGGGGATCACGATGGACGAGGTCCTCGGCGTCCCCGCGGATTCGCTCGTCGTACGCGGCCTCGAAGACCGCCAGAGGACCGACGAAGCCCTCGAATTAGCCATGGGCTACGCCGGTGCGACCAAAGCTTCGATGCTCCAGGACCTCGAAAGGGGAACGAAGACCGAGGTCGACGTTATCAACGGCGGCGTTGTTCAGAGGGGCAGAGAGTACGGCGTCGAAACACCTCTCAACGCCCGGGTCGTCGAGCTCATGCACATGATGGAACAGGGCGAGCGTCATCCCAGGCAGGACGCCTTAGAGGAGTTGCAGGCGCTGACCAGTTAGTCTGCATCGGCGGCGATGATGCCGTCGGCGACCTCGGCGAGGTCTGCCCCGACCACATCAGGACGTTCGACGAGCGGGTCGAAGGGCTGCCTGGCGACGAAGGCGGCTGCGCATCCCGCGCGCAGAGCCCCCGCAACGTCCCAGGCGTGGGCAGCGACCAGGCGCATCCCGCGTTCGGGGACCCCGAGTGACTGCGCGGCCATCCTGTAGGGGGCGGGCGCCGGTTTGAGGCGTTTCGCGGTGTCGGCAGAGAGGATTTGCTCGAACCTGTCGCTCAGCCCGGCATTCTCTATCTGGGCCTCGGCGACTTCCTGCGTGGAGTTGGTTAGCGTAGCGAGCCTGAACCCCGCCTCGCGCAGGCGGTCCAGGCTGTCGGGCACTTCAGGATGCGGCGGCAGGTTGCGTAGCCCGCCCAGGATCTCGCGCCTGTCCTCCTCAGAGATCTCCACTCCCTGCCGCTCCTCGGTCATCCTGAGGGCAGCGCCCGCGGCCTCTCCGAACGTCGTATATGCGTCCGTCATGGTGGCCACGAAGGCCGACTGCAGCATCTGGTTGAACCACAGCCTTCGTACGGAGGCGTCGCCGAAGACCCGCTCGAAGAGCGGGTCGAGGGCCGCAAGGTCAAGCAGGGTCTCATTCACATCAAAGACACAAACTCTCTTCACAACGTTCCTTTCTCTAAAACGACTCGCAGAGGTATCGACCTACCGTAAATCGCGCATCCGACACAAACGAAAACAAAAAGCTGCCAAGCTGAAGTGCTGGCAAGCGAAGCCCGAAGGGTGGAGCGTGCTGACCTGCTGCCGAGCAGTTCTAGAACGCTACCGCGGCACGACCTTTGAGGTTGAATGCCTCGCGCGCCTCGTCCGGGGTGGCAGGCTCTCGGTCGAACAGCTCGCCGAGGGCTACGGCCTTCTCGACGAGCTCGGCGTTCGACTCCGCACGCTTTTCGCGGCTGACGCGGAGGTTGTCTTCCAGGCCGACCCTCACGTGGCCGCTGAGCATCAGGCACATCGCGGCGAGGTGGTACTCGGCTGGATAACCGACCCCGGCCGCGGACCAGGTGTAGTCCTCCCCGAACAGCTCCGTTGCCGTGCGGCGCATATGTATCAATTGCTCGATGGTCGCCGCGTTCGCACCCATCACGCCGAGAACGAACTGGATGTGGACCGGGGTGTCGAGCAGATCCCTGCTGAGCAGGTACTTTATGTTGTAGAGGTGCCCGACATCATAGGCTTCTAGTTCCGGCTTCGCGCCGGCCTCGCGGAACATGGTGCAGACCTTCTCCATGTCCGCGAAGGTGTTGCGGAAGATGTAATCGCGGGTGCCTTCCAGGTAGTTTATCTCCCACTCCTCGAAGTCTCCGCCCCGTTCTGCGATGGGGAAGAGGCCGAAGTTGAAGCTGCCCGTGTTGAAGGTAGCCATCTCGGGCTCCAGCTCGGGCAGCACGGCGGCCCGCTCCTCCAGGGTCATCCCCTTACCGCCGCCCGTGGTGGGCTGTACGATCACATCACACCGGTCCTTGATCCCCGAGACCACCTCGCGGAAGAGCCCGATATCCGAGCTCGGTTTCCCCGTCTCCGGCTCACGGACGTGGAGGTGGACGATGGTCGCCCCGGCCTCGTGCGCCCCGACGGCGGAGTCGATTATCTCATCCGGCGTTATGGGAATGGCCTCGCTCTGCCCTGGCACGGTCATCCCGCCCGTAATCGCCGCGCTGATGATGAACTTCTCCACGCCCGCTCCCTTCGGTAGAGTCCCCACTCAATACTAGAGACCGAACCGAGCCGCCGCAAACCGGACCCGGCACACGTTCGAGGAAAAAATCACGGGACCCGTTTGGGAAAAGGAGGAATACATCGCCTCCTGGTCCAGCTCTGTTCCCAGAGAAACCCTGATGCTTGAAGCCGCAGTTTTCGGAAGGCACGCCTTCCGAAAACTGCTATCACGTGGTGGCGAAGCGTCCGATGGTCCGCTTCGGGCTGACCTCGCCGAGGTCTTCGGCGAAGATGCGATAGTAGGCGACCTCCTCGCGGGTCCGCAAGGGAGGCTCAACCTCATGCCGCTCGCGCCCGAACTCCTCCTCGGTGACGCTCTCCTCCATACGCGCCTTGAGGACCGAGGCGGCCCCGGAGCCGTCCCCGAACTGGGCCTTCTTGCGCCACAGGAAGTCGTCGGGGAGCCAGCCTTCGAAAGCCTGGCGGAGGAGCCTCTTTTCCTCCTGCCCCTCGCCGGCGAGCTTCCACCCCGCAGGCAGGGAGAGTCTGAGGGAGATCATGTCGAGCTCCAGGAACGGTACCCGCGCTTCGAGGCCATGGGCCATGGTGACGCGATCGGCCCTCTACAAATTCAGCTCGTGCAACCCCTCGATAGTCCGCACGAGCTCGGCGTGCAACTCCTCCTCCGTGCGGAAGTCCCTGAGGTACTCGTAGCCGGCGAAGATCTCATCGGCCCCCTCGCCGGTCAGAACGACCTTGACGTGCCTGGCGGTGAACTCAGCGAGGATGTAGTTGGGGACGGCGCTGCGTACCAGCGAAGGGTCGAAGTTCTCGATGATCTTGACTACCTTGGGCAACACCCCGAGCGCGTCCTCCGCGGTGTAGACACTCTCGTGGTGCTCGGTGTCGAGGTACTCGGCGACGACACGGGCGGCCAGCAGGTCGGGAGAACCGGCGAGGCCGACGGCGAAGGTCTTTAGCTTCTCGCCGCGCTCCTCGTACCAGCGGGCCGCGATGGCGGCGACGAGGCTGGAGTCGAGGCCGCCCGAGAGGAAGACGCCAACGGGCACGTCGCCCATCATCTGGCGCCGGACGGTCCTTATGAGACGGTCGCGGACCTTCTCCAGTATCCCATCCGGAATCTTTGCGCCCGGCTCACCAGGCCCGTCGAAGTGTTCCAACTCGTCTCTGGGCGGGACGGGTGCGGCGAACTCGACGAGGCCGCCTTCCGGGGTCCAGTAGTGGCCCGGCGGGAAGGACTCGACGTCGGGTTGCCAGTCCTCGTCGAAGGCTCTCATCTCCGAGGCGAAGCGGACGAGGCCGTCGCGTCGCGCCCAGTACAGAGGCTTTATGCCTACAGGGTCGCGGCCCGCGATAAACGTGCCGTCCTCTCCGGCGATCAGGAAAACGAACATCCCGAGCAGTTCCGAAAGGGCGCCGGGTCCCCGCTCAGAGATCAGACGCAGTGCCACCTCGTTGTCCGAGCGGGTGCCCAGGTCGCCGTCTTCGAGGGTCTCCCGGATCTCCTCGTAGTTGTACACCTCACCGTTGCCGACCAGGTAGAGATTGCCGTCTGGCGTAACGAGCGGCTGCTTGCCACCCTCTACATCGACGATGGAGAGCCGCCTGTGGCCGAGCACATTCCCAGCCACCTCGATGCGCCCTTCGTCGTCAGGCCCCCTGTGGACGACGCGCGCCAGCATCCGCGAGGCGGACTCAGAGTCCATGCCTCTAAATCCACCGATAATTCCGCACATCTCACTCCGTTCTAGTCTGGGATCCGGGCGCAGGATAGATGTCACCCCAGGACGGGATGCGTGTCTCCCTACCCGCTAGCGCCTGCGCTCTTCGGTCGGCCTTTCCTCGGGTTCTGTGGACGAACGCCGCCGCAGGTCCCGCCAGATGCCGCGGCCGACCAGGAAGAAGGCGAACCCCGCCGCCGAGGCCACGAGCACATTGATGATCTTCTCGAGCCCATCAGTCTGCCCAAGCGCCGAGACGGCGAACGAGAGGATGAGAACCGTGCTCAACGCGGCGAGGACCGCGGCCACCGACACCACGCCAACCCTTACCACCAGGCTCAAGCACCCGTAACGCACCATGCTCCTCTCATAGCGGGTTGGGGAAGGTCAATCCTTCCCCAGCCCGCGCATTTCAGCAGGTCAGCATTTCAGCTTCTTGTTTCCTGACGTGCTGATGGCTCGTCGTACGTAAGGCGCATAAGCTCTATGCACAGCGCTATCAGTACCCGACTCTCTACGGTTTCGTCCATCGCCTGATACTATACTCCCAAACGCGCGGGTGAGGCCGGGGCACGTGCTGTTGGCTGCGGGTGGCGGACCGCGAAAATCATAAAGCTGACTCCTGTAGCCTGGGGCCTGAGCGACCGAAGGGAGCCACCTTGACAAACGCTTCGAAATGTGTAGACTACTAGTTTGGCAAGATCCTAAAAAAAGCCTGCATTCCCGCATCCATACAACTTCGAGTAACGAAGCGCGGCGTCCGCGCGGTACTTTTCTCTTGGGTCCGTGGCGTCCGGAAGTGGGAGCGTAGTGCGAAAATTTGAGGATGTAGACGGTTTATATAGGAGCAAGGAGGCTTTTGATGGACACCATTGGGATAGCCGACGGGCGGCGAAGCGAGCGGCCTGCGGAGACCCCTGATCTCATCCCCGGGTACTTCGCGCGCATCGACAAGGGGAATCTCCTGACGCACAGGGAGGAGATCGACCTCAGCAAGAGGGCCAAGGCCGGCGACGATCGGGCGCGCAAGAAGCTCGTCGAAAAGAACCTCAGGCTCGTGGTCAGCGTTGCCAAGAGGTATCGTGGGATGGGGCTGCCATTCGAGGACCTGATCCAGGAGGGCAACGTCGGCCTGATGCGGGCCGTCGAGAAGTTCGACCCCGACCGCGGTTGGAGGTTCTCGACGTACGCCACCTGGTGGATCAGGCAGGCCGTGCAGCGCGCGGTGGCGGACAAGGGCCGTACCATCCGCGTCCCCGTGCACATGGGGGATAAGATCCGGAAGATGGCCCGTGCTTACAACGAGCTCTCCACCGAGCTGAGCCGCGAGCCCACAGACGAAGAGGTCGCTGGACGCCTCGAGTGGACCGTCGGCGAGGTGCTAGATGTCAAGAGCGCGATGCCTGACGCCACCAGCCTCAACCAGACCCTCTCCTCAGACGGCGACGGCTCCGAGCTCGGAGAGCTGATCAAGGACGAGCGTGCCTCTGAGGTGGCAGGCACGGTCATTGGGGAGATCGAGGTAGGATCCCTCAAGGAGGCCATCCAGCGACTCCCCGAGCGTCACAGGCACGTCCTGGTACGGCGCTACGGCCTCGGCGACCGCGACACCGCGACCCTCGCTAAGCTCAGCGAGGAGCTCGGGATCTCCCGCGAGCGGGTCCGCCAGCTGCAGCGCGAGGCCGAGCGTATGCTCGGTAGTGGAGAGCTCGGTATGGTCCTACGCGGCGCCGCGTAGAGCGACTTGCAGAAGGTTAACTTCTGCAAGTCGCGCATTTCAGCAGGTCAGCATTTCAGCTTTCGCGTGCGCGAGGCTTTGCTGCCTGGCCAACCGGCGGCTGCGCCGCTGTGCCGACATGCTGACAAGCGGAGGCCGCTAGGCCGAAGCGTGCTGACTGGCTGAAATGCTGAGATCGGCGAGGATCGGATAATGGTCGCTCGGATAGAGTCCTGAGCCCTCGTCGGCGTCGTGGATTATCCTGTGCGACCTTACCCGTAGTCGCCCTTGGGGGTCTTTCAGGAAGATCCAATCGATACGCCGCGGCCCGCGGCGGGGGTGTGCATCGCGGTAGCGCGCTCCCTTGAACGCGTGGAACGTGTTCGCGCCTTCGCCATCCTCGTTGCCTGCGGCGAGGTAGGTGTCAACGAAGCCCGACTCGGTGAACGTCCTGTGGGTCCTGTTACCCGGCCGGCTGTTGAAGTCTCCCGTGACGATGGCTGGCAGATCGACGCCCGTGTGGTCGGAGATCTCCAGGGTTCTACTCACGACGAGCTTGCCGCCTTCCTGGCGCGCCAGGGTGCTCACGTGGTCGAGGTGCGTGTTCAGGTGCAGCAGAGTGAGGTCTGTCCCGGGCACTCTGAACAGCGCCCAGGTGGCTGAGCGCGCGACCCTCGTCTCCCAGCTCTT
>DASQWQ010000293.1:0-8251 GCA_035640175.1 Rubrobacter sp. | reverse complement strand
TCTCGTGCGTCCAGGGATCCTCCATCATCACGGGCACGTCCACGACGCGCGTGTGGAGCTCGAAGCCCTGGATATCTCCGGTCTCCTCGTCTATCTGTTTGAGGCGGGAGATCAAATCGTCCGGGTGCAGCACGTCGGGGTCTATGCGGACCATGTACGAGGCGTTGGACGGACAGATGTCCGTTACGCCCTCGATGCCCTCCTCCTCGAGCCTGTTCGTGATCGCCATCGCCCTGAAGTTGACCTTCAAGCTCATCGCCTCAGCCAGCTCGACGAAGACGAACTCGTCCCCCCCGTAGCTGTAGCGCGCTTGCGGAAGCTCGGTCTCGACGCTGCGACTCATATCCGGTTGCACCCAGCCTTCCCCTAGACAGTGCCGCAATACTACCTACGCCGGATTTTTCCGTCAATAGATGCTAAAAGGGAGCCAGGATACATTCGAGGGCGACGAGAGAGGGACGAGCTTGAACGTAGCGATGATGACCCGCGTGGCGCTCATGGCCGCCGTCACCGCCGTGGCCGCCCAGATAACCGTTCCGATCGAGCCTGTGCCTTTCACGTTTCAGGTGCTCGCCGTGATCCTTTCCGGTCTCCTGCTCGGGCCGCGCTACGGGGCTCTGGCTCAGGCGATCTACGTTCTCGTCGGGGCCGTTGGGGTACCCGTGTTCGCCGGGTTCAAGGGCGGGTTGGGCATAGTCTTTGGCGATACCGGAGGTTACCTCCTCGCCTACCCCTTCGCCGCCGCCGTCGCGGGTCTCGCCGCACGCGCGGTCGCCAATGACCAGCGGAGGCAGGCCCTTTTGGCCAGTTTGCTGTGCGGATGCGCCGCGCTGGTCGTCATCTACACCCTCGGGGCGACCTGGCTCTCCGTTATCGCCGGCCTCTCACCCGCTGCGGCTCTGGCGACGGGCGTGCTGCCTTTCGTGGTCTTCGACCTCGTGAAGGTCGTCGTGGCGGCGCTCGTCGCCGTGGCCACCGCCCCAGCCATCGCCGCCTCCCGGACCTGAGGGAGCGCGGGGTCGCGGGCGGGGCTAATATGACGCTCTGGTCGTAGTGGTTCGAAGGAGGTCGGGAATCGTGTTCGAGAAGGTTCTCGTGGCGAATCGGGGGGAGATCGCGCTTCGCATCGTGCGCGCCTGTCAGGAGCTCGGGGTGGCCGCCGTCGCCGTCTACTCCGACGCCGACGAGAGCGCCCTCCACGTCCGCCACGCCGACGAGGCCGTCCGCATCGGCCCGCCGCCCGCTGGCAAGAGCTACCTCAACGTCGAAGCGCTGATCGACGCGGCGAAAGAGACGGATGCTGAGGCAGTCCACCCGGGCTATGGGTTTCTGGCCGAGAACGCCGCGTTTGCGGCGGCGTGCCGGGAGGCCGGGCTCACTTTCGTCGGGCCTTCGGCCGAGGCAATCCAGAAGATGGGGAACAAGTCCGCCGCGCGTCGGCTAGCTCGTGAGGCCAAGGTGCCGGTCGTGCCCGGTTCGGACGATGCCTCTTCCGCTGACGAGGCGGCGGAGACGGCTGGTGGGATAGGATACCCGATCATGGTCAAGGCAGCAGCGGGTGGCGGTGGCCGCGGCATCAGGGTGGCCGAGGATGAGGATGAGCTCAGAAAGGCCGTACAGGTGGCCAGGCGCGAGGCCGAGGCCGCTTTCGGGGACGGGACACTCTACCTGGAGAAGCTGCTCGTCGCGCCGAGGCACGTCGAAGTGCAGGTCATGGGCGACCACGAGGGGAACGTGATCCACCTCTACGAGCGCGAGTGCTCGATGCAGCGCCGGCGACAGAAGGTGCTCGAGGAGGCCCCTTCGCCAGGTATAAGCCCAGGGGTTCGCGAAAAGATGGCTGAGGCGGCGGTTCGGTTGGCCAGGGAGGCCGGGTACGCGAACGCTGGTACCGTGGAGTTTTTGGTCGAGGACGAAGAGTTCTACTTTATAGAGATGAACACGCGTATCCAGGTCGAGCACCCCGTGACCGAGATGCTCACCGGCGTGGACCTGGTGAAGGAGCAGATCCGGATAGCTGCGGGAGACCCCTTGAGTCTCGAACAGGAAGACGTGCCGATGGTCGGGCACGCGATGGAGTTTCGGATCAACGCCGAGGACCCTGACCAGGACTTTATGCCGTCTCCAGGCGAGATCTCCTGGCTCGAAGTCCCAGGCGGCCCAGGCGTCAGGGTAGATTCGGCCATCTACCAGGGGTACCAGATCCCCCCGTTCTACGACTCGATGGTGGGCAAGCTCATAGTCTGGGCCCTCACCAGAGAGGAAGCCATCAGCAGGGCCATACGCGCCCTCCGCGAATACCGCCTCGAGGGCATAAAGACGACGATCCCCCTTCACCTCAGGCTCCTGAAAGGAGAAGCCTTCCGATCCGGCGAGTACCACACAGGCTACCTGGAAGAGCTGTTGAACGGAGACTGAAAGGACGAAAACCTAAAGGTTTCTCTTCGCGCTCCGAGTATACTCCCGCATGCGACGAGCGAGTTACCGGAGGTCTGCGTGCGGACAACACCGATGGAGGTCAAGCGGCGGCGCTTCACCGTCCACGACTACCACCGCATGGGCGAGGCCGGCATCCTGCACGAGGACGACAGGCTCGAGCTCATCGAGGGCGAGATAGTCGAGATGGCCGCTATTGGCACCAGGCACTTCTCGTGCGTCAACCGGCTAAACCGGCTGCTGGTAATCAGCGTGGGCGATGAGGCCGTCATCAGCGTCCAGAACCCCGTAAGGCTGAACGAGCACACCGAGCTCCAGCCCGACCTCGCGGTCATCCGCCCTCGCGACTACAGGGAATCACTCCCCGAACCCGATGACGTGCTGCTCCTGATCGAGGTTTCGGATACCACCCTCGCCTACGACCGCGGGGTAAAGCTGCCGCTCTACGCGAAGGCGGGAATCACGGAGGTCTGGATCGTTGACCTTGCAGGGGAAACTATCGGTCGTTACACCGGCCCCTCAGGGGAAGGCTACCGGCGCGCAGACCGGCTGCGTCGCGGACAGACGCTGGAGTCCATCTCGCTACCCGGCCTGACCCCGAGCGTGGACGAAGTCCTCGGCTGATTCAGGCTGAGGCGTCTACGGCGCGTCCGAGAACGGCCAGTCCCTCTTCCAGTTCCTCGTCGGTGATGACGAATGGCATGAGGGTGCGGATGCAGTTGCCGTACTGGCCCGCGCTGAGGAGCAGGAGCCCTTCTTGCAGGGCGCCTTCGATCACCTTCGCGGTCCGCTCCTTGTCGGGGGTGCGGCTCTCTGCGTCCTTGACGAACTCCATCGCGGCCATCGGGCCTCTGCCGCGCACGTCGCCGACGAAGTCGGGGTGCCGGTCCTGGATCTCGCGCATCGCTGCCATCACGCGCTCGCCGAGGACGTTGGCACGTGCGAGGAGGTCTTCCTCCTCGAAGGCTTCGAGCACGGCGAGGGCGGCGGCGCAGGCTATCGGGTTGCCGCCGTAGGTGGTGCCGAGACCCCCGACGTGAACGGAGTCCATGATCTCCGCCTTCCCTGTCACGCCAGCTATTGGGAGCCCACCGCCCATGCTCTTGGCCGTCGTGATGATGTCAGGCTCGACGCCCGAGTGCTCGACGGCGAACATCTTGCCCGTCCTGCCGAAACCCGTCTGGACCTCGTCAACGATCATCACGATACCATGCTCGTCGCACAGTTCTCGCAGTCTCCTCAGGTAGAAGTCAGGGAACGGTATAAACCCTCCCTCTCCGCTCACCGGCTCGACGATGATCGCCGCGACGCTGCTCGGATGCACCGTGCTCACAAACGCCTTCTCGATGGACGCGAAGCAGTCGCCCCGGCAGCCGCCGGAACAGTCCCTGCCTGCAGGGCAGCGGTAGGCGTAGGGAGCCGGGACCCTGTAGACCTCGGGGACGAAAGGCCCGAAGCCCTTCTTGTAGGGATCCGTCTTGCCGGTGAGGGTCATCGCGAACATCGTGCGCCCGTGGAAGGAGTTCTCGAAGGCGATCACCCCAGGACGCCCCGTGTAGTAGCGTGCGATCTTGGCCGCGTTCTCGACCGCCTCGGCCCCGGAGTTGACGAAGAACGAGCGTTTCTCCGTGTCTCCGGGTATTAGCGCATTCAGCTTCTCGGCCAGCTGTAGATAGCCCTCGTACTCGGTGACGTAGAAGCAGCTGTGGGTGAGCCTCTCGGCCTGCTCCTTGACTGCCTCGACTACCCGCGAGTCCGTATGCCCTACGTTCATCACTCCGATGCCGCCGCCGAAGTCTATGAACGTGTTGCCGTCGACATCGGTGAGCAGGGCGCCCTTCGCTTCCTTGGCGAACATCGGCGTGGCGATCCCAACCCCAGATGAGACGGCGTTGTGCCGTCGCTCCATCAATGCCCGGCTCTTCGGACCCGGTATCTCGGTCTTGATCCTCGTGGACTCAAGCATCGTCGCCACCTCTTCCTGTCGGGCTAACTCATTCCAGTATACTCGTCGTCGGCTCCCGAGCGATACCCCCGGGTGAGACGTACCGACTTTTTCGAGAACGCGAGCAGGCTGAGGAACTCGTGCGCCACGTTGGCGGCAAGGAGGGCCGTGATCTGGGCTGGTCGTAGGCGGGTAGACCTCCACAACGTCGCAGCCGACAATCTCGAGGTCGGCGAGGCCCCGCACGAACTCCTGCGCCCCGCCGCTGGTGAAGCCCCCGATCTCCGGCGGCCCCGTTCCAGGCGCATAAAGGTGCGCACGTCCAAGAAACACGGGGTCTCGAACGAGTCGGCCGACTCGTAGCGGCTCAATGGTTTTTCACTTCTATCCGAGTATCAGGAGGTCGTCTCCGACTCCCTCCTCGTCTCCGACTCTCTGATCACCTCGGCAGGATCCCTCTGCGGAGGTCCGAACGCCTTGCGCAGCATGTAGGCCACCAGCATCACGCCGAGGCTTATGAGGCTCGCTATCAACAGGGGACGCAGGCTTTCGATGACGGCGTCGAGGCCACGCCCGGCCAGCTCTTGGGACGCGGCCTTACGGCGGGCCGCCAGCTCCTCGGCAGCGAAGTGTATGGACACGGCTACAAGCTCCCCGAGCTAGGTCACGGACATGGCCGGAATGCCATAGTAGCCGCCGTAGAACGCCTCGCTCTCACTCCTGATCCAGCCACGGTCGGAAGCCTTCTCTCCGAACCGCTCCAGGCCGACTGAGGACAGGTCTTCTCCAGTGTCGTCCTGCGCGATCCAGTTGGCCAGCCAGCTTCCTACCGCGGCGGAGCCAGCGATGCCCAGAGCAGCGCATCCTGTGGCGGCGAAGAGGCCCTCGACCTGCGGCACGGGGCCGATCAGGTATGCCCCGTCGGGGGCGAAGGTAGTCAGCCCACGCTTGTAGCCGGCTATCTCAAGGTTTCTCAGCACCGGGAAGACGGGGGCCAACCTCTCGCTGGCCTCTTCCATCACCTGTACCGGTTCCTCGATATCCGCCGTGTGGAATCCGGCGGACAACTCGAGGTCGTAACTTGTCGGATCCGGCTCGAAAAACCCGTACAGGTAACCCCCCTCCTCGGGCCTCAGATAGCAACTTGCGTCGGTGACGCGGACGACAGGGTGGCGGTCCGGGATGCCCGAAACGGGGACTGTGGTGACGCGCTGGTGGCGTATGGGCACCATCGCCGCATGATGACCCGCCATCTCGGCGATGGTCCCCGTCCAGGGTCCGGCCGTCACCACGACGTGCTCCGCCTCGACGAAACCGTCGTCGGTCTCGACCCCCATCACTCGGCCGTCCGTTATCGAGAGTTCGGTCGCTGCTGTGCCCGTTCTGAACCTTACGCCTAGATCCTCTGCGGCGCCGCACAAGGCCCGCGCGCAGCGTCGGGGATCGAGGTAGCCGTCCTCAGGTACAAAGTACCCGCCCTCGACCTGCGAGACGTCCAGATGCGGCGCCAGCCTGGACATCTCCGCACCGTCGACGAAGTAGGCCTTCACGCCGCTGCCGTTCGCGTGCTCGACGTGCTCCTCGAAGGAGACCATCCGCTCCGACGTGAGGGCCAGTAGCAGGCTGCCGACCTGGTGGAATCCTGGGTCGTGGTCGGTCTCCTTCTCGAAGTTTAGGAACAGGTCTATGGCGTACCGGATCGCCCGCCTCATGAGCGGGGTGGCCCGGATCTGGCCGACTAACCCGGCGGCCTGGGAGGTTGTCTCGTCGAACAGAGCGCCGTTACGCTCCAGAACCACGACGTCCGTCCATCCGGCTCGCGCCAGATGGTATGCGGTACTCAAGCCCCAGATGCCGCCGCCCACGATCACAACGCTCTCTCGTCGGTTCATTCCGTCCCCCGATATGGTGTCCGCCTAGCATGCGGAAGTGCCCCAAAGACCGCGCAAGTCTTGATGTGCCCGAGCGAACCGTCTACCCTCTTCAGCTCAGAAGCTTGTCCGCGTCGGTGTACGAGAGGTCGTGGGCCTCGGCGACCGGCGCGGAGACGAGATCCCCCCTGAGCGTAGAGAGTCCTTTGGCCAGGGCCTCATCTTCGGCCGCCGCGCCTTCTATCCCTTTGTCGGCTATCCGGATCAAATAAGGCAACGTCGCGCTGGTCAGGGCCAGCGTCGAGGTCCTCGCCACGGCCCCCGGTATGTTGGCGACGCAGTAGTGCACGACGCCCTCCTCTACGTACGTAGGATCGGAGTGCGTCGTCGGCCTGGCCGTCTCTATGCACCCGCCCTGGTCGATGGCGACGTCGGCAACCACGCTCCCTGGGCGCATGCTCGCGACCATCTCACGCGTGACGAGCTTGGGCGCTTTCGCCCCGTGCACGAGCACGGCCCCTATGACCACGTCGGCCTGCCTGACGTAGGCGGCGGTCCTGGCGCGGTTGGGTATCACGAGGTCAGCCCTTCCCTCGAAGATATCCGAGAGGTAGGCGAGCCGCTTGGGGCTGATGTCGAGCACGCTCACCAGCGCCCGCATGCCGATGGCTATCTTGGCGGCCTCGGTGCCGACGACCCCCCCACCGATGATCGTGACCTTCGCCGCAGGGGTCCCCGGCACGCCACCAAGCAACAGCCCGGCACCACCCTGCGGGCTCTCGAGGTGGTGCGCAGCTGCCTGTACGGACATCCTCCCGGCCACCTCGCTCATGGGTGTAAGGAGCGGCAGAGAGCCGTCCGGCGCCTCGACCGTCTCGTAGGCGATGGAGTTGATCTTACGCTCCATCAAAAACTCCGTGAGCCCCTTGTCGGCGGCCAGATGCAAGTAAGTGAAGAGCTGCTGACCTTCCCTGAAGCTGTCGTACTCCTCGGGGACGGGCTCCTTGACCTTCACGATCAAGTCTGACGACTCGAAGACCTCCTCAGGCTCCTCGACGACGCGTCCTCCCGCCTCCTCGTACTCCTCATCGGAAAAGCTAGCGCCTTCGCCGGCGCCGGCCTGGACCAACACCTCGTGGCCGTTATGTACCAACTCGGCAACGCCGTCAGGCTGCATGGAGACGCGGCCCTCCATGTCCTTGATCTCCTTCGGTATCCCTACTACCGTCGACATAAAGTTCCTTTCCCTCGTCGCACCCACACTCTCAATACCTTATAGCAAGGTTACTATAAACGTGCAAGGATGCTGGTAGATGCAAGCATTCAGCACTTCAGCTTGTCAGCTTGTTCTCGCTCTCAGGCGGATGCACGGTTCACGGTAGGTCAGTACCTCTGCGAATCGCTCTTATTGCCTGTGGTCTCTGGAGGCGGTGTCTGGACGCAGCCACAAGGAGACGTACTCAGGCTGCATCGTCTCCCTGACCACCCCGACCAACTCCTCACTCAGGGTGGTAAGGTCCGTCTCCTCACGCAACCGGGTGGAAAAGGTGTCAAGCGTCTTCGCTGCGTCGTACTTGCTGCGGTAGAAGCGCCTATCTATGAAGAATTGAATACGCTGCCTCAAGGGGTTGAAAAGCGCTGCTATCACGAGCGTGGAGACCACAACCGCCAGTTGGGGAAGCTTCTGCTGGCCTGTTAACGTTTGAAAGAGAGCTTGGGTCGCAGTTACGCCCCCGAAGTACACAAGCGCGAGCATCAGCGTGAGCGAACCGTAGACTAGGGTACGGTTTATGAGGAGGTCTATGTCGTAGAGGTGGTACCTCACGATCGCAATGCCCGTGAAGACCGGCAACCCGAGCAAGGCGACGGACATGATCACGATACTGACCGGCACGCTCCAGAGAATGACCAAGCTACCCACGAAGAGGGTGCCGACGACCATCGTGCCCCCGTAAGCGAGCCACTTGATCTGCTGGCGTTGCTCGCTTCCCGCGCGGCG
>DASQWQ010000292.1:0-10044 GCA_035640175.1 Rubrobacter sp. | reverse complement strand
CTCACTTTCGAAGTGCAAACGTACCGGCTCGAACTTCGGAGAACTCCTCTGCACGAAGCCCCGGGCGCAGGGTACGAGTACGTTAGCGCAAGTCGAGCGTCACCTTGACCTCCGGCTCCTCTCCCACCGTGGCGGAGAAGCGGACCTTCAGGCCGTCGTAAGATCGACTATCACACGGGAGGTGCGTGCTGCGCTGGTGCGGCAATTCGGGGGGCGAGGGACTGAGATTGAACAAGCGGACTACCCCGATGCGTGCCAGCAGGGAGGGCGTGTCTCTAAACAGTCGTCTCATGAAACGTTCCGGCTCTGCATGCTGAACCCGTGCAACGGATTGGAGACCCTAGCGTAGCGATAGCCGCCTTTGGGGTTCAGCCGCATGGTCGTCAGGGCTTTGTGATCCACCTCCACCCCATAAAGCGCTTCCCTATCCGCGTAGGCGTCGGCAGCGTGTTCAGGCTGTGACCCTATCTCGTCGAAAATCTTATCGCAGATCCGGCTTACCTCCCGCCAGAGGTCCCGTTCGGAAACATCGAAGTGCTTGCATGACTGAAGGATAATCTCCCCAAAATGGCTCTGGAAGACGGTGCAGAAGACTTTGTTGCGCATCTCATCTAAGCGGTCGGTCAGGACGGTGGAGTCCGGGTAGAAACGTACGCGAAACCCCCGCCGCCTGAGCCTTTCGCTGTGGATTCTCGCGCCGCCCCAGTCGCGGAATAGCAGGCTAACAGGGCGGCCGGCCTTGAATACCGGGACGCTGTTCTGCAAGTGTCCCTCTAACCCGACGCCGTACTTTACCATCAGAGTGAGGAAGCCTGGGAGAGCAACGGACGCGTATTCGGAAATGAACCGGAATGCGGCTTCGCTCGACGAGTTAGCGCCGCTGGACTTAGCGAACGCTTCGACGAGTTCGGCGAGGACTGGCCTGCCGGTGATGGGGGATCCCGCGTAGAGAGCGCAACCGACTATGGCCAGCTCGTCACGCCCCGTGTGCTGGCCGACGTTTTCCCGCAGTATGGCGGAGAGGTTACGGCTCTTGGCCATCACCGTTCTAGGATCCGGCTCGTTCGGGTCTGCCTTGAAGTTGGCGCCCGCCACCTCGCAGACGGGGACGAAAGTTCGGGCGATCTGCGGCTCCTGACGGAGGACTGCCCGGATCAGGCGCGTAAACTCCGGGGCGTTGTTCGTAGTGTTCGGGGATATGGAGCGGATCGTCGAGGTCATCTGGCTGTCGACAGAGGTTTTCACGGCGAGCCTTCCGCGCCCGACGCGCGCCACCACGGTCCGAAAAGAGGAGGTTGCGCTGCCGGGGACGGAAGCGCCCTCGACCAGTACGACAACCTTTTTAGAAATTTCAAGCCTGTAGACCTCAGGCACGACATTCTTTAGCTGCCAGGGATGAACAGGGACGAAGAGGTAACCGCTCGGCGAGAGCCCCCGCTCGGTGAATTCCCGCGCGACGGCTTCCCGAAGCCCCATGTGCTGATCAAACAGGATCTCACCCACGTCCCTGCCGCCCAAGCTCGCCGATTCGGCCCGGTCCCGGCGGATCCCAACGAGTCGGAGATCGGGTGTCCCGTCGAATTCCGAGGCGTAGCGGAAGACCGCCTCCGGCTCCATAACCATCTTGGTTTTGGCCCCCGGGTGGAGGTTGTGGCCCTCCACGCAGAGCTGCTCAAAGAACAGAGCGGAATCGAAGTCTCCGTCACTTGCTTGGAGGGTGAGGGCGAGATCTAGAACCGTCTTCGCTCCGCACCCGGAGGCTATCCTCCGCAGTCGCTCCCCCTTCTTCTCCTGGTAGGCGTAGGCGAGCCCCAGGTTCGCACTGCCGTTCTCGAGCTCCCGCTCGAACTCAATCCAGTGAGTTCGGGAATTCTTATTGGGTTCCCGCCGGCGGATGAGCTGCAGCAGCTCCGCAGCATGCCGCAGCTTCCTGATCCTACCCGCACTTACATATAGTATCGGCCCCTCGACCTCGAGGCGCCCGAAGGCATAAGATCCGGCGACAGGAACGATCAGCGACCCTCCCCCGGCGAGAGACAGCACCTTGCTGGTTTTGCCAGCAAGGTCGAAGCTGAGTTTCTCAACTCCTTCGACGGGCGGCGACGGTTTGTGGACCTCCAAGTCGAGGCCTGCCACCCCCTCACGGAGCACGGAGGACGTTAGGCGGTTCAGAGTGGCCCGCCGCGCCCGGGGGAGGGCGGAGAGAAAGGGCGCGACCAACTCTGGGTAGCTGCTCCGCAGGAATCGGAGCACACGGAGCTCGTCAGCGTCCAGACAACCTTCGACAGCGGGCTGCCAATTGCTAGTCGAGGTGCTCACCGGCGTGCGCTACCTTCCGCCTCGGCCAACGCGTTCGCGGCCTCACTGAAGGTGTAGTGCGTGACATCCCCGAGCAGACGCATCGTCGTCATCGCCTTGAGGCCGAGAGTAGGCCTAAAAAGGGCCGCCTCGTCGCAGGCCGCCTGCTCGTAGATGGTGGGGTCTCTCTTGAGCTCACGAAAGACCCCCCGGCACACCTCGGCGACCGGCTGCCAGAGGCATTGTTCTTCGAGGTCGAGGCGGCGGACTAGGCAGGCGACGAGCTCCCCGAGGTGGTTCTGGAAGACGGGATAGTAGATCTTGTTCCGCAGGTCCTCTACATCCTTGATCACGACAGCGGAGCCGGGGTAGAGATCCACCCGTATTCCCTGGCGGACGAGCCGCTCGCGCAGGATGCGCAAGCCACCGAAGTCACGCACGAGCACGCGCACAGTCTCGCCGCCCCGAAACACCGGGATACTGTTCTGGAGATGGCCCTCGAGGCTTACCCCGTACCGGCTCATGAGCGTCAGAAACCCGGGTAAACATACCTCACAGTAACGCCGGACGAAGGCGACGGCGGCAAGCTCTGGCTCGGCGATGCCGCGTCCGGCGGCGAACAGCTCAAGCACCTCCATCAACACCGGTTCTCCGCTCACGGGAGACTCGGCCAGGAGCGCGGAGGCGGTCACGGGGACCTCACCCTGGCGGACGTGGGCCTCCGGGTCTTCGCGCAGGATCGCGGCCAAGTTCTTCGCGAGCTCTCTGCGCTCCTGAGGAGGGTACGCTCCGTTCGCCGGGTCGAAGTATGCTGCCGCCCTCTCCTCCAAGACCACAAACCGGCCCCCGAAGCGCTCCTCCCTATCTCCTATCTCTCTCAGCATCCGCGAGATTGACGCAGCGTTCTCGGCGGAGTTCGGCGAAAGGGTGCGCACTGCGCCGGTAAGTTGCACATTCACGGCCGTCTTGATGTGGTGCTTCCGTTCACCCCGCCTTTGGACTGGCGCCAGCGTCCGGAACGACATGAGTGCTCGCGTGGGGATGCGTAAGCCCCCGAGTGGCACTACCTCACCCCTCTCCATAGCCTTGGTGTACAGCCTCGGCAGCACGTGCTCGAACTGCCAGGGATGGACGACGATCAAGCCGTAGTCGTCCGCGTTTAGCCCTTTCTCCCACAGCGCGTTCGCGACTTGCTGGCGGAGGCCCTGATACTCTCCGTACAAGACGCCGGTCAGGCCTCGCCCGTCCAGGGAAACATCCCTGTAGCATCCTTTCGCGACCGCTACGAGCGCCACCTCCGGGTGCGCGCCCAACTCCGGGGAGTGCCGGATGACGTCCCCCACGCCGAGGCCCAGCTTGAGCTTCGCGCCCGGGTGGAGCGGGTGCCCGTCCACTACCAACTGCTCGTAGAAGGCCAGCGGGCTGAACATCCTGTCCCCCGCGGTCCGTCCACGTGCCCACTCCGGCGAGGTGCGCGTGCCGCACCCACGCGTTCGGGCCGCCAGCTCGCGCCGCCTGAGCGAGGCCCCCGCCAGCGCGAGGGCGTAGTTCGCTGCGCTGTTTCGCACCTCCAAGCGGAAGCGGGCGAGCCGAGCCTCTCCCGCCAGGTCCCGGACGACGCCGTCGTACCCCGGCAGTTCGGAGAGGAGATCTAGGAGCCTAGCCGGGTGCTCGACAATCTCGCAGCGAGATCCGTCCCGCAAGGTCACGCTCCCGCACAAGTCAAACCTGCCGAACGAGAGAGTCCGCCGCACGCGCACCAGGAGCGTTCTCCCCCTAGAGAGCTGGATCTCCAAGCCCTTCTCTACCCCGGAGCGCCATGAGACTCGACTCGAGATACTGGCCACATTCTCACGCACCAGCGCTTGCAGCAGGCGGTGGAGTATCTCCCCACGGCCCTGGTGGACGTTGGCCAGAAACGGTCCTTCGAGCTCTGGGTGTTCGGCACGCACGTAAGTGAGGATTTTCACCTCCTCTTCATCGAGTCCGTCTGCCATGATCGTACTCGTCTCGCCAATCATCTCCTCTACGTCCTGCCGCAGATCACCGCCACCTCTCCGAACCGCCATCTTACTTGACCCCTCGCACCGACCGGTAATCTCCTCTGCGCCGCGAGGATGCTCCTCTAGGTCGTCGGCACCCTTCATCTTCGACCCAAACGGACCCTCTCCAAGCGGCTGACGCGGTATTGCTTCACTTCCTGCAGGGGACAGGGGCCCGAGTCGAAGAGCGTCATGACGGTACCGCTTGTCTCCACGGTGGCCTCGTAGGCACCCGCATTGCCACCCTGAGTCGCGTACTCGATGCGTACCTCGGCGCGGTCTTCGCTCTCGTCTGCCTCGAGTGTCCTACCGCTCTTGAGGTGGCGAGTCCACTCCCACCCCTCACGTACGAAGATCTCACGTTCAGCGATCTGCTCGAACTTTCCGCTCAAGCCGGCCCAGCCTCGGTAGAACCGCCCGAGCTCCGAGACGGGGTCTTTTCTCAGCACGAGTTTCTCGAGTGCCTCTGGCTCGAGGTGTCCCCAGTAGCGGCCCTCAGGGAAGTCGATTAGCGTCGGCGCGAAGCGGTGACCGCCGGTGTGGCTCGTGCGCCACACCCTGAGCTGCTTCTCTGAGGCTCCCGCGTACCCGTGGCGCAAGGTCTCGTAGACGGGGTAGCCAAACTTGCCGCAGCAGGCATCGTGGCTGCCGTGGGTGCAAACAAGGAGATCCCGTCCGCCCGAAGTGTCCTCTTCATAACGCTCGAAGCGTGAGAGCCCGTCCGACCCCTCCGCAAGCGCCTCGACTAGCGGCACAATCTCGCTCTTGGGTACCGCATATTCGCTCTTCTCGTAGGCGGCGAAGGGACCCGGTGGCTTGTGCAGGTACAACGTCCTAACGTACCCCTCGCGGGAGTACACGGGGTCCGGGAAGAGGGCCGTGAACTTGCCGATCACGCCCGCGTGCTGGGCCCTCTCTACGGCTTCCCGGAGTCCGTCCGGGAAGCGGGGGGACTCGCTGACGTCGTCCATCCAGGGCGGTGTGACCTCTACCCCAAGGTAGCCGACGAAGGGCGTCCCGCAGCCCGCTGGGTCCTCCCTGGCGGCCTTTGAGACGACCGAGCACAGCCGGCGTTTGGGCCATGCCTTGCCGCTTGTCATTATCTTGGCCTCCTCCATCAAATGGGTATCCTATGCTCTTCCAAGTCTCCGGTTAGGGTCCTCCACCCTCATGACCGTGACGACGGCGTCGAACCTTCCGTTAACCTCTTCCGCCTCGTATGTTGCAGTCTCGGGCTCCGCCTAGCAGTCCTCGTCAGGCTTCGGGTCCACTTAGGTTTGAAGTTCGGCTCCTCTCGCTCAGGTTTGTGAGTCAGCGCCGCACGGATCATGGGCAGATGTGTCGTGGCCTGATTGCTGGTCGCCATACAGCTAACTTACCTAATGGCAGACACCGACTTCCAGTAAGTCGACCGTGGCAGCTTACAGGTTCCGCGCACATCTTGCCGGGCGTTCGGTAGCGGCAGGGCGAGTTCGGGACACTTCTAAAGTGGCTCCGGGAGAACATTCACCGTCACGGAAAGCGGTACGACCCCGACGAGCTGATCGAGAGAGCTACCGGGCGCCGGCTGGACACAGCTTCTTACTTGCGCTACCTGAAAAACAAGTTCGGTGAGCTGTATGGGCTAGGTGCGGCGTAGATGTCGTCTGCTAGGCACAACACCAGGCGGTTAGCCCCGGTCCGATCGGCCCAGGAGCAGTCGGTCCTAAGGTAGAGCCAACGTGTCGTTGGCGCAAAGTGGGTTTCTGAGAGCTTGCTGGCCGTGGCGATCTCGCCCGGCAGCATGCTCGATCACTTTAGACAATAGATTGGTGAACGCGCGGCCCTTTCCGGTGAGAGAGTCTTGAACACACTAAGGCTACCCGCCACTTTTGACACCACTCTGACACCACCGGGAACGCAATACGGTGCAACGCAGGGCAAGGCAGAGCAAAGAAACCGCCTTATCTATGCAGGATTTGCAAGCTCGTGCAAACCCCTGCAACGCCCGAATTGTCACTCGTAATGAGCAGGGGTAAGCGGTTCGAGTCCGCTCGTCGGCTCTCTATTTGTCGCGATTTGCAGGAGAAACTGGAGAAATTGAGAAGGCCGTGGTTCTGAACTACCGGCCTTTTGACACCACTCACATCCGTAGCCCCTGTTCCGGGGATGGCGCAGAACGTATCGTCACAGGGTATCCGCAACACGGTATTTGCTTTGTACAAACCCGTTCTCGAACTGCCGTGTTGCAATGTGTGTGAGCCTAACGTCGTGGTCAAGCGGTCCGAAGAGCGGTACACCGGTGCCGATCAGGATGGGAACTCGAGTAATGGTTAGTTCGTCGATGAGTCCCGCGATCAGAAACCCTTGGATCGTCTTGCCTCCGTCGACGTAGAGGTGTGTCGCGCCTTGGGCTGCGAGCCGCCCAACGAGGCGCTGCGGGGTTAGCGAGAGCCATTCGACGCCATCCGTGAGGTGCGGCGGAACCGCATTTGGCCTGCTACTTAGCACGACGACCTTCTTGCCGCTATATGGCCAAGTATCGAACGTTAGCACGAGCTCGAAGGTATTCCGGCCCACGACAATGGTATCGACGGTATCCATGAATTCCTGGTAACCATAATCCTGCTCGGTCGACGCGCTTTCCGCACCGGTCAACCAATCGAGGTCACCGTTCGCTCTGGCGATGAATCCGTCGAGGCTGGTCGCGATGAACACAGACGCTTTGATCCTCACTAGTGGGTTCCTCCGAAACGTTTGTTTGTTGGAAACTACGAAGATAGACGTTCCTACGGATCCTTCGCAAGTACTGGAGTGCCGCACGGTTGCCCCGTAGTGTCCGAAGGACCCTCGGTCTTCCCGGGCGGTGAGCTGGGTAAGCGCCACTCACACTGCAATAGTAGGCACTAGTGTGAACAGAAAACCCCTTATCTATGCAGGATCTGCGAATTCCTGCAACACTCACCAACCTTTGCCTCGCACACGTAATGAGATTAGGTCAGCGGTTCGAGTCCGCTCATCGGCACTTTATCTTTCTCCAGATTTGCAGCTAAATTGTAGATTTAGAGGGAAGTCTTAGATCTGAGATAGGGGCGATTTACTGCAAACCGAAGTCGATTGTTTCCTTGGAGCTAGTAGTAATAGGCTTCGGTTGACCACGGCAGGACCGCTCCGGGCGGCGCTACCGAACTGGTTGCGTTGACAAACCTCAAAAAGTCCGAGTCGTTGCTGCCGGCCCTGGTGCGCCGATTGGTACTGGCTTCGGGCGTCCAACCGCTGTGGATTTACCGGCGCGGTTTGTGGCTTCAATAGGTTCCATTCAGTATTGCGCGTCTGGCCACCCGTTGAAGGCTAAGTGGGACGCCACAAGCGTATCGCGCTGACCTCGATCCAGGCGAGCAGCGTGACGATGAACAGATAGTAGGCTACGCCCGGCAGCAAGAGCAACAACACCGCTATTATCCCCGTGGCCAGGGTGTAGCGGGCGTGGCCCTGCCAACGGGGATCCGCTTCGAACCTCTGCCACAGCGAAAACAGGGCGACCAGGAAGGCGAGGACGAAGATCACGAAGCATGCGTCGTGGATGAGGCCGTGCAGGCTACGGGGTCCGATCCTCCGTGTCGGATCGGTTTCAAAGCCCATGAGTGTCATCGCCGTCCCCGCCACGAAGAGGAATGCTGGACCGAGTGGCGAGCCGTGCCCATCCATCGCCCCGAGATGAAGGCCGAGCGAGAAGAAGGCTAGCAGTAGACCCGAGACGACGAAGTTGGCTACCTGCGCGAGGCCGTAGGGGCCGAGGGCGAGACCGCTAGGCCAGGCGCCCGCAGGGTTCGTGACGGGGCGCCATCCGATCCCGAGCATGAAATCGTACTCGAGAACGCTGAGCGCGAGTAGGATGCTCCCGAACAGGACGGGCCCGATAGTCCCCGCGACCGCTGCTGACATAATGACCGTCTGCCGCTTCGTCTCGATCCTCGCTCAGACAAGTTGTACGCCTCGTGCACCTTCTTGCCCAACCCGAGGCACACCCACGCATGACTATTGGTCGGCGCCCGTCGGATTCATTCCGCCGCAACTTCTTCCTTAGGGACGGCGGATCTTTGGGCGGTACAGGATAATAAGATAGCTTAGCTCGACATCCAAGGGAGGGAACACATGAACCTAGATCCTGAACTCACTGTTCGCGGCCTTGTCATCCACCCGGTCGACGCGCCTATGAACCGCCCTCTCAAAACCGGCGGAGGCGAGGTCGGCTCGGCAGCGATGGTCCTGATCGACCTCCTCACCGAGGAAGGAGTCACCGGGTGCAGCTACCTCTTCTGTCCTACCCCCTTGGTGCTGAAGCCACTGGCTAAGCTCTTCTCCAACCTCGCACCTTTGATCGAGGGCGACTTCCTCGCCCCGGTGGAGATCGAACGAAAGCTGCAGATGACGTTCAGGCTCTTAGGGCCGCAAGGACTTAGCGCCATGGCGATGGCTGGCATCGACATGGCCGCCTGGGACGCGTTGGCAAAGTCTTGTGAGATGCCCCTGGTGAGGCTGCTCGGCGGTCAGTCATGCAGGATTCCAGCCTACAACAGTTGCGGGCTGGGTATGATCGGCCCCGAGCGTGCGGCAGAAGAAGCCCAAGAACTCCTTGCTCCGGGGTTCACTGCCATCAAGGTCAGGCTAGGATACCAGGAGCTAAAGACCGACCTCGAGGTGGTCCGGGCGGTCAGGGACTCGGTTGGCGAGGAGGTGGCGCTGATGTCTGACTACAATCAGTCGCTCTCGGTCGCAGAGGCGAGTAGGCGCGCTGCAGCATTGGAAGACGAAGGACTCTACTGGATAGAAGAGCCGACTCGCGCCGACGACTACTCTGGCCATGCGCAAATCCGGCGCGATACTAAGACCCCTGTTCAGATCGGAGAGAACTGGTGGGGGCCGCACGACGCGGCTAAGAGCATTGACGCTGGCGCCTCCGACTACGTGATGCCAGATGCCATGAAGATCGGCGGGGTTACGGGCTGGCTTAGAACCGCAGCGCTCGCAGGGGCCAAAGGGATTCCACTCTCAAGCCACCTCTTCCCGGAGATCAGCGCGCACCTTCTGGCGGTGAGCCCCACGAGGCATTGGATGGAGTACGTCGACTGGGCCACCCCAATCCTTGAGAAGCAGCTCGAGATAGAGGATGGATATGCCTCTACCCCCGATGCAGCGGGTCTCGGGATATCCTGGGACGTGGGAGCTGTCCAACGCTACTCGGTGAGTGAACCGTGAAACCTGCTGAAACCTGCTATATTGTGGGGAGAAGCGATTCATTCCCCGCAACCCCTTCTTCAAGGAGCGGCGGGAATTGCCACATTTACCCTGAGATGGACGTCGGTCTGGATAGTCAGGTCGTAGAGGTGCGGGTACTTGTCCGACCAGAAGCGGGTGCCGACGGCGGCTAGCCTGCTCCAGCCACCCCATCGGTGAAGGAAAGGCTGGCCGTTGACCACGCCATCCCCGCCCTCGAGTCGTACTGGTCTTGTTGCATTACGTGATATACTAATTACATAATATCTATATAATGTATTTTATGTTTCTGGAAGGTGCTAAGAGATGAGCCACATTATCCTCGTAGAGGACCACGCTTGTTTTCGCCAAGCTCTCGGGGTAGATAGACGATGACCAATACGATTTACACTGCTCAACGCAAGGATCGAATAGGAGGGGCTCCTGAGCTGATTCCGGGTTACTTAGC
>DASQWQ010000291.1:0-3741 GCA_035640175.1 Rubrobacter sp. | reverse complement strand
TGAATGTCACCGACGTCGCTCTCCAGTGCGGTTGTAAACATATCCCACGAGCTCTTCGGGTCCACATCGGCCAGGATGGCGGCGTGCACGACAAAGCTCAAGGTCGAGCCATGCGTGGTCCGGGGCTCGTAGTAAGCGATGCTCTTGCGGGCCGTGTCGGACGTGTACTTGTACCCGAGCCGCTCGAACAGCTGCCGAAGCTCTTCCTCGGCAAACAGGAAGAACAGCATCAGGGCGTCGGCCTGCTTACTAAGTTTGTAGCGGTTGGGCGTGTCCCCCTCGGCCTTGAGGATGCGGTCTAGCCGCTGAATGTTGCCGTACTTGGTACGGTAGGCCTCCCAGTCCAGCTCCTCTAGCTTCTCGTAGCCTTCGAACTGGCTGATAACGCCGTCGCCGTGGAACGGCACGAACATCTTGCGGCTCATGGCTTCCCAAGTTTGCACCTCATCCTCGAAGAGCCCCATCTTGGCGCACAGCGACCGGCGGCGCCGCTCGGGGAGACGCTCGATTACCTCCAGGGCGGTCTTGCAGATCCAGGCGACCATCACGTTGGTGTAGGCGTTGTTCCTTAAGCCCTCCTCCTCCGAGTCGGGGTAATTCTCGTGGAACTCGTCCGGGCCCATAACGCCGTGGATCTCGTAGCGGCCGCGGTCAGGGTTAAAGTGGGCGATGGAAGACCAGAAGCGGGCGATCTCCAGCATCATCTCGGCGCCGTAACCGAGCAGGAACTCATAGTCTTCAGTCGCCTGGTAGTATCGCCACACGTTGTAGAAGATGGCCGCACCCACGTGCCTCTGGTTGTGGCTGAGGTCCCGATCCCAGCGTCCGGAGCGAGGGTTGAGATGCACGATCTGTGTCTCTTCCTTGCCGTCGCTGCCGCTCTGCCAGGGGTACATTGCCCCCCTGTAGCCAGACTCTTTAGCCGCCTCGCGGGCCTCATCCAGCCGCCGGTAGCGATACATCAAGAGCTCGCGCGTGATCTCGGGTAGCCGGAAGTTTAGGAACGGGTAGATGTAGAGCTCATCCCAGAAGACATGCCCACGATAGGCCTCCCCATTGAGGCCGCGGGCCGGTACTCCAGCGTCCAAATCCGCTGTGTGCGGTGAGCAGACCTGCAGGATGTGGGAGATGTGTAGCCGGACCAGGAGCTGAATCCTGTCGTCCTTGGGGATGCGCATGTCGCAGAAGGACCACAATTCATCCCAGGCCCTGGCGTGATGGTCGAAGGCCTCGGCGAAGGGTTCGTAGCGGCCGACGGCCTTTATGGCGTTGGCCAGCGGCTCGCTTATGGCATGGTCGCGCGAGGTGTAGAAGGCGACCATCTTCTCGACGCGCACAGGGACCTGCTCTTCGACCTCGAAGGTCAGCGTCTCATGGATGTAATTGTCCGTCTGGTAGAGGTCATGATCTACACTCACCACCTCGCGCTCCCCGTAGACCCGGGTGCGCGCCGCCTCGGCGACGTATATGTGCGACTGGCGAGTCCGCACTCGGAGGGCGATGATGTCGGGACCTATCGCGCGGGTCAGGTCCGGTTCCAGGTGCCTACCTTCGAGCTGCCGGTAGCGGGCGACGCCCCGGTTCATAACCCTGCCGTCCAGCGCAGAGATCACCGACACTCCACCCGACCAGTTATCCGGCGTGATCGTCCACTCGATCGCCCCCTGGTGCATGTCAGCCATGCTGACGAAGCGGCGACTGAGTAAGGTGGTCTCGCGTCCCGCCCGGTCGCGGAACCGCACGACGCGTACGACCGTCGCGTTGCGTACGTCCAGCTCGTGCCGGTAGGAGAGCAGCTCGGCGTCTTCAAGGTTGACCAGTTCATCCCCGATCCGGAGCCTGAGCACGAGCCAGTTAGGCAGATTCACAAGGTCCTCGTTCAATACCGGCTGGCCGGCCATGATCGTGGTCTCCCGGTTGTAGCCCCCGTGCATGTAGGTGCCCGGGTAGTGCGCATCGTCGGCGTCGGCCCACTCGGCAGCGCCCCGCGCGCAGAAGTAGCCGTTGCCAGTGGAGGTCAGTGCCTCACGCAGGCCCTCCTCATTTGGATCGAAGGAATTGTAGGCGAACGTCCACTCCGGCGTGGTGACCCCGCTACCCTTTCCCAACTCTCCCCTCCCCATACCCATCAACGCGCCAGCGTGTCCAGAAACTGCCTCACTTCCTCCGTCGAGAGGAGTATGTAGTCGGCGGCGGTGGTCCGTCCGGTGACTTCCGGATCGTCCACCGAGCCTACGAAGATGCTTATTCCGCGGTCCGCCAAGGCCTCGAAGGCGTCCTCGTCGGTGACATCGTCGCCCACGTAGAAGGGCACCACGTCCTCACGGTCGAGATCCAGTGTCCCCAGCAGATAGAGCACGGCTTTCCCCTTGTCCCAGTCGAGCTTGGGTTGTATCTCGTAGACCAACTTGCCGGGCGTAACCCTCAACTCGTCGGGGTGCTCGGAGAGGATCGTATCCACAACCTCTTTCACTTTAGGCCGCTCCTTGTCAGAGACGAGCCGGTAATGTGCCGCGACCGAGAATCTCTTCGGCTCGACTAGGGCACCCCCAATGAGGCCCAGCTCCTCGTGGAGTCGCGTCTTCACCTCGGCCAGCAACGCCTCGAACTCGGCGCCCTCCGCGTGCTCGATGGTGCCCTCCGGGCTCCAGATGTCAAAGCCGTGGCTGCCGGCGACGGTCAGGTCGTTGAGCCCCATCAGCTCCTGCACTATCCGCCGGTCGCGCCCGCTGACCACGCACACCGGGCACCGCTGGGCCAGCCGGCGAACAGCGTTCCGCATGCCCTGGGAGATGACGGCGTCCTCGGGCCTGTCGACTATGGGGGTCAGCGTGCCGTCATAGTCGAGGAAGACGGCAGGAACTTTGCCGGCCAGCCGCCGAGCCAGCTCGTCGCCTTGGGCAAGTGCATGCGGCAGGTCACTGACGTTCGTAGTCATTGTCCTCTACTTGTCTCATACTACGCTAAGTTCTGCAAGGTCACGGACCACAACGTCGGCGCCGTTCTGGCGGAGGACCTCCGGGTCGTCACCCCGGGCCACGCCGATGACGAGGCCGAAGCCGCCCGCCCGGCCCGCCTTAACCCCAGAGATGGCGTCCTCTATCACGACGGCCTGCTCAGGGAACGTCCCGAGCATACGGGCGGCTTCTTTGTAGGTCTCAGGGGCGGGCTTGCCGGCGAGCTTCTTCTCCGCGGCAACGTTGCCGTCTACTCTAGCCTCAAACAGGTTCTGAATGACGGCCGCCTGTAGTACCGCGTCACAGTTCTTGCTGGAGGTGTCCACAGCGACGCGCCTGCCTCTGGTTCTTAGCTTTTGAACCAGGACTACCGAAGACTCGAACACTTCCACACCCCGTAGTCTCAAAACCTCATTAAATAGCGTGTTCTTACGGTTACCGATCCCGCAGACGGTCTCCCTGCCCGGGGCGTCGTTAAGATTTCCCCAATCGATGATGATGCCGCGCGAGCGCAGGAAGCTATCCCCGCCGGCGTAGCTTGGCTTACCGTCCACGAACCGATAGTAGTCTGGGTGTATCTCGAACGCCTCGATGTATCTCGCCTCGCGCTTTGACACCTCTTTCAGGTACCCGTCGAACATCTCCTTCCAAGCAACGGTGTGCACGCTAGCCGTATCGGTGATGACCCGGTCCAGGTCGAAGAGCCAGGCCGCGTACTCGCCAGGGGAGACTAGGTTCTTCTCCTGCGAAACGCTTACTGGACCCTGCTTCCCCTCGCGTCATG
>DASQWQ010000290.1:0-12591 GCA_035640175.1 Rubrobacter sp. | reverse complement strand
CTGGACGCGCTGGCTTTCGAGGTGCTTGTTCAGGCGAGTGAGCATGATGTCCACGATCTTCAGCACGTCCTCCTTCGTGAGGGGCTGGAAGACGATGATCTCATCTACCCTGTTGAGGAACTCAGGCCTGAAGGACCGCTCCAGAGCCTCGCGCGCGCGCCGCTCGGTCTCGCGGAAGTCAACGCCATCGCCCGAGGTGAAGCCAAACTGCCTCGTCGAGACCAGGTGCTGGCTGCCTACGTTCGAGGTCATTATGACGACCGTGTTCTCGAAGTTGACCGTCCTGCCCTTGGCGTCCGTGAGGCGCCCGTCATCGAGGACCTGCAGGAGCGTGTTGAAGACCTCAGGGTGGGCCTTCTCGATCTCGTCGAAGAGGACGACCGAGTAGGGACGCCTGCGGACCTGCTCCGTGAGCTGTCCTGCCTCCTCGTAGCCGACGTAGCCAGGAGGCGCGCCGACGAGGCGCGACACCGTGTGGGATTCCTGAAACTCGGACATATCTATCCGGATCATGGCGTCCTCCTCGCCGAAGAGGTACTCGGCGAGAGTACGCGCGAGCTCGGTCTTGCCGACGCCCGTGGGGCCCAGGAAGATAAAGCTGCCGACGGGGCGCTTCGGGTCCTTGATGCCTGCCCTGGCGCGCCTGATGGCCTGGGCAACCGCCCTGACCGCGGGCTCCTGCCCGACGACCCGCTCGTGCAACACGCCCTCCAGGTTCAGGAGACGCTCTGCCTCTTGCTTGACGATGTTGGTCGCCGGCACGCCGGTCCACTCCTCCAGGATGCTGGCAATATCCTCGCGGGTCACCTCGGGGGCGTTGGTCTCGCGACCTCCGGCCCAGCCCTCATGCCGCTCGCTGAGCTCGGCCTTGAGCTGCTCGATACGCTGCTTGAAGCCGGCGGCCCTCTCGTAGTCCTCGGCCCTCACGGCGTCTTCCTTCTCGCGTTCGAGGCCCGCTATCTCCTCCTCGATGCGCTTGACGTCAACGGGCGGCACCGTCGAGCGGAGGCGCACCTCTGCCGCTGCCTCGTCGAGGAGGTCTATGGCCTTGTCCGGCAGGAACCGGTCCGTTATGTAGCGGTCGCCGAGCTGGGCCGCCGCGATGACGGCCTCCTCCGCAATCTTCACCCTGTGGTGCGCCTCGTAACGATCCCTGAGGCCGAAGAGGATCGCCACCGTCTCCTCAACCGTCGGCTCGTCGACGAGCACGGGCTGGAAGCGCCGTTCCAGCGCGGGGTCCTTCTCCACGTGCTTGCGGTACTCGTCTAGCGTCGTCGCCCCGACAACCTGGAGCTCGCCGCGCGCGAGCGCAGGCTTCAGCATGTTCGAGGCGTTGACGGCGCCCTCCGCGCCGCCGGCCCCAACGATAGTGTGGAGCTCGTCGATAAACAGGATGATGTCTTTCTCCTCCTGCTGGAGCTCCTTGAGCATCTGCTGCATCCGCTCCTCGAAGTCCCCGCGGAAACGGGTGCCTGCCACGAGCCCACCCACGTCGAGCGCGAGGACACGCTTGCCCTTGAGCGACTCAGGTATGTCGTCCGAGACGATCCGCTGGGCGAGTCCCTCGGCCACCGCTGTCTTGCCCACTCCGGCCTCACCGATCAGGACAGGATTGTTCTTCGTGCGGCGGGAGAGGATGCGGACGACGCGTGAGATCTCCTCGGCCCTCCCGATAACGGGGTCGAGCTCGCCTTCGCTTGCTAGTTGCGTGAGATCTCTGCTTACCTGATCCAGGGTCGGCGTCTGGCTCGTCGGGCCCTGCTGTCCGCCACCCATTCCAGGGCCTCCAGCTGCGGCGCTGGGCATCCCTTGTCCCATCTGCGCCCCGCGCTGCTGCATGAGGCGCAGGATCTCACGCCTCAACGCCTCGGCGTCGCTCGCGCCGTGCTGCTGCAGTATCCTGTACGCGTTCCCGTCGCCCTCGCCGAGCAGCCCGAGCAACAGGTGCTCGCTCCCGACGTGCCCAGCGCCCATCTGCTTGGCCGCGGTGAAGGAGAGCTGCAAAGCGCGCTTGGCGCTCGGGGTGAACGTGTAGATCTCCTCTTTCGGATCGCCGCGGAACTCCTGGAAGCGCGCGCGCATCCCGCCGACGTCAGCGCCAGCACGCTGCAGGGCCTCGGTCGCCACGTTGTCACCGGTCACTATACCGGCGAGCAGGTGATCCGTCCCGATAGCCGCCGTCCGCGTAGTGCCAGCCGACGCCTCGCGGGCCCGCATCACGACCTGCTGCGCCTCCCCCGAGAGCGCGTCGAACAGGCTGCCCTGCCCCCCATGCTGCTGCTGTATGAGGTTCTGGAGCATCGCGAACGGGTCCGACCCACCCTGCGCACCCCCGATCATGCCGAGCTGCCGCGCGCACTGCGTGCACAGATAGCTGGCCACCCTCCGGTCACCCTGCTGCCGTAATACCTGCACGCTCGCCGGCCGAATCCCACAGTTCTCACATATCATCCGCTGATGAGCCTCCTGTAATAGAATCTCGTACTGCCTCGTTCCCCATTCAGGAGGAACCGTAATGCCAAAATCTAAGCCCGTCACGCTCATATTTTATTACTCCTTCGCGGGAGATCAAGGTAGATCAGGGTGACATGTTTTGCACGGGTTCCTGCATAATGGGATGTGAAGAGAGCGAGAGGAGGCTGGTATTGAGGACAGGGATTTTGACCAGTGGGGGCGACGCGCCGGGGATGCACGCGGCGGCAAGGGCAGTGGCGCGGACGGCTTTTTTCCGGGGTTAGGAGGTCATGGGGGTATGAGTCGGGTACAGGGTATATCCTTCAGATCAGACGGTAGCTACTCTGGAGGGTGATGTGCAAGAACGAGGTTTTATCGGGTTAGAAGCGCGGGCCGCTGACGGTACGGAGATAGGTCGCATCGCTGAGGTGGTCGCAAACGAGGAGAGCGGGGAGGTGACGCATGTCGTCGTCGAGACGGAGAGCGGAGAACGGTTGGAGGCCCCGATCACAGGCCTATCACTCGATCCTGACGCCGACTTCGCGACCTACGTAGCCGACGCTTCGGACGAAGAGCCGGGCGACCACGCTGAAGACGATTACGCCCCTGATGAGGTCGACGACGAGGACGAAGAGGATTACGAACACAAAGGCCAACTCGTCACCGAGCCTGAGGACCAGGACGAGGCCCAGGCGGAGGAGGATCTGGAGGCGCGCGAGGACTGGGAGGACGAGACTTACACCCCCGACTCCGGATACCCGCGTAACGACGTCTACATCGACCCGGATACCGGTGAGGAGGAGATAGACCCTCTACTCAACGAGAACGAAGACCTTGTGGACGAAGTGGCTGACCTGCTCGACGGCACGAACCTGGAGGTTCGCTCCGCCAGGGAAGGTGTCGTGGCGTTGACCGGCGCGATGGCCACGCAAGAAGATGCGGAGGAGATCATACGTGAGATCATGGGCCTCGACGAAGTCCTCGAGGTCGACACCACGGACGTCGACGTAGGGTAGGCCGTCCTTCGAAATCGTCCCTTAGCATGCCCGTCGGAAAGACCCCCAGCTACCCGCGTCTCCTGGTCTCCTGGAGCGCCGCGGGCGCCCCTATCCAACCCTGCTGGGCAAAGTACCTGGCGTAGGTATCCATAAGTGCCCCGTCGATGGCGGGCCGAGTCGGCCCGTCATTCAAAGCACGACGCGCGTTGCGGTCTTCGTAGATGTTCTGTTCCCAGAGCTCCTCAGCCGAGGGCGACGCTCCTTGCAGGACCTCCCCTGGGGAGCCTTCTTCTGGGGGAGCGGCGTCTATCTTCTGCAGCCATTCGTCGTAGGTTAGGCGCTCCAGCGGGTAGCCTTGCTCCTCCAGCCGGCCGAAGACTTCGCCCGCGGGTGGAGGGTCGGGATTCGCCAGGTGGTAGGTCCCTCCCTGCGCCGCCTGGTCCGATGCGAGGTGTAGTATCGTAACGGCGACGAAATCGACGGGCGTCATCTCCATGTGCCACCCCCCGACCTCGGGGGCGTATCCGAGCCGTGAAGACTCTACGATGACCACGCCGATCACGTCGCGCGGGTTGGAAGCCCCGGACTCGCTATGCCCCGAGACGTTCCCTGGACGGTAGACGCAGACTGGCAGACCGCGCCCCGAGGCCTCCCGCACCAGCCTCTCGGCGACCTACTTGGACTGTCCGTAGCCGTCCTCGCGGGCTTCCGCAAGCTCCTCGAGGTCGGTCTCTTCCTCGCACAGGCCGTTGCCTGGCGGGAAGATGCCGTTCGTAGAGACGTGGTGCATGGGCTTCGCCCCGTGGCGGCACGCCAGGCGCAAGACCTCGCGCGTACCGCCGACGTTGGCCGCCTTCAGCGCCGAGTAAGGATAGACGAGGTTCACCACAGCGGCTGCGTGGATTATCAGATCCACCTCTTTCGCTAGCGCGTCGAACCCTTCATCGGCCATGCCGAATAACGGTTCCTCCAGGTCTCCCGTGACGGGCACTATGCGCTCCTCCCATTCTAGCCGCCACAGCCCGTAGCACCGCAGGTTAGTCTCGATGGACTCCATCTCGCCTGCGTCACCGCACTGCCTGACGAGGCAGTGAACGCGGACGTTTGTCGAGGAGAGCAGCTCGTCGAGTAGGAAGGCTCCGAGGAAGCCGGTGGCCCCGGTCAGGAAGACGTTGCCGGCGTCCCGTAGGGTCCGGGTGTCATTCGCCGCGGGCTGCGGGGCTATTTCGGGGCGAGGACGGCCTCGGCCCGCAGATCTTCGGAAGGCCGCGCATGTACGTCTTTCCCGTCGCGTTGTAGCGCCTCTATCCTGGCGCACAGCCCTGCGAGCGTCGGGTCCTCCATAAAAAGCGGTATCGAGACGTGAACGCCGAAGGATTGCTCGACGCAGCTGGAGAGTTGAGCGGTGGCGAGTGAATGCCCGCCGAGGTCGAAGAAGTCGTCCTCGGGCCGCACCTCGCCCTCATCCAGGCGCAGCACATCCTCCCAGGCCCGTGCTAGAAGCGCCTCCTTCTCGGAGCGGGGTGCTCCTTTGGGGAGTCTGGCGACGCTACCTGCGTCTTCCCTGGTGGAGCGTGTGGGGCGGGGTGGTGGAGGCGAGAGTTCAGAGGGTCGACCTTGCCCGAGGTGCCCTGGATCGGGAGCGACTCCAGCTCGACGAAGACGGAAGGGACCGCGTAGTGCGGCAAGCTGTCTTGCAGGATGCCCCTTATCTCCTTGCTTCGCCCCGTCTTCGGGTCGAGGCTCCATCCTGAATAGCGCTAGTCGTCTTCGGGATCAGGCACAATGTAGGCGACGAGGCGCCTGTCCTCGTCCTCCTCGCCCTCCGAGACTACGACGCAAGACCTTACGGCGAGACCCTTCCCGATGGCAGCCTCGACGGCGCCGAGCTTGACGCTGTAGCCCCGGATCTTGACCATAAAGTCCACGCGGCCGAGGATCTCCAGACTTCCATCAGAGAGGATGCGGGCCCTGTCGCCCGTGCGATACATCGTTGCACCGCTCCTGGAGCAGGGGTCTTCGGGGAAGCTCTCTTCGGTCTTCTCGGGCAGATCTACGTAGCCGCGAGCGAGGCAGTCGCCGACGAAGAGTTCCCCGGCCTCGCCCTCGGGCACGCGACTACCTCCAGCGTCGAATAGATAGAGGTGCTCCGGGTCCATGGGAGCGCCGACAGCGCAGTACGTAGACTCAGTGTTCTCGACCAGGTCGCGCAGGTCCCCGGCGGCCACCTCGTGGGTCTTGCTGCAGCTGTAGACGTTGAGCAGTCGCGCATCTGGCAACAGCTCCATGGCGCGCCGCGCCAGCGTGCGGGTTACGACCTCGCTGTTCAGCCACAGCGTCCTGAGGTTCGAGAGCCTCTCGCCCACGTCGGAACCGCTCGAGTTCAGGACGGCTTCGAGGAGGGATGGGGTAACCAGCGTCTCCGTGATCCCGTACTCTTCGAGAAAGCGGATCAAGGCATTCGGGTCGTAGATAACGTCGTCAGGGATGACGACCGTCGTAGCCCCGCGTAACAGCGGCCGCATCATCTCCCAGATAAAGAACACGTTGCACCCGACCCTGTCGCCTGGAGCATAGTCGCTTGTACCGAATCGCCACAGGTAAGAGAGAACCGGCGCCCTGTGTGGGTTAGCTATCCCCTTCGGCTTGCCCGTCGTCCCGGAAGAGTACGAGACGAAAGCCAGGTTGTCCTGGTCGATCTCGGGCCTGCTATCTCCTGCCGGAACGTCCTCCAGTCTCTCCTCCCAGCCCTCATCCAGGAAGAACGTCTCTGTCCCGTGTGGCAGACGATCCGCATACCGCTCCTGGGTGAGGACGACGCGCGGGCTCGCGTCAGCCACGACATCGGCGAGCAGGGGCGGCGGGTAGGCGAGCTCGAGTATCAGGTAGGCGCCGTCAGCTTTCATGGCGGCGAGGCAGGAGACCACGTACTCGGCCCGCCGCTCCATGTAAACACCGACGGATTCGTCAGGCCCGATTCCCAAGCTCCTGAGATACGCCGCGAGCCCGCCGGCGAGCCTGTCCAGCTCGCACTAAGTCAGGAAGATCCTGGCGTCCTCGAGCGCAGGGTTCTCAGGCGTGCGGCGCGCCTGCTCCTCGAAGAGCTCGTGCAGGCAGAGGTCAGCGGGGCCCTCCATCCTAGCACCCACCAGGATGGCATCCGAAAAGTACCGAGAAGCCTGCACAGATACAAGATGCGCCCACGTCTACCGTCGAGCCCGACGACCTTCGCATATAGATCAACCTCTCCTTGCGTTTCCTACACTAACAACGCGTTGCTATAGACCATGCAGGGTGCGACAGAACGCCGCAGTAGAGATGATGCGGACCATGCTCCGGTCGAACACCCGGTGCGAAGCGGTCCGGAAACGTTGCACGACATACTAACCCGCCCGCATGTTAATTCCAGCAACTACTTCGAAGATAGGTTTAAAGTTGTATTAAGTTTTGTTAATGTCAGCAAGTCAGCACGCTGCGGCCTTTCAGGCCTCCCCTTGTCGGCACTTCAGCATGTCAGCTTCGTTGGGGTGCGACTTGCGTTGGGGGTGCTCTCTCTGCGGTGTATAAGACCCCGCATCGTTTGCCATGTAGCCTGGCTGGGTGTGGGAGCGTCGCTGGCAGGTACTGGCTGACTGGCTGACATGCGCGGCTTGAGGAAGGCCTCGGGCCTTCCCCATGCCGATTTCAGATCCTGTGCACCAGCAGGGTATTTCCGAGGAGGAGCAGGATTATCTCCGAGACGGCGACCGAGGCGAAGGCGGCCAGGTAAGGCAATCCGGCAACGACGGTGAGCACCACCCCGACACCGGCGGCGGTGTAGAGGGCGTAGAGTAGTGAGGCGAGGTAGGTTCCGAAAGCCCCGCCGATCCTCCTCGCCACAAGATAGCAGAGCACGCCGCCGGTGACGTCAACGAGCGGCATGAAGACTAGCTCGAGCGCCCCGGCGAAGGGGCTGAAGAGGTTGATGATCACGGTCCCTATTCCGAATGCGGGGATGACCACGGGGTATTGGATCACCAGCGGTTTGAGGGCCTCTCCGATCCTGAACTGTATAGGCCCGAAGGCGATGGGCGCGACGGCGAGGCTCAAGACCACGTAGAGCGCCCCGACGATCCCTGCGATCGCGACCCTGCTGGCTGGACTCTGTCTTTGGGTCATCACTGCCCCTACTGTGCGAGCGCGCAGCCGTCTTTGCGCGGGTCGCTGCCGCACGCTCTGACGCCGTTATCCAGGATGCGTATTAGCTGGGCGCCTCCTGCGGGGATCATAAAGTCTTCCCTAACCTCGATGCGATGACCTCGACCGCGCAGGCGGGCTATCTCCTCCTCGGGGACACGACCCTCGATGAGGAGGACGCCGTTCTCGTGGCGGTGACGAGGGTGCTCGACCGCCTCCTGAGGGTCCATACCGTAGTCTAGGAGGTCGATCAGTACCTGCGCGTGGCCCTGGGGCTGCATCGCTGCGCCCATCACGCCGAAGACGGCCCACAGGGCTCCGTCGCTGGTAGCGAGGCCAGGGATGAGGGTGTGCATCGGGCGCTTCCCTGGAGCGATGGCGTTCGGGTGGCCAGGTTCCAGGCGGAACGAGTTGCCGCGGTTGTGGAGACAGACGCCTGTTCCTCCGGCGACGATACCGCTGCCGAAACCTTTATAGAGGCTGTTTATCAACGAACAGCCGTTGCCCTCCGCGTCGACGGCGCAGAGGTAGGTGGTATCGCCCCCGGGGTCGGGAGGAGAGACCACCGCCGCAGCGTCGCGGGAGATCGACCCGCGCAGCCTCGCTGCGTAGTCTTTGGAGAGCAACTCCGCCGTCGGCATTTCGAAGAATTCAGGGTCTCCGATCCTCCCGTGCAGGTCCTCGAAGGCGAGCTTCTTCGCCTCGACCTCGAGGTGGATGCGGTCCGCGCTCGAGGGTTCCATCGAGGCCAGGTCGAACCCTTCGAGGATATTCAGCATTTCGAGTGCAGCGACGCCCTGGCCAGGAGGCGGTATCTCGTAGACCCGAACGCCCCGGTAGTCGGTCGAGATCGGCTCGACGAAGGTCGATTCGTGGGCTGCGAGGTCCTCCTCCGAGAGGTCACCGCCGGCCTCCTGTGTGGAGTGTGCGACGCTCGCCGCTATCTCGCCCTTGTAGAAAGCGTCGGCGCCTCGTTCGGCCACGGCCGAAATCGTGGCCGCAAGGTCTACCTGGGAGAAGATCTCCCCCGCAACTGGAGCCCGGCCTTCCGGCAGAAAGGTCTGTGTGGCGGCCTCGTCTGTGCGGAGTACGTCTACGTGCTCATCCCAATAGCGGGCGACGACCTCGGCAACGGGGTAGCCATTCTCCGCGAGCTCCCAGGCGGGCTCGAGCAGGCGCGCCAGAGGCTGGTTGCCAAAGCGGTTCGCAGCGTCCTCCCACAGCCTGACAGCGCCAGGGACCGTAACAGTGAGGCCGCCACGCTCCGGCATCTTGCCCACATTCAGGAGTCTCTCGACAGTGATGGCCCTCGAAGCCTGGCCTGAGCCATCAACCCCGGTTACCCGCCCTGTCTCGGCCTCGTAGAACAGGAGGAATGCGTCGCCACCCATTCCCGTCTGCATCGGTGAGAGAACCGCCATCGCAGCGGCCATAGCGACGCACGCATCCGCGGCTGTTCCTCCATCATCGAGGACGCGGAGGCCGGGCAGGGCGGCACTCGGGTGCTCGCAGGCCACCGCCCCCCTTGTTCCGAAGACCGTCGAGCGGCCTCCCAGATCAGGCCTCCTTGTGGCGGTTTCCTTTTTTCGGGACACGTGCTGCGGACCTCCTTTAGGGACCTATGATCGCCCTCACAGTTTATAGAATGGGACGGCGGGTATATTGGCACCAGTAACCCTACAGGAGGTAACTCATGGACGGCGGCAAAGGAATCTACGTGGGTGGGACCCTGCTCTCCATCCTCATCTCACTGGCCCTGTACTTCTCAGGCAAGCGCGAGACAGCGATCTTCGTCGGACTCTGGGCCCCCACGATATTGAACCTGGGCCAGACCCTGCTGGACGAGGACTAAAGTGATTCGCTGAAGCATTCAGCTTCAGCGAATCACGCCATCAGCCTGTCAGCGCGCTCCAGCCTACAGCTTCCGCTTGTCAGCACGGCGCTTGGCGCCTCTCAGCAGTCGCCTTGCAGGCGGCTTGTCAGCCAGTCAGCGAGGGTTTGCGCACTCGAATGCTGAAATGTTGACAAGCCGTCCGGCGAAGCCGGGCGGCTTGCTGACATGACATGCTGAAGTGCTGCTTCAGATTCTCCCGAATTCGCGGAGCAGATCGATGAGCGTTAGACGTTTCACGATCGGCCTCCCATGGAGGCAGGTCTCAGTGGAACATTCATCTATTCTAAGTGGGCTTGCTCCTTCCCATCCTCTCGTCGATGATCTTTACCGCGCGCACTACTCCTCGCTCGGCCCGTATCATCTCCCCCAGCTCCTCAGCGCGCCGGCGTACCCCACCGTCAGTAACAGCCCTGTGGATCGCACGCCCCAGCATTTCAGCCGTGAGCTTGCTCTGAGGAATGGGTTTTGGTCCGGCTCCCAGTTCGAAAACCCTTCTTCCCCAGAAGGCCTGGTCGTTCATAGAAGTCGGGCAGATGAGCGTCGACTTGCCGGCGCGCAATCCCTCTGCGGTCGTTCCTGCTCCGCCGTGGTGTACCACTGCCGCCATCTTGGGGAAGAGCCAGTCATGGGGTGCAGAGTCAATCACACACACGTCGTCAGGCACGTTTGAGGGGAGCCGGCCTCCGCTCGTGGTGAGCACGCTGCGTTGCCCGCTCTGCTTCAGGGCAGCCAACGTTGCGCTGATGACCTTTTCGGAGGCCCACGTTCCGAGGCTTCCGAAGCCGACGTAGATGGGTGCTGGTCCCTTCTTGAGGAACTCGGCTAGGTGAGCAGGAGGCTGCCACTTTTCCGAGCTACCCAAGAACCAGTACCCCGTTACGGAGGTCGAGTCGTCCCAGTCTGGGGGGGGCGAAACCACGTAAGAACTGCAGCAGACCAGCCTTTGGATTGGCCGGCCGCGAACGTCAAGCTCGCTCGCCAGCAAGGAGGTCGGCGGTAGCTTCAGAGTCTCCTTGCGCCAGCGGTTTATCGTGCGATGGTACGGTGCAGTTAGCAAGCGTAAGAACGCCCCGTAGCTGAACCTATTGAGCTCGCCACCCAAGTTAGTGAACGGCAGGACGGGGTTGGGGAAGGCGCGGGTAGGTGAGAACATGGGGACTGGGTGGGTGAGGACGCCTGGGACGTCCAAAGCTTCGGCGATGTGGTAACCGCCCAGGGCCTTTGGATGGTAGACGAGGGCGTTAGCCCCTTGAGATGCGGCCCACTCCTGATCGAGGACTCTCCTGTACATGGAAGCGGCCTTCTTCATAGTGGTGAGGAGGTTCTTGCCAGAGACGGCAGCTTTGCCCTCGGGCGACTGCAAGCGTTCGAGCAGATCCACCTCCAGAGCGACGTGGCGCAATCCGTGCTCAGTGACGAACGCCTCAAAGGCCTTGCCGGTAGCGAGAGTCACCTCGTGGCCAGCTTCCTTGAGTCCCACACCAAGGGCGACGAAGGGCTGGACGTCGCCGCGGCTACCTATGGTAAGGATCGTGATGTTCATGGACGACTCCTCACTCTTGTTGACGGCGGCTTCTTAAGCTGAACGAAATCAGGTAGTGGGTTCTCTCATCCCGAGACCTCATCAGGGCAAAGACCTCACTGCAAGCTACCTCCTACCGTCGGTGAAGCTTTGCTCGTCTACTCGCTGCCCCTTAGACCTACTTCCGCAGAAAGCTCCGTTGCTCTTCCAGTGTAAACACTTAGATCGCTGATGTGTAATCCCTGAGTCCCGATCCCGTTTGGTGCAGAGGTCTCTTTCGATCTCCCTCCTGCCTCGCACTTGCGGCCTTGTGCCCACACCTCTGGCTGTCACCCCTCGGTGGGCGTAAGAACGGGGATCTCCGCGTTGTCATTGCCGGGGTACGACACGAAAGCGATCCTCTCCCCAGATAGGGAGAAGGCAGGCTCCTCGTCTGCCACCCTGCTGCTCAAGCGTTCGAGCAGCGAGGCGCCAAGGCTATGGCGCCCCGAACCGTCTGAGTTCATCACGGAGAGGTAAGGCCGCTCACCGGAGTAGGCGGTGTAGATGATCCTCTTGCCGTCGGACGGCCAACTGGGAAAGTGGCCCCTAGTGAGCCGCTTGCGGGCCGGGCCGAGCCGTCGACGTCCCAACCCAGCCGTGCTCGAATCCCTCGGCTCCGCCCGGGTTTTCGACGGCGCCGTCCAGTGTCACGAACTCCCACACGATCCCCTTTCTCACAGAGACCTCCTTTACTTTATCCCGCATCTTTCCAAGTCCGTGGACCGTCCACACCGCATTGTCCCCGCTACCGTCACCCCGACGGCCGTAGTTGAAGATGGTGAAGTGCAGTGCCAGGGGCGTGGCCAGTGATGCGTTTGCCATGCGGTCGAGCCGCCGCACACCAGGATAACCGGCGGTTCGTCACCGAACCGATCGAACGCGATGGCGGTGCCGTCTTTCGAACGTACTTTCTCCATGAATCGTCCCCTTTACAGCCTTTGGATGTCCCTGGCCACTTCGGACAGATCATCGTCGAATTGATGCCCCCGGTCACCGAACTCACGGGCTGTCGCGCGCGGGAGTTTCTCCGCGTACATCGCGAAGTGCGCGAACGGCACCACTTCATCATCGCGGCTGTGATAAAAGAACACCGGCAATCCTTCGGGGAGTTTCGACGCGAAGTCTTTTTGCAATGCGTACTCTTCGACTTCCCAGTCCTCGGCTCCCCAGTACGGAGGCGCGACGAGGAACATCCCGGCGATGGGTCTTGCGACCTCCTCTTCGGAGAGGAACTTCAAGAGGACCGAAGCCCCCAGAGAATGCCCGAGGAGGATCACCTCGCCGTCCATCGCGGCGAGGTCTTTCTTTATCCGATCCTTCCACACCTCATACTCGGGGCTGTCTTCGTTCGGCATCTTCGGGGAGTGAACGTCGTATGAACTCCCGAGTTCATCCCGCAGGCTCGTCGCCATCTTCTCGTCTTCCTCGTGAGCCCCTTCTCCCCCGCCGTGGACGAAGAGCACTTGTTTTTTCATGTACGCTTCCTGTTCGTCGGTTCGTCGAAG